>JAURJU010000077.1 GCA_030832085.1 Chitinophagales bacterium | reverse complement strand
TTTACAGACGCACACAGTCCATCAACCATCTGTTCTCCTTCCCGTTATGGGCTGCTATCCGGTCAACAAATATACCGCTCAACAGGCAAGGGTGGCGGTGCCTTTGAAGGACCAGGGGGTCCAAGTTATTTAAAGCCCGGGACACTTACAATTGCGGAAATGCTTCGGACAAAGGGATACCGGACTGGCATTTTCGGGAAATGGCATGTCGGACTTACGTGGGTTGACAAAAACAATAAACAATTGGGCAATGGTTTTGAAAATGCGCTGCTCATTGATTATGAAAAAAGCACTCCATTGATTGATGGCCCCAATAAGAGGGGCTTTGATGAATCATTTATTACACCCAATTGTCCTACCACAGATCCTTTATATGTTTACATTGAAAATGGGATGGTTCCTATTCCTGCGAGTGAAAGACATAAGCGTTCCAATCTTCCTGATCCGGGTAACAAATGGCTTTGGGACAATGACGAAGGCTGGATGTCGCCAGGCTACAACTTTGTGGATGCAGATTTAATGTTTTATGAAAAGACCCGTTCCTTCATAACCAAGCACCGGGAAAGCAACCCAGACAAACCATTTTTTGCTGTTTTTTCTACCCAGGCTGCCCATGCTCCCGTACTTCCTGCCAAAGAATTTATTGGCACTACAAATGCCGGTCCTCGTGGTGATTTTATGCGGGAATTGGATGTCTTGGTTGGCCGGGTTATAGATTTGGTAAAAAAGCTTGGGATAGATGATAATACCCTGATTATTTTTAATGCTGATAATGGCCCAGAAACAGTTCATGTAAACTGGATGCGCAATGATTATGGCCACGATGCGTCCGGAGGCTGGCGGGGTATGAAGCGGGATGGTTGGGAAGGGGGTCACCGGGTACCTTTTATTGTTCGTTGGCCAAAAATATTCCCCAAAGGATTGGTCTCTGATCAGTTGATCAGCACGACTGATATCTTTGCAACAGCCGCATCCATTGTTGGGTATCAACTCAAGGACAAAGACGCTACGGACAGTTATGATATGTTGCCGGCCATGCTTGGCGTGCAGGATAATAACACATTAATCAGGCCCTATTTGTTGACCCAAAGTTTTAGGGGGGAATTCCAGGTTCGCCAGGGAAACTGGAAGTACCTTGACCATCTGGGCTCGGGGGGCAATAATTACAAGGGGAAAGAACTTGAAAAATATGATTTCCCGGAAACTGCTCCAGGTGCAACTGGTCAATTATTCAATTTATCCATAGATCCTGGCGAAAGGACTAATCTCTTTTTCACCGATGCTGACAAACGAAAAGAACTTCAAAAGATACTCCAGCTTTCGAAATCAAGTGGACGCAGCGCCCCGTTAAACAGGCAATCGCTTGGAATCAGCAGGTTGAAAGAAATTAGTAATCAAAGAAAAAAGTAAAACAAGCATTGAAGCATTTTAATAAAAAAACCAAACATGGAATGTGGACGTATTTAAAAAACTTAACCATGCATTGTACAATATTTATTGGGAGATATAAGGCTTTCTTTTTTCAATTGCCTTTCGTTGCTTTCTTTATGCTACTCTCATCTCAACAGGCTTTCACACAAGATGACAAGGAAAAAGTAAAAGATCCCGGAGTCATAAAATCGCATTCCCGCGGACTGCATGGATACATCAGTTATAATGCGGACAGGCCTGCTGATCAATCAAAATTTAGTTATGGGATGGGTTTTTATTCAGCTGTATGGCCGCTGATTAATCAACCGATTTCTGATTTTCAGATTGGTTTGGCCGGAGCCTGGGTGACCCCTGACAATTCCGACAATAAAGATAAGCCCCTTGCTCCCATTGGGACACATGCACGCGACAATTGGCCGAAACGAGGCCCGACATGGGGTAGTGTTTTTCAAACACTTGAAGGGGGCCTTGGCTATTGGGCAGGAAACCGATTTCGATATGGCCCACCGAAATTCAGTATGAATGCAACACCACAATGTTACGATTATGAAGTGGGCTCGCCAGGTTGGTCATTTTTTTATGACAGCGAAGCGTTGCCCGACAACCGCCTGGGTATTGCTCAATTGAGCAATCGTTTGCTCATTCCACCCGATGCCTTGCCTTTCCAAGATAATCCAAATGGTAAATTCCTGGGATATACATACATGGCTTTACCTTTTACTGACCCAACAGAAGGTGACCCGCCAACTGGTGATCAAAGCTGGACTTGTTTTCTTAGCGCCGCAAATTTCAAAGGGCCGATTGCTTACTATATACCAGAAACCTGGAGCAAAATCGGAAAGTTGTTCAATTATGACTTTATTTATGGACGTGGGCTTGATGCAAGGGCAGGACATATGGGCGGCGGTGCCATGGAAATTAACACAGTACCATGCTATGAGTCACAGGATGAAAAGGGCGTGACTTATTCAAAGATCCCCCAACTTCAGTTTCCAGTTGATAGCCAGGGCAGGACCTTGCTGGTACAAGATGTAGTTTATTACTCAAAAGCAGCACTTTTCGATCAATTTAAAGCATGGCGTGATGGGGGCGAAAATTGCTCTGGGACTTTTAATGAAACGGGTGCGTGGAAGTCAAAAATATCGACGCGAACTCCCGGTTTCGACCAAAATGGAAAGAAAATTACCGGCGTAGAAAAAATATTCGATACCAAAGTTCACGATGAGAATGTTTGGGGATTGAAATGGTTTGATGGCACCACCAATAAATTTGGATACTTTCCAAGGTATTTTAGGCATGAAGGAAATCAACTGGTCGCAATATCTGCGTCGGATGTTCCTGAGAAAACCAATCTCCTAGACAAGGAGTTTGCATTGGCTAAACTTGGGGAGCCTTTCACCTCCCCAAGTAAAGGATCTTGGACCAATCCTGGTGCTGCTGCAGGCCCTTTTAAAGTAAAGCTTGTTGATGGCTCTTTGGTTACCTATTCCTGGTATCGGTTTGTTGACCAGCCGTCCTTTCAGCAATACAACTGGAGCAAAGCCAAAAAGGAAAAATTACAGGCTTTCATTGAAAAGTTACATGCACAATGGCCTATTGACAGAAATTACATGGCGCCACCAACAATGGGGGAATTGGTTGCACTTGATCCTGCTTTATTGGTTACCCCTCCGAAGGGAATGGAAGTTGGATATGTTCCAATTGTAACACGTCAGGAAGCAGCTTCCAAATAGGAACTGAACCATTTGTTTAATATATTACTACATTAAAATGCAAGTGCCAGGAGCAATATAATACTGCACACAATTACACTGAAATAGTTATTTTTAAGTAGTTCTTTAATTATCTTAGCTATGTATATCAATTTGTATTTTCAGTCAGTGCGCACATCATACGTGTCCAATGAATATTTCTATATCCGAAAACCTTCCCGGGCTTTCGCCATTTAATGCGGCACAACAAAAATCTTTTTTTGGACGCAAGCGTCAAGTGGATGATCTTTTAAGTCTGATGCAATCGGGGCGCTTTATCAGCGTAGTGGGAAATGCGGGATCTGGTAAAACCTCGTTGATCCGGGCCGGGTTGATACCCGCTCTTGAATTGGGATTCGATGGTGTCGCTGGTAAAAAATGGGCCATTGCATATTGCAGAACTGGTGTAACGCCTATAGAAAATCTTGCGGCAGCGCTAGCAGAAGAGAATGTGCTAGACGATGGTAGTAAAGGTTCATTGGAATTACAGGAAGAAATCGTACGTGAGATTCGAAAAGACCACTCTGGCTTATTGAGGGTAGCGGCCCAACAGGAAAGCTTGCACCAAAAAAACCTGTTGATTGTACTGGATCAATTTGAAGACATCTTTAAATTTGATGGGCTTAGCAAGCAACGCAACGAGCATTGGGACTTGGACATCAGCCTCTTGTTCAATAATTTAGCCCGTGCTGTAGCTGCTTCAAGGGCCCCAGTATATGTGATGATCGGTTTGAGGTCTTCGTTTTTACCGAGGATGTACAATTATAGGAGCATCCAAGACCATCTGAACAGTGGATTATATGCAATTCCATTGTTGCGGCAAGAAGATTTGAAACAGGTTATTCAGGGATCATTGAAGCAGCACAATATCCTGCTCTCTGAAGAGGCATTTTTATTTTTAGAGAATGGGTATGATCAGAATGCCCAAAACCTTCCTTTTGTCCAGTTATGCCTTCACCGTTTGGTTCAAAAACGGATAAAGGCCAACTTTTCGCTTCTGGCAGAGCAAGAAAAAAAAGAAAAAGGGGTTGTTCAGTCGCTCCTGATCGAAACACAAACGGTCAATATAAAAGATGTTGCTGTATGGGGTGACTTATCTTCAGGTGTCGCGTTTGATTTAGAAAAGTTTTACCAAGCCCAAACTTCTCTGGATAAGAAATTGATGGAACAACTTTTCAAGTTGATTGCCCTGCCTGTTACAGAACCGGAGGTTCAAGCATATCGTACGTTGAAACACATTCAGGAAATAACCGAGGTCCGAAGTGCTGAGCTAAAGGGTTTCCTCATGTCACTATATCGTGCAGTGCCCAATGTGCTGGAATTCATTCAGCCGTATACCCATAAGTCAGATTACCTGCACAAGGACAATTTAAATGATGATACCATCATCAATATCGGAAATACCCATTTGCTACAAAAATGGCAGCAATTATCAGATTGGATCAATGAAGAACGTGAGTCGAGAGAAAGTTATTTGCGTCTATCGGAACGAGCATTGTTGTTTGAGCAAGGTAAAGCCGGCTGTATGGTTCCTCCGGATTTGGATTTGATGATCCATTGGTATTTTAGGGAAGCCCCAAAAAAGGTTTGGGCTGATCAGTTCAATGGAATGTACAATTTGGCCATTGATTATTTGATGAAAAGCCAACAGGAACATCAACTGGCCTTGGAAAGAAAGGAAACTGCTCGGAAACGAGAGTTGAAACGTCAAAAAAAGTATAAGTTAATTTGGGGAGTAGTTGCAGGTGCTATGTTAATTCTGTCTTTATATACCTGGTGTAAACAAAAAGAGGCGAATGAAGAAAAAATAAAAGCAACCCAAGAGGCCGATCGAGCTGAGTACGAGAGAGGAAAGGCCCAAAAAGCTGAAAAAGCAGCGCTTGATTCAGCGAGGGCTGCTCAAACGCAACGTTTGTTGGCATTGCAACAAACCAAAATTGCCAATAAAGAAAGAACCATTGCCAATGAGGCAATGGTCATGTCCAATAAAAATGAGCAAAGGGCAGTTAAACTGGCACAAGCGTTAAAAATTGAGATTAAAAGGGCAGAGACCAATCAAAAAAAAGCTGAAAACAATGCTGATGAAGCAAATTTACAAAGATCAATTGCACTTGAAAATGCGATACTTGCCAACAATTCTCGCGATTTTATTGATTCCAGGAGTAGAATTGTAGCGCTGTTGAATCGGCTGAATTCTGAAACCTATGCAACCCTTGATGCAAGGGTGGCCTTTGTAGACAGTTTGCTCAACAATTATGTTCGCTATGTAAACATATCACAAAAACTGAATGGCGGAAAAGTCATTCCATTCGACAATCTTTACCGGTTGCTCACAACGGTGAAGTGGAAAATACTGGACAACAAGCCTTCCTTATTCAACAGCGATCAAAATCTCTACACTGCAGAATCCGGCTTGAGGGATATTGACATGTACGAAAACAAGTTGGCGGTTGCATCTGGTGATGACCAGCGTATCGTTTTTTTTAAACCTGGGGAGAAGCCAGAACTGTATAATACCAAATTCAATCAAAATCGTATCCGTACAGTCAAGTTTTATAATGAGTCATCTGTCTTGTTCACCAATGTAGCAGGAGAGATATTCTTGTTCAATCGAAATGGTAAAACTCCTGCTGAACGGGAGAGAAAAATCGCCAGATTGGAACAGGACATCATTTCCAGTTTAATTGTTTTTAACGATCAGTTGATTACACTGAACAAAGGGATGCTTGAAAAAATAACAATCAACTCGGGGGCACGTGAAATGCTTAAGGCGCCCAAAGGCATTCTTCAATTGTTTGAGCTGAACGATAAACAGGTGATCTTAAAAACCGCTTCTGAATTGTATTTGTATGATCTAAAGCGAGAGACAGCCACTGCCTTGATCTTGCCCAACAACATGCCAGTCGGTAAAGTTTCCAGTGTAGCGGTTTCTGACAAATACAGCTTTTGGGGATCAGATGCTGGACAAGTCTTTATTTGTAGCCCGTTGAATGGCAGCAAAATTCAACCTTATGAAACATTTAAACCGCATAAAACTAAAATAACATCAATGTTGGTGGACAGGGAATCACAGCAACTGATTACCGCAAGCATGGACAATACAGCCAATATTTATAATATCTCTTCTGACAATTTCAGCTCTTGGGAAGAAAACGTACTAATTCTCAAAGGTTTCAGAAAATGGATTTGGGATTTAGGATTGATGAAAGCGAATGGACGCACAGAATTGCTTACTGTTGACGAGGGTGGAGAGTTGTTGAAGTGGAGTACCAGAATGGATGATTTATACAAAGATGTATTGAATTGGAAACAGCAGAACAACAAAAGATAAAATTTCAATATCTCAAATGTTACCATCCTTGAATTCTTTTCTCAATGCAATTATTTCAATTGCCAGAGAAAAGCTGCCCATTCATCTGAAAAAATGAATCATACATGAGTCGCTTATTTTTTTTGACACTTTGTTTTACCGTCTTCAGTTTTGTTGCAGTTTTTGCACAAAAAACGACTTATTGTTCAGTTAATCTCGATCAGGTAAAATCGTATTACCTGATTGGTGATTTTCAAAAGGTGATTGATTCACTCGGAAAATGTGTTCGTGAAGACGGATTGGGTTCTGCAGACACCAAAGCCCAGGCCTATGAATTATTGGCCTTGACCTATATTGCCATTGATTCCCTTGAAGAGGCAGAAAACTACATCAAGTCAATTGTTGTTTTAAAACCGAATTATACCCAGCCTACAGACCTGAAGAATATTGTATTTCGCGATATTTTTGATCGGTTGTCTCAGGAAGGGGTCGAAATGCGTGTGAGCTCCGTATCCAAAAAAGTGGAAGATATCAATGAAGCCCCAGCTTCAGTTTTGTTGGTTACACGGAATGAAATGATTGAGCGCGGTTATTTGGATCTGGTGGATGCAATCCAAGACCTTCCGGGATTCGATGTGAATAAAATTTATTCTGTAACCTATGCCAACATTTTTCAGCTTGGGTTTCGCCAGGAAAATACAGAAAGAACGCTTTTGATGGTGGATGGAGTGGAAGAAAATGATCTTTGGTTGAACTGGGCGTATTTATCCCGTCAATACCCATTAACAGCAGTCAAAGCAATTGAAGTACTGTATGGCCCATCGTCTACCATGTATGGTCCAAGATCATTTGTGGGAGCCATTAACATCATCACCCTGGATCCAAGTGAAGACCCAACAGATCCCTTGTTGAAAAAAAACAAAGGCAAACCCGATAACAACAAGTCGGCCAAATTTTCCCTTTATGGAAATGTGCTGCAAGGCGGATACAAGACCAAAAGTGCAGACCTTACAATGAACCTAAAAGGTAAGCCAGGATCAAATTTCAGTGTTCAGCTTACAGGCCGTTATTACAGGTCAGATGAACATCAAATGAAAGGTGAGTTCTATGATTATGAGGATAGCGATATCGATTCATTGACCTACGATAACTTTACGATGACCAATATCAGTTGGACAGGTGGATTGAAAAAATACATGAGTGACATGAAGTTGCCCATGGTTAGTCCTTACTATACCGTATCCATGGATAATCAGGGCAATGTTTCCAAAATTGCGCTAACACAACAAGGAATCTATCGTGCCCGTCAATTGGACAAGGCATCTTATAATGGCATGGTAAATGGCGCGCCAGTTGGATATTCCAATGCAACAGAAGATTACTACTTTGGAATAAAATTGAAAGTATCTGATTTTACACTTGGTTTCCGACATTGGAAATTGAAAGAGGGGGTTAACTTTTATCAGGATATAAACGAAGCTGGATCAAACAATGGATCTATATGGGCACCTGTCAACACAACGCTGTATGCTAATGTCCAAAAAAAATTAAGTGAACGCTCTGAGATAACAAACCTTACTACATTCGAGGTCCATAGCCTGGATAAGGAATCAAACCGTGTAAACTTTATGGCTTTTGGAGATCCGGGAACGAAACTTCATTTTGCAAATTTACTTTACCCTGATGCTTTGCTTCCTGGAAAGCCTGGTCTTACCAGCGAAGTTACTGATATGTATGGGACTGAGGGTTATCAATTGGAACGATTATCACTGGTGCAACATGGATGGAGAAACAAGTACTATTATTACAAAGCATTACAAGCCAGAAACGAATTGCGCTACTTCTATACAAGTAAAAATAAAAAGTTTGATGTTATAAGTGGGTTAGATTTACGCTACACACAAACACAAGGGGATTATCTGATCTATCAGGATTTTGATACCAAAAGTGCATCTGTCAAGGAATTTGAAGACAAGCAAAAAAATATTTTCTTGGCCAAGGAAAAAGGTATAGCTGAGAGCAATATAGCGGGAAGCAATTTATACGATATTGTTGATTTTGGCGTTTTTGGTCAGTTCTCTTATGCCTTCAATAAGCAATTCTCCATATTTGCCGGTACGCGTCGCGATCGTAATACCATTCGAAATTCTGAGGGCTTTGGAGTAAAAATATCTCCTCGCTTGGCGCTGGTTTATCAATATCATCATTTGTTCAATGCAAAGGCGATTTATTCACACGGTGTTCAAAGTGTTTCACAATGGACCAAGTATTCAACAGGAGGTGGGCGTGTGGCCAATCCTGACCTTCGTACAGAAAACATTGACTATGTCAATCTGGAATTCAACGGCCGTATCAATCCCAATCCCAATAAATCTTTATTGAACTGGAATATTATCGGTTTTTGGTATTGGGTGAACAATGCAGTGGCATCTAAAACCCTCCCGGGTACATCCATAAAGATCAATGTACATTCTGGAAAATATGAGATCAAGGGCATGATGACCAATATTAGTTTAAAGCCCACACCTTACTTGACGATCAATGCAAATCACACCTACATAATACCTTATCAAACAGCTTCCAAAATTGACTCTAGTGTGAAGAACATCAGATTGGGTGATATTGCCTCACATCATTTGAATGTTGGACTGACCACTTATCTGGATAAAGCTGGGCCATTCAGGGCTTCACTTAACTTGAGGGGCAATTATGTATCGGGCAGGCGAGTGGGGGAAAACACAACAGTAAAAAAGAATCTTGGGGTTGACTCCAGCAGAACATTGCCTGACTATATCATTTTCAATGGAAACTTGGGAATAGCAGCAAAAGGATTTCCGTATTTGCGGTTAGACCTTGGTGTCGAAAACATTCTGAACATGAACCTGCTTGATCCAAAGGGAAAATTGTATTATGCGGCAGGACCTCGTCAGGCTGAAGCTTCATTCAATATGCCATGGGGAGAAAAAAACGCTCCATATAGTGATCAAAACGTTCCATTCATGTCGCAAAGAGGACGTTTTATAAGATTGAAAATCACATACAACATTCATTAGACTTCCCAATGGGTAGAAAAACTTGATTCAGTTTTTCCTTGAAGTTCCAACCCAGTTTCTATGGTTGTTTTTTACCCTCCGTTTTTTCTTTATTTTGTTTAAACAAGAGGGAGAGCAGAAATCGAAGGATGTATAGAACAAATAGTGAACAGAATAAAACCAGTACGCATATTTCGATTAAAAAAAGTTGTTCAACCTTGTTCATTGCCTCGTTGGAAGATCTAAAATCAAACCAATACAGTAAAACGGGAAGAATGGCTAAGGCAATCACCAGTTTTATGATAAAGAATCCCAGTTCATCTGCTATTTTTTTCAACATGCTAAGGCCGTTTGAAGCGTAAATAAGTTTTCAACTGCAAAAAGACATAACCGACCAATATTCCAGTTAAAAAGGATAACACAATCTGCCATTTGCCCCTTCCCAAAAAACCAACCATTGATAATATGGGCAGGATTGTCAACGTCGCTACAATAATAAATACAAAATGGTTGAACTGATTGTTGAAAATGGCATCACGTACACGCCAATCTGAAAAAGCAATAAGCAATGCGATTAAAAATGCCAAAGCCATAATGATAGACGTTGTCAGGAACAGATTGGAGTGCTTGTCAATATAAGAAGCCACTTTAATGGGATATCCTTCGATTTCCATAATTGGATCGGTTACTTCCAAAGTATCTGTTGTCAATTTTTTGTCGATGAGATTCCAAATTTCCGACCGTCCATTGTCATAGCCCAATGCCCAAAGTCCAACTCCTTTCAACTTTCTGGCGAATGCGAAGTTCATTTTTTTTCCTAATGTGTAATCATCGTCAAACCAGCATTCAACATTGGTACTGTCAGGGAATTCCAACATGTAATAGTTGGTCATCATCACTGGATCTAAATTCGCTACTAATTCTAACGTGGTATCCAAAGAGTTGTACAGGTCCTTGATCTCTTTATATGTGATTTTTTTATCAAAATCAGATGCATAGAAATCATCCCCATTATTTGATCCTTTCCATTGTGTACCATAAAGCGGTAAAGCTAAAATGGTTTTTGACGCATCAATTCCAGCATTCAAATATTCGTTCACAACAGACTCAAGGCTAAAGCCCTCAGCATCATCTACACGCAGAGGAGCAACAGCAGCATATCCTTTTTCTTGATTTAATTCATGAAGATCATACCCTCTGATGACCATGGCCTCAGCATAAACCTGAATCTCTTTTACATCAAACAATTGGTTGACATTGCCAGGCGGCAAGCTGACTGCCAGATAAAATATTTTGTTTGTTATTTTCTTTTCCATCCGCTCCCTGAAGTACTTTACAAAATTCACAAATGCAACACGCTTGTCTTCAGAAAAATTTCTGAAATCAAGTTCAACGCCATCTGCATTTTTTTCCTGCAATAAGCTACTAACAGAATCAGCCAAGGTTGTCCAGGCCAAATTATTTTCTAAAAAGCGGTTTGCCTGTTTGTCACCATGACAAGAGACGGTGAGCAGGGCTCTTTTGTTGTGGGCATGCGCAGAGTCGACCATGCCTATATTTCTCCATTGGTTGATGTGATCCGGATTGCTATATGATCCTGTTTCTTCATCTACAGCATATGAAAAAAATGAAATCGTAGAAAGCAACGCATATGGGTATGTTTTCCACAGTTCACCCATAAAATATGGATGCCATCCATATACTTCAATATCGGGATGAAGTCTTCTGGATGATGAATCAAATATTGTATATGTGTTACGGCTTGAATCCCATTGAAAATTATCTGCCCGTAAAGTTGAATTTTTTCCATTTAACCAATCGTACAAATAATCATAACTGTTTAAAAGGTTTTTTTGCTTGATTGGTGTCATCACCAAATCTGCAGAGTCAGGCGCATTGCGATCAGCTCCAAGCCCCTTTATAAAGTTACCTGATTTTTTAAGGAGGGAAAGTTCTGAAGAAACCCTGCGTGTGCCGCTTTTCAATTTTGAATATTCCTTGCAACCTGAAAAAATATTCAAAAACAGGAGGAGCAAAAATATTTTTAAATAATGAATCATAATGTCTTTATTGTTACGTACTCTTTACAAGTGGTTATTTTGGTTTCTATTTCTGCTTGATATTCGTTTAAAAACAATCCTATCATTTCAAACTCAGTGATGGTATTGTACAAAGTTGAATTGTTTTGTACCTCCAGGATGAAAGTTTCTGGGAAAAAAATATTTTTTTGAATAGAGAAGCATGCGTAGTTCCATTTTTTATTTAAGGTAGGCGTAGCATAATTTGTTTTTTTTACTGCACCGTTTGATAGCCTTAGGCTCAAGCCCTCCTTGTCTTTTAGGGAAATATCAATCTCAGAACCTTGTTCTTCAGGCAAGTTTAATGTTCCATCTCGAGAAATTTCTCTTGTTACATAAGCCTCTAAAGGTGAGTGTTCCTTATCGGCTTCTGATAGCACATTCCATTGCAATCTGTTTTGTTCTTTGGTTCCAAACCAATATGCAATGGCAATGGGTGTTTTATTGGGAGGCACAGGAATGTTCAATTGAACGCGATTTGATTGGGTGATATCCGTTTTCGATGGAGTGCTGAATGTTTTTTTAACCAATATTTCAGTAACCGTATCTTGCAATTGCTTGATTTCCTTTACAATGTGGTCAAGGGTATCGCAGCTGAAAACAAAACTTAGTTTTTGTTGCATTTCCTTTCTGGTAATCAGCAGTTTCCCTTTAGAACTGTTGATTCCCTTGTTGGTAAGATTAAAAACAACTATTTCATCGGCTGAGGCCACAAACTCACCATTTTGTTCTACGTTTTTTTTTGATTTTGAGAAACCATATCTCAATTCTTTTCCTTCCAGTACCTCAAGTTCATCCAAGCCAGCCCCTTTCAAAATGGTATAACTAAATCTGATGGTATCGCCTTTCTTGACCGCATAATTTAAACTTTTCGTAGCACCTAACCTCTTAACGGAAAAGACAATATTTGCCAGGTATTGAATTTTATTTTCCTCAAGAACGAGATGGTTTAATAAGTATATGCTATCCAAACCGATTTTCAGTTTTCCACTGTCTCTTAGCAATACTTTTAAACTATCACCAAGTGAAACATCTGGAACAAAATCGGAGGCTGTGGCAGTATTTTGAGGAATGAGTTTCTTAAGAAAATCCTCTTTGTTTACATTAAAGTTTTCAACAATAATTTCTTTATTGCTTGCTGGCAATGCAAACTGCTTTTCTTTTTTCAACGACAATTCTTGTCCATCAGAAAAAAATGGTTGGACAAATAAAATCATCAGCAAGCTTAACTTGTCAATAAACAACAATTTCACTTTAAGGGTTTAATTTTTGAATTTGTTCCTTTAATCTACGGTATCGCTCTATTCCTTCTGTTTTTTCACCTGAGCGACTTGCTTCTTTTTCAATTTTTTCGGTCTTGTTTTCAAGCGATGCATTTACTGGTGACATTTGGTAAAACTCCTGGTTTTTTCTGTAAACAGTTTGCACATATTTTACCTTATAATCATATTCCCCCATTTGCAGCAAATGATCATAAGGCCCTTTGGGTGCAAAAACTTTTGTCAATACCGGTGTAATTTCTACCAAAGCCAACAATATGGTAATCGCCCAAGCTGCCATGCTGTCTAATTTGCCCAATGCATTCAACCTTGCCAAAAAGCCATAAGAAAAACTATCTTCCATTGTCTTTTTGTTTTTTTCAAAAGTTGCTGTTGCTTTTTGTTTTTCTTTCTCAATTTCTCTTATCAATTTTTCAATGCGCAGCTTATGTTGTTCATATTCTATGGTGTAGGATTCGTATTTTTCTTTTTTATTGAAGCATTCTATTCCCCTGCCTTTTTTTCCGGTTCCACAGGTGCCATCACATTCACATGAATATTCCCGGTAATAGGTTTCTTTTAGGTCAAAATATCCCCTCAATTCATTTTTGAGTGAACCAGTCTTCGTATCCCATTTTTCCATTTCTCTTTGATGCTGTTGCGAAAATGAATCCAACAGAACAATTTTATCCCCCTCCAAAACCTGATTGATTTCAAATTTAAAAACCTCAATTTCCAGGGGTTTTGAAATTACGATTGAAATAGCAATTGCCATTATCATGCGTGGAATCAACTGAAAAATTTCCTCCTTTGTGGTTTGGTTCATTCTAAAGCTAGACACGATATAACGATCCAGGTTGAAAATAATAGCACCCCATAACAATGCCAGTAAAAAACTTACTACAATATTGGGGAAGATGAGCTGGAAGGCATAAAATGATGAAAGTGTTGCCAACAACCCAGTAAAGAAAACCGTAACTCCAATACCACTGTGCTTAATCCATTCTGAACGCGGGCATTGCATCAACACATCAATGCTGCTTCCTGCGCAGAATATGAATAAACGTGTTAAGGGCTTTACCGGTCTTATTTCCATATCCTTAACAGATTAACTATTTTTTGGAAAAAGCTTGTTGAAGCATCATGTTTGTGCTCTTGATTCTTTTTGTTCAACACGGTTGTTTCAATTGATTGGTCATGGTTCACTGTTTTAAGTGGTCTATCTATTTTTTCATCAGAAATGGCAAGAATTTGCAGCGTCTCTATGAAATCCTCTTGTATGGTTCGAAGCTTAAATTTGAATGATTCATCCGAAAAGACTTCAAGATTTATTGAACTTTCATTGGGTATATCACCCAATTTTGCTTCAGATAAAACTCCGATGGGCAAGGAATTCCAATCAATCCTTATTCTATCACCAACAAAAATAGCATACACATGTCCCTGTTCTTTTGTTGATTCCAATGGTATATACGCTTTAGATACCACATCAAAAACAAATACGGATAGAACAATGTTATTTTGTTGTGCTGTCTTTATGAATACTGATTTTGTCCGCAGCAATGACTTGTTGCTGCCCTTTAATCTAAATAGTGTGTCTTCAAAAACAGGAACTTCCAATTGTCCAACCATTGGTACTGCACCTATACCGGGTTCAATCTCAGCAAAATCAGCATCACGAACTTCCCAATATAATTTTACCAAGCCTCCAGGTTCAACATGACTTGGTTGAACCTGGAAATGCAATTGTACCTCTGTTTCCGAGGGTTGAAAATGTTCTGCCCTGTCGAACAACTGTTTCCAAATTCTTTCCTGAGAAAAAATAATTTCACCAGGATTTTCAGCCTCTGCAAGAGCCACTTCACTTATTAATCTACTTTTATCAATTACTACAGAATTGGCAGGTGGGGTAGTCATTTCCGATAGTGAGATCAAGCCGATAGTTGCACCCCCATTGGCCAATCTTTTCAGTGCATTTACACTTCTGATGTTTTTTTCCCAAGCATATAAACACGCAATGAGCTCTATGTGCCCACCCCTGTTTTGAAAGCGAAAAAGTTCAGCTTCAATCTTGTCAAAATTGTTTCCATCAACTACAAACAATACCTGATATTGAGCCCTCGACAATTGCAATGCAATTTCTGTTCCCCAGTCTTTAGGCCAGTGCAGGTATTGAAACATATTAACTTTTTGATGACTTTCCTTCTTTTCCCAACTCGCGGGTTGCTCCCAATATCAGATCTTCAACAGTGATGACTTTAGGGTCTCTTGTTCTGGACTGTAACCAGGCAAATTGAACCGCATTGTTGATTGATCCGCCTGACAGCTCAAATTTTCTTGCCAAATCAGAAAAACTTACATTATCTGATACTTCCATATTGTTCAATGCTTTACTCCACAATTGTTCCCGCTCTTTGGATTGCGGCATGGTAAAGTTAACAATAGATTGGAAACGCCTGGTAAAAGCCCTGTCAATATTGGGTTTTAAATTGGTCGCCAAAATTATCAACCCGTCATAATCTTCGATGCGTTGAAGCAAAAAAGAGGTTTCCTGATTTGCAAATTTATCTTTTGAATCACCAATATCAGTTCTTTTGGAAAACAGCGATTCGGCTTCATCAAAAAACAGGATCCAATCTTTATTTTCAGCCATGTCAAATATATTGGCTAAATTTTTCTCTGTTTCACCAATATACTTCGACACGATTTGCGACAGATCAATTCTATATACTTTTCTATTATGGGTTGCACCCAACAGTGAGGCAGTTAGTGTTTTACCTGTGCCCGGTGATCCGTAAAATAAAGCCCTGTATCCTTTTTTAAACCGCTTTCTAAGATGTTCATTTTGGCTCAGCTCTTTCTGGTGATCCATCCAGATTTGTATGTGCCGTACTTCTTCCATGATGTTGGGGCTAAGAATCAAATCATGAATATTCAATGATGTATTGATTCTGGAAGCAGGAAACTGTGCATCAAAATCAGGTTCAAAATTTTCCTCTTTGACCAAATAAGATAAATATTCTTGAGAGATGGTCAATTTGCCAGCCCAAATTGTTTCCGAACTGCCATTGTAATTCAACCGTAAAATGTTCTGTTTTCGAAAAAAGTGATGCTCAGTAAACAACTTGGCAACTTCCTTGCGCAAGAAAATATCTTTTCCGGCAATGACAAAACTTACCGTTTCGCCCGTTGGAATAAATCCCCTGTGCATGCTGTTATCAATGCCTCCAAACTCAGAAAAAATTCTTCCAATAGATTTATTTTGAATAAAAAAGCGATCAAATACTGAGGGTTGCAGATGAGGGATAAGTGCCATAATCAGTGCAATCCGTTCTGCAAGACCCATTTGAAATCGCAAGAGCAGCTCTTCATAAAAACTTTCTTTGGCATTCACAGCGGGGGCTGCCAACGATTCAACCGTAAATTCCTGATCTTGAAAGTAACTCTCCATCCTGGCATCCAGCACCTGTGAAAACCATTTGATTTCCTTTTCTATGAATTTTGTGCTATGTATGTTTTCGATCATTTTCATCTCCAAATTACTACTAATCTATCGGACATCCAACTCAATTGGATCATAGAAATATTCCATGGCAAACTATCCAAGAGCATATCATAAGCCTTCTTCTCCACTACCAACTCCCATCGATCTTCCATCTTATAAAGGCGTCCTTCCCTTTGCAGAAATGTTTCCTGAAAGGTTTCTGGTCTGGTATTTTTCATCTGGTCCCAATTTTGAACCGCACCTTGTAATATTTTCCTAGACATTGAAGCTTCTTCAGCATTGGGTTCAAAATCTGTACCTATAGGAAATTTGAATGCAGCGCCGCACAATAACTTGTTCAACATCAACTCCTTTTCATCAATATTTGTTTTAAAATTGACCAAATACTGTGTAAGCTGAATGGCCCGTTCCAATGCCCTGTCGTCTACGAAGGCATTTCCCTCCATCAATTTTAATAATTTAAAATAACGGCTCAAGTACGGCCACAGCAATACCAATCCCGCATTTTGTATGGTTATTCCTTCGGCTGCATCTTCTTCATCTGGTAAATCAATCTCTGTTTCCCGTGTTTGCTTCCACGGCTTTGACTTTTCAACCGATGCTGGTCTTAGTTCAGGAACCATTGTTATCAATCGCTTCCAGGTTGTTTTTTCAGTATAACCCAAAACTGTTGAATCAAAAGTTCGAATGGTATTTAGTGCAACGAGATCCAACTTGGGGACCAACAACAGCACTACCTCTCTCAATAATATCAATGGGTCAATGAGCTTATATCCTTTTACAGACCAATTGTATAAAAACATATCCCACAAGTCCTTGTCATTTTTCACACCCAAATTAAGGGGTATGGATATGCCAAAATTCTGTACAAAAATATTTTCCAACAAATTCCATTCTGCCCATAATCTTGGATGAATTTTTTCCAATATTGTCTGCTCTCCAAACTCTTCCATGAGTTCCAGAATGCGTCTCCTGTACAACTCCTGGCTGCTCAATGTAAAGAGTAAAAAAGGGAAGTGCTTGTCTTTTGAGGTCCAAACCTGTTTAATCGATTTTTTTATTTTGTGCAAAGTCCAGTTGGAATTGATTAAAGTGAGTGCATCTCCAATGATGTATTTTTCCAAGACCATTAATGGAGCAATGGTTGTTGTGCTGGATTGGTCCAAATGCCATTGTATGATTTGTTTTATTGCGCCTGATTTGCGCAGGCTCGGCCTTTTGATTGCATGCTGTATTATTGCCCCTTCCATTGTTGGTAAAGCTGCTGTATCTTGGAAAAATTGTACCCAAAATTTCTCCTTGTTCCAGTATTTATTTCGTTGTATAAGTTTATTCAACAACAATATAAATTGAACATGCTCATTTTTTTCAGCATGTTCAAAAAAGTAAACCAATAGTTTTTGAAAACTTTGATAGGCCGTGCTTGAGTGAATATTTGCTTTCAAGAGCAATTCAAACTGTCGGCCCAATTCCGAAGGTCCAAGCCAATCAACCAATTTACTTATTACAGTTTTATGCAGAAAGGTACTTTTCAGCAATAGCATAACAGGCGTCTTGTGGATTTCGATCCTGATATTCATTTCATGCCCAAGATCAACAAATCCTTCATTCAGCCACATGCTCATTTCTGGTGAGATGGCTGCAGCTTGAATTTTCGAAAATAAAAAATCGTCCTCATACATCAAGCTGAGCTCTTTTTTATCAAACAGTACTGGGTGCTTTTCCACTGGGGATTCAGCAATCTCAGATTGTCCCAATTTGTGCATCCATTTTTCATGGATCTCTTTGTTTGTTTCGTCCAAATACTTTGTAATACCTTCTAATTTGCTCAAATTGTAGCTTAGCCAATAAAACACATCGGTATTCAACAAGAATTCAAAAGAAATCAATCCATTCATTGCTCTCAAAACATCAAGTACCTCTTTTTCACCAGCGGGCAACGATTTTATGATTTCCAAAAAAATCACGGCATGAATCTTTTCACTTCCATGGAGATTCCTTTTATGAATTTTGGCCAAGGCCTTGAACAAGAAAATTTGGTTGGGCTCGCTTGTACCCAAGGTCAAATTGCTTAAACCGTTCATCCAAACGCCATAGATCCGAATAAAAGTTGTTGACCATTTCTTTTGTACTTCTTGTATAGCCTCTTGGGTAAGAGATAGATGGTCTGAAAATTGAAATGGGAAATCTTTTGATAAATCGTTGTACCAAACATCTGTTATTTTGGCCAAATGATTTTTGGTAGAAATTTGACCTGTTTTGGAGAACAGCTTTTTGCTGAGTGCAGTAGGGATTAATCTACTGTTGGTAGAGGAGCCCAATTCTTCTAATATACGCGCAAAAATAGTATCACGATCTGCGTCTTTTAAGTGCGTTGCACTTACTCTCAAAACAATCTGCTCATAAGGGAAATGATCTGATGTCATTAATCCAGGTTGATGTCGAACAAATTCTAAAAGCTCCACTCCTTCCTCATGTAGCAAATGCAAGAAAGGGATTGCATCAGCTGCTGATAATTTGCTCAAAATCTTAAAATAAAATTCAATATCCTTGCTTATTTCAATTTTAGATTGTTTTTCTTGGCTGCGTTCAATTAACCTTAAGAAGAATTTTAGTTTTACCTTGCTGGAAACTGATGGCGCAAAAACATCCAATGCAATTGCCCATTTCAAGATGAAATTATGCCATTCGGGTTTGTTGGGTTCATACAGTGATAAGATGAATGGCAGTTCTTTCCATCGAATTGTCTTGATCGGTAAGCTCCTGAGTACTGAGAAGCCGTTCACCACATCAATCTCTTTCTTTACTGTCAATACATCAAGTTGGTGAATTCTGGTATACTGAATCAAATACTGAACAATCAATTCTTGTAAATCATTGGGCTTTTTTCTGGTTTGTATAAAATCAATAAGATCAGTAGTCCAATCTGTTGCTTTTAGAAAAGAGAATCGAGTTGTCCATTCACCAATCAATAATTTTATTTGTTCTTCAGTACTGTTGAAAATCAAGGCCAACAATTCAAAGGCCATGGGTTCATCGACCCATTTTAAAAACAATTCCTTTTGCCTTGGTGTTTTTGCCAATGACCAAACACGGGTTAATAAACCAATTTCCTGCTGGAGTAATGTACGGAAATACAAAGCATTTTGCCATATACTTTCATTTTCAAAAGCATGTCCGGGAGGAAATGAGAATTTATTGAGTACAAACTGAAATGTAAAGAAAGAGGTTTGAAGAATTATATCCTTTTCTGCTCTTGTTGATAGCGTAGGTATAAAATCTAAGGGCCATGTATATGTTTCTTTAACAGCCTTTAGTAAAAGTTCCGGTTGTTTATTGGCAATGCTTAACTTCTTATCTTCATTCGTTAGTTTTATATACCTCAAAAAAGTAGGCCAATTTTTATGCAATCTTTTCACCGAAACCAAGTCTTGTTCGTTGGTCAATACGTCTTCTTTTTTAGCTTGCGCAATTGCATGCATAAAGAAGGAGTATGCATCTGGAAGTTCATCTGTTGACAGAAAATAAAAGCCGATTGCATTAGAGATGATAAATTCTTGTAGTTTCTCTTTTGTCAAGGTGGTGAGTGATAGAAATTGAAAGAGAAAATTGGTTGACCTTATTAGTTCATTCATTCTCCTGCTTACCAACTCAGGAATTATAGATACAATTGCTTTCCAAATTGGTAGATTTGATTCATCTGTCAAAAATTGAATAAACTCGGGATTTGTGCTATTCTTTTGGAGAATCTCAAAAAATTCATCTCGGTATTTCCATCTCAAGAGATCAAAGCTGTAAATGATATTGTTGTAAAAAGAGTCACTTACAATTCCTTCCAACTCATTTTCGAGTTGAATGATTGAATATAGCGCAAGCAGTTGATTTTCTTTAATAAAAACCGGGGATCTCTTTTTGGCTTTTTGTTGTTGAAATACCAGCTCGCCCCTGTCACTAAATACATTTCTTACTTCTTCTGGAGTTTTTAAATGTTGTTGTATTTCTTGATCAACGGTCTCTTGCAAATTTATGAAGATGCGTGAGAGGTTTCTTTGTGGATCAGTAAATTGAAGGGACAAATGTATAAATCTTGACTGTAACGAATCAATCATGTTTTTATTCAAATGCATTGAATTGATCTTGAACCATGTTTTCAATGATTTTATGATCTGCTTGCTTCTGTCATTAAAAAGTATAAGAACAAGCTGTTCAAAAATATGCTGTGAAACCCTTTCTTTTTTCAAGAATGAATTCACTAAAACACGTATATCCTGCGGCTGGTATCTTTCTCTGTGCTTGATCAAATGTTCCAATAATCCCTTTCCATTCTCATTTTCTGCAGAATAAGAGTTTTGTTTTTCTACGCTCTTTACGAGTAAACTTTGATTATTTACTGATGAAGAAGTAAGCAATTCCCTGCTCAATAAAATTATTTCTTCAAAAAAAGTTTCATTCAATTGGAGGTACTGTACCAATTTGATAAAAATGTCATCATTAACTATCTCGCTATTAACCTGATTTGCTTTTCGCAGTTTGATTTGATCTTGTAAGAATTCATGCACCCTGACTTGATATGAACCTAAAATGCCTGTTTTTTTTAGAAAAAGAAGCTCTTTCAGTACAGCCGTAGGCAAAATAAAATCTCTATCCACAGATTTATTCCAGCTGTCTTCAAGCTTGTTTTTTCCTTCAATTCCTTTTTCATCCAATGCTGGAACTTGAAACCTGGTTTGCCCTTTCCCTTTTTTTATATTTTTTATTGCAGCAACAAAATTTTCAAATTTATTGTCTAACAGATTATTCTTGTGTCTTTCAACCTGAAAAATGGAATGCAGTAATATTTCGGTTTTGACATTGAGTTTCTGAGACATTCCCCTGATATGCATTTCTATAAACGCTTCATTTGAAATGCCATTGAAGTTTTCACGCGTAAAGATGTCAAGTGTTATCTCATTGATGGATTTTATTATTTTAGCAAGGGGTTGCTTGATGAGATGATGAATTTTATGTACGGGTAAATATGCATCTTTAATCCATTTGAACATCTCGGCATTTTCTGGAGCAACTTTAGCAAAAAACATCTCAATATTGGGTTGCGCAACCCTATCCAGAAAACGTCCCCGGGCCAAGGTCTTGCGCCCCATTACCTTCAAGAATACACGCAATTCCTCAATATGGTGATGCATCAAATACCGAAACAGCGCATTTATGTTTGAATATCCCCTGTCATGCAATGGACGTGGAATATAGCCTCTTTCTAAAAAAAGTTTAAAATCTGCCAACGGAGGTATAGATATGTCGATTTCACTGTTTCCTGTTCTTGTCAATAGCCTTTCAAGATGAGGTATTGCAGCTGTTGCAGTGGGTGATTTATTCCATCCCTTTTTTCCATTTAGTATTTTCGCCGCAACTGAAGCAGGCATGCTATCAATATGAAGTCCTAACAGCAGATCTAGGGGATCATTGTGCAAAGGATCCATCTTTTGTGACGCAGAAGAACGGATTAAAAATTCCATCAAATTTTCTTTGATCACTGCATTAATTTCCCCTTTTCCTGGTATATAAGAAATATGCTGTTGCAGCAACTGTATGATGTTGTCCCAGATTTTCTTTTCCTTTATAACCACTCCTTTGGAGGTGGTCAAGTATAGATGTAGAAGATCGTCAATTCTCAGTAAATTGAGGATTCGTGCTCTGATTGTTGCATCCTTGGAGCCATATTGCCATAATTTCAATACACCATTTCGTTTTCTCTTTCGGACAAATGTTCTTATTGAATGATCTATTGATGGTGCATCAGATGGAGACCATGATGCCTTTTTCCCATAGGCAATAAAATATAAAATCGCCTGATGGTTTCTGTCCCTTGAGCGAAATATGCTTTTTTTTGCTGTACGAAGCGTAGATATTTTTTGATTGACGAGGGAAGGAAAAATATTTTTAAAAGCTGTTATCACCTCCTCCCTGATATTTTTCAAATCAAGATTACCCAAATTTATTTCCAGACGATCAATTTGAACATATTCATTTGATTTTACTGTAGCACTCAATGTTTTATCGATAAACAAACGCAATTCATTTTTCATGAGTTGCATCAATATATCGCTCACCGGTTTAAATTCTGATTCAGAATCAATATCAATTTGAAATACTTGTCGCTGGATAAGATGAGTATCACTCATTTCAACATTCCATTGGTTTTACATTCAACCAGCAGTTGTATGATACGCGCCGAAAGTTGATCTATTGTTGACAATGGCTGATTGTCGGATGCCTTTGCTTTAAGCCATTTTGAATACAAATCTTCAAATCTGTACATCGTTGCGGGATCCAATAAATAAACATGCGCTGTGAAATGAGCCGGTATATTTTCCTTGATTAATCCCTTGAACCGATGAATGAACTCTTCATTTCCAAATCGAGATGGCCAATTGGGCAGAATAAAACTCAGAGAATGAGAAAATTCAAAATAGTTTGGAACCTCGATCGATTCTCCATTGATACTGTTAATTTCAAGTACTTGTTCCAATAAAATTTTTCGCTCCAAAATAGAAGTAAGGTATTTGGCTGCCCTTGCCAGTTCATTTTCCGCACCAACACGAGAGTGAAATGCTTTTTTGAGTTTTGCGACCGGTTGATAGTTTGCATCATAGAGCACCACCTGAAACAAATTGCTGTCAGGTTCTGCAACTACGCTGTAATTTTCTATTTTTGATCCGATTACTGGCAATTCCTCAGCCAGTAATGACTGCTGTTCAATACTGCCTGGTAAATATCCGCTCATCAGGACTTCACCTTTTTTATCCATGATTGAAAAAACAAACAATTTCAATTCCAATGGACGAAGCAAAATGTGTTCCAAAAGATGAAATCCTTCACACTCCATACTGATTTCATGAACAGAAGAAACATATCGATCCAATACATGTTCACAGGTGGTTTGATCTTGATGCTGAAAGATGAGCAGATCCTGCATAGGTTCAAGTCCACGGAGCAATATTGCAAATCCAATGCCTCCTTTTTCCCGGATAGAAACAACCCTTAAATATTTTGGATTCGTTCCCTGTGAAAAAAGACGGTTTACAAAACTAATTTCCATATCAGGGAATCTGATCTCTTCGGATAGATATTGATCCTTATCCCTTTTCCAAACTTTTAGTTTTCCCAATTCAACAATGTCAATCAACTCCTCCTTCCACAGATTCTTTGATCCATCATCGGTACGGCGCATCTGCAAATGATCCAACAGGGGATTAACCAAACTCCTTCGCCTACGGTGTCGGAAATTGAGTGATATGAAGAGTTTCCATTCAAGTTTGGAAATATTATCGCTGTCCCAGGTTTTTTTATCCAAATAATTAAAAGAGATATTCCTGGATCGGGACAATGAAATGATGTTCTGCAGCAAATTGACCTTTGTTTGAATGATTTCATTGCTTATTTCCCAATCTTTTTCCTTGCTGTTGGGCATTTTATATTTCCTGATAATCTCACTATCCAGTTGTTCTCCAAAACGCGCCAATAAATGATCAAGAATTCTATTTCGACGATCTGCATAACCTGCAGGATCATTTGAAATTTCATTCAAAAAATCTTCATAGCTTGGGATGTCATCGGTAAGTACCTCTTGGATTTCATCAATGTCCAATGGGATTTGTGTGAAATAGGTCTTATCAATTTTTGATGATATGGACATCAATTCCCGCATATGCGTAAGTTGGCTCAAATGATTGGCCACGACCTGTTCAAATATTGCCAAATAAGCTTTGAGTTGTTTGGCTTGTGCCTGCCGATCAGGAGATGCATTTTTGGGTTGACTTAATTTTCCTATGGCATAATTTTCTGGAAATTCATTGTGTACCGCAAAGTGAACATTCAATTGTTCTTTGGTGACATTGCTTTTTGGAAGCGAATTTTTATACTCAATCTTGCGCATGTAATGCGTTCTTTGTTCAGCAAGATTGAAATCAATCAGTTGTTGGGTGGTTACTGGATCAACATCTTGTTCAATGTTATTTTTAAATAATTTTAGCTGATGGGAATTTTCGTTTTGCAGGTTTTGAAACTCAATGGTTGGAAACGTATCTGCATTGAATGAAATTTGATTTTCATTTATGGGCAGTCCTTTTCGCATTACTTGAATTTGTCCTACACCTTTCACACCTTCAACATTCGCAATGATATTGCGTATTTGTGATACGTATACCGTATCAGTTTTTGGTTTTAGATGATGCCCTTGGATGATGCCATGAACAGGTTTAGGGCCTGAAAATACTGTCTCTGGGGAATGCCCTTCCTCCATAAGTTCAAATGGATTCTCCATTCTGATTTCCGGATTGACATAATGATCCAACTCCGTAAAGATTTTCGCCATGACATATTCGGCAACTGCATCTGTTTCCAAATGGATATCTCCCACCAGGGAAAGTGGAACACTGGTCAAGAGTTTTAATACGCTCAAGTCGTGCCCCAGATTTCGGTGTTGATGAAAGAGTTGACGAATTTCCTGTTCTAATTTTGCAGCTTCTGATTCGTGCATATCATCCTGCCCCTGTATCAATACCTCAAACAGGCCTTTGTGCCCTGCAGGATCCTGGTAAATGGGGTTTACCCATGCATTTTTAACCAGCTTTACACGATCAATGATCATTTTCCGATAGTCTTCCGATGTATATGGATCTGTTGGAAATACATCATGTGGAGCATAGAGCAGGTTTTCACTTTCATTGTTAAAATCATCAACTCCTATTAAAAAAAGATCTTCGATGGGCAAATTGGAACGATAGCTAAGATCCATCAATGCATAGATGGCATATTCCAATATCGTTACTCCTGGGTCATGATAGTTGAAATCTGTCCAGTGGTCACCTGAAAACTTTTGGGCAAGTTTGATCCCTTCTTCAAACAAATCCGAAAACCGCAATCCTGGATTTTCATGCTCTCCCGTTTTCACACTATTTTTAGTATTTTTCATCCTATCTATTCTCTAATAAACCTGTTATTTGGAATTGAATTGGGAATGGTTCACCATTTTGTTCATCAATACCGTAAGGACTTGCAGTCTTTACTTGAAGGGAATAGTCATACAGTTCTCCAGTCCAACGAAAGCGAAGACGATTGAAAAAACTTCCATAGCATGCAGATGTTTTTTTAATTCCACCAAATGACAATTTTCCTCCGAATGTATTCAAAGCAATGGCATGGGCGAGGGCATATTTCCCACTTCCTTTTCTACCATTGATGATGGCCATAACTTCAAAGGCGGAAGGTTCTCTCAATCCTGAAACCATGTCATGCCATTTCCCATCACCAGGAACCTTGCCTTGGTACAATGTTCCGACTCTATTGGTGAATCCAACGGTGCCTTTAACTTCCAGTGTGTACTTTGGATTGTTTACCCCAATACCTACTTGACCACCCTCTTTCAATACCAATCTTGGTCCTTTCCCTTGCTCTTGGAATGCAATCCCTGGAATATCATTCTCATTTAAACTGATAAACCAATCAGGATCTCTTTTTTGCATGTTTCTGAAAAAGGAAATCAATCTGTTCGAATTTCCAATAGGCGAAATCCTGTATCCTTGATCAGCACCACGGGCTATACCATCATCCACAATATTGATAGAAGATTCTATAAGGTCTATAAAATGTTGCTCTGTGGGAGCGTTCCCTTTTTTAAAATAATTTTTCAGACTTTGTCGATTCAACAGTGCCATACAATCAAAGTTTTAAAGTGAAACTGTAAATAGGGGGTGCAGGTTTTTCTTTTTCAGGTATCAAGTCTTTTATTTGTTCTACCTCAGGCTGAGGAGTCAAATCACCTCCTATTACTAGGTTCGTACCAATGATCATGTCTTCAAAATGTGTGGGTTCCGGCTCAAAATATTCAGGTTCTTTTATCACTTCTATATGATTGCCCTCCAATGGTATAAGTACCGTCCAAGGGCGGGTGCAGATGATTTCGTCGTTCTGGTTGTTCGATTGTGCGGTATCCTGAATATGGTACCTCCCTTGATCATCAATTGTAAGATGAACAAGGGAAAATCCGGTAATATAACCGATATAAGGTCGGCTTTGTAAAAATATGAATACATCTGAACGCCTTATGGATCGGATGGTCATGGCCAATTTGGGATCCTCATAAAACCATGGACATAAATAGTGCAGGAGATCTTGGTGTAGTTGTTTTAAAATGGCCCCAGTCTCTTTGGAATTCAGCACAATTCTGCATTTTACCCATACAAACTCAAACAGTGGATTGCGAACAGTGATTTTAGCAAAAGGACTGCTTACTTTTTTCAAATACTCTTCCATCACCTTGATCTCACCTAAATTTAATTTAGGTTGATAGAAAACATCTGTGTTATAAATCTTGGGTACCGCTGCAATCACGACTTCGCCGGGCGCTACAAACAATTCATTTCCGAAATGACCAAATGCCCTAACATATGCCAGTTGATCAAACTCCCTCAACAACATTTTTTCCATATCCCAAGTTGTAATCGCACGCTGTTTATGCCGCATATATTCACTAATTCTGGACATGAACTCACCTTCCGTTTCCTTGGCTCTTCCACCTGAAGTTGCAAGGGGTTGAATTACAGATAAAATTCCATCTACATTGTCTGCCATGGCATCTGCAGAATATGCTTCCAAGGAAATTGGATGATCTTCTTCACCTTCCGGTAAAAACTGATAAACGGCACTGGCGGCTCTCAAATAAATACGTTTCAGTCTGCTCACCAATTCTGCTTTTTGCGAAACACCTGCCCTTAGCCAAATTTTTCCGGAAGGCATTGATTGATGTTCGGTTGACGCATCGGATGGTATTTCAATGCTGATGATGCCTGAGTTTATCAATCCATTGGTTTCATCAAACAACAGATGCTGTCCCTTTAATGGCACCCATTCATTCCTCGACAAATAATGCCACTTTACGTCTGCACCGTCTCCATAAGTCCATTTGTCATTGGGTACCAAATCCCAAAGCATGTTAACTACCTCATTCGAAGAGAGATTTTCAAAACCCAAGTGAATAGACCCTTCCAGTTCAAAGTATGGCACCAATCGGTTGCTGTTTGGTGTGGAATATTCAAAAATGGGATGACTGCCAAATGGATGAATGTGGATGAACGCATTTTCATCCTGTTTGTTGTTCGCAAACGAACGTTGTCCGTTGAAAATCAATTGTGTTTGTGCCTGATAATTGATATAAAAGTTTTGTGCCAATGGAGAAAACGGATCATTGGGTGTTTGGATATGGAGATGACTGGCTGTTTTGGTACTTTTAGTATCTGCAGCTTTTGTAACGGCAGTATTGTACACAGCAGTATACACTTCATATCCAAATCCTACATCAGGCGAATCCAACTCAAATTTTAAAAATCCGGTTTCAAGCCTTGGATGATATTCTTGGAGATCCTCCATGCTGAGATCGGGCTTGGGTTGGATATTGAGCAAGGATAAGTTTATGTCTTTGATGACTCGCGTGTCATGAACGGGGCCATTCATGTCGTCATGGTCAAATAATGCATAACGTTGTGCTTGTTCCCCTTTGGCAGGACGGAAACCAAAATCTGTCAATGCACTCACCGTGAAAGTGAAATTTTCATTGCCCATGGGGTATGGATACCCTGCATAATATCCACTTAATCCTTGTTCCCTGGTAGGCAATGAAAAATAATCCCATCCGGCTTCAAGCTTGGTCAACTGCTTGCAAAACAATTCATCATTACCAACAAGCAAATAAGATCCTTTCTTGGGCGTAGAACCCAACAGTTCAAAAGGCGCGGTGTCATCTACTGCTCCACTGTTGGTCAACAATTGAAACTGTCTCAATTCCTCAACATTGACATCTATGGATATTTGATCCAATTCAAGAAAATGCAAATGTGAGTATGGATGATAGCTGTTGTTTCCCTTTAAAAGGATCCGAATTGCAGGTTGATGCACATCCCATCCTTGTGCGTGAATGTCTTCGTTGTATGAAACCATTGCAGGCATGGCTTTCGACAATTTCATTCTCATCGAAAATTGGCGCATGCTCCAATCTTCTGGTGCTACCATATCCACCTCTGAAAATGACAGCCATCCTGTTTCTGCTGTGTATTCCGGAAAAACCGACTGGGAGAAAACCGAAAAGAAAGCCTCATCAGGTTTGATCTCCCTTTTGGCCGCAATATCCATCAAGACATTGGTGAGATAGTGAAAGCTTTGTTCGGTAAATTGAAAGGTCAATGATATTTCCCGTTGACCTGCCTGTAATTTTAGTGCATTGGAAACCACGGCAAAACCAATCTCTCCCTCCTTCATTGTTTTTTCTTCATTTGGAAAAAACCGTTGTTCCTCGCCTAAACTGGCGATTGAAATTTCTTCAGCAAAATCAGGATCAATTTGTTTTTGGTAGATACCAGAAACCAGTTGAAAGCGGGAGTTTTGATCGATTAACGGGTTTCGGGATACAAACAATGTTTGTAATGCGGTTAGTCTGGCATGATTTAACACTGCATCCCTTTCCGTGATGTATATGCGATCGTTTCCTTCCTCATTTTGACTCGCCAAAATTCTGTTGCCTTTTGGCAACAATACCTCTTTAAAGTCCGGACTGATTTCAAAAGCACAAAACATCCTGTCTGGAATTTGTGGTCTTTTTTTCTGCCCCAATACTTTATACAAATAAAACTCCAGCTGGCGTTCCGGTATAACATTCAAATCGTGCTGGGCGTATTTGTAAAGCTCTAAAAATGCCAGGATCAATCCAATGTGTGGTTGATGGCTGGACTGGTGATGCAACGATTGTTGTAAGAGCGACTTGGCCCGTACCATGAGGGTTGACATGGTTTTGTAAACAGGCTTATAAATCAACAACAATTGTTTGAGGGCAAGACTTAAGGCATCTTTAATGGATTTATTGTCTAGGATATTTTCAGGATCAACAGATGCGGAGAGATTCCATATTTTGAGAAACGGGGTTTCATCAAATTCAAAAAACGGTTTGTTTTGCTTGCCAACAGTACCGTTATAAATGGACTTTAACCTGTGCAATGCATCTTGCCCGGTAAATTCAATTGCTGCGGTCAATTCATTTTCAATTGGTGAAGCCTCTTTGTTCTTGTTGAATCTGGAGGAGATGCTATACCACTTGTTCATGTGTTGCAACAAAATCAAAATGGTACGATAGAAGGCCTGAATAATTTGTTGTTTTTCCCCAACTACATTTTGATTTTCAAAGGAAACCATGGCGTTTATCCGCTGCTTCTCCAATTCGCCCAAGGGGAAATTATCGATCTCTGCCAATAAAAATATTTCATCTGAAATAAAGAACTCGTACCAGTTTCCATCAGGTTTATTTTGAAGGTTGTAGTACTGTATCTTTTTGGATAAACGATTGATGAAGGTTAACAAATCACTGAATTTCCGTTCGTCAGGAAGGAAATGCCTTGGGTTCAGCGCTTTGTTGGAAAGCTCCAGGGTTAATTTATTGATATCGTAAACGCGATCTGCCATGTTAAATATGGGTGCCTTCTAGAATATAATAAGGGAATACTATGTTATCACGAACGTTGTTCGCCTGGACCTCAAAATTGATTTTAAACTGAATAACTCCTTGTGCAATATTGGCGTCATCAATTTCAACCTCATGAACTATAATCCGTGGTTCATATCTTCGGATATCAATTCGCAATTGTTCAGCAAGAAAACTCAAATTGTTGGCTCCGGCAGGATCATAAATATTTTCATGAATAAAGCTTCCATAGTCTAAGCGCATCAACCTTTCTCCCCTTCGGGTAGACAAGTAGATGTGCAAACTTTGGCGGATATCCTCAATTTCAGATACCAGCTCAACTGATCCCAGCTCTTTGTTGAAGATTGGTGGAAACGACCATCCTCTGCCTAAAAAAGATTTGCCGTTTTTCATTTATCCAATTTTTACATTAGGTATGCCCATGGAAATCTCTCCACCATGCGCCATTTTATCTTTTGCCCTTGCAGCCGGCTTTCCACCGAATTTTACTTTTTGCGACCCTTTTTGAATGGTATTGGGTGTGGGGATGGGGACGGGTCCAAATGGTGTAGCAATTCGGTTCAGGCACAATGTCATGTCTCCTTGAATGGCTGCTTTGAGGCTCATAACCTTTACATTGGCACTGCATGGGAAAAAAATAGGTATGGTAAGGTGTGTGCCTGCAGCATCAGCTGTGTTGCATTTGTGCATGGACAATAAACTGGCTACCGGATTTCCCATATCAATTATTTTAGTTGATGTTCACCATTGATCCCTTAATATTAATTGTGGCAGTAGAATTGATATCTGCCCCACCATTGGCTTTCATGGATATTTTTGCAGTGGCTTTGGCGGAAACGCCCTTGCCACTCATGACAATATCTCCCCCTGATGCGGAGGTCGTCACTCCTTTGGTGGCAGTGATCTTGATCTTGTCCTTGCTATCCAATATAATGCTTTTTTTGCTGCTAATGGTGATGCCCTTGTCACTGGTTACCATAGAATTTCCATTTTTATCAACAACGCTGATTCCTTTTTTCTTATCTGAAATCATGATGCTGTGGCCACCGGGGGTTTGAATGGTGATCACCTTATCCTTATCATCAAATTTCAAGTTGAGTTTGGCCTTCGTAAGGATTGATTTTACAGTATTGTCTTTGTTGATGGTTTCTTTTGGCTTCGATTTGTTGTTGTACAAACAACCGAGTACAACAGGGTAGCGCGGGTCTTCATTCAAAAATCCAACAACCACAGGGGTGTTCAATTCGGGAATAAAAAAACTTCCTGCCTGATTGGTAGTATAAAATTGGGAGAGGATGCACCACAATCCGTTTCCTGTACCTTTTAAAGATGGTATATTGACCTGAATGCGATTTTTTTTAGCAGGGTCACCATCAATTTTCTTCACGATGCCCACATGCAATCCCTTGATGGCACTGATCCATGAATTGTTTTCTTCCATCAGATCGGGTTCCTGATCATTTCTTGGAAGTCCAAATCCTGCTGTAGTGGAAAATACGCCGTCTTCTAAAAGATGGCGTACAGAAGTAACAAGTGTATCACCATTCATACGGGTGCCAAAACCAGCAAGGGTGATGATGGAGCCAAGCTTTATTTTGTTCATTCCCCTGAATGTAATACTGCCACGAACCCGTTTCAACCTGGATTCCACAAGGCCCGCATTGGCAAGGTCTTTTACTTCCGTTGAGATATCAATTGGCGTTTTTAAGCCTAGGGTATAGGTAGCTGGACTTGCAGTTTTCCCAATTGTTTTTCCAGTGAGGTTACCAGGTTTTGACAAGTTGGCTGGTTCTGATCCTTTTTGTTTAACATCTGTCTCTTTGAAATAATCCCAGGCAAAGGCTTCCAGTCCCTGTAATTGTGAAGAAGAATCAACTTCTCCCTGAAAACTGGTTGTATCTTTTCCGTATGTGATGGTAGCCGCACTGGCACCGGAAATGGCTGGCGGCTTGATGTTCAAGCCGTTTTCCGTGTTGATGACCACCAAACCATTTGCTTTTGCGCGGCGAAGCATAAAGTCCCAGTCTGTCATATCATACTGGGTGAGAAAAGCGTGTTTGGTGGTGGTGGGTGAAATTGTTTTGGTTAGTCCTGCAGCAGAAGCAAGGGAGGTCAATACTTCGCTGTCTTTTTTGTTTTCAAAGATTTCGGATTTTCTTCCAATCGACATTTTTATTGCCTTATCGGCACATTCCAATATCAATACGCTTCTGGTTCTCAGTCGTTCATACCCTGCCCTTACTTCAATGCGGTGTTTAAGTATGATTCCTTTGAATACAATGGAGTTGGCTTGCTTAAATCCCAACGAAATTTCTACTTCTTTACCCGGTTCAAAATCAGCAAGCTCACTTTCCTTGAATGTATTCAAATGAATATTGCCGCCAATGATAGAAATGGAGGCCCGACTGATTTTATTGATTTCTCCCCAAACATCAACCCTCATTAGAATCAAATCACTTTTCAATTCCTTTTTGTTCACTTTTATGGTGTACGAAACAGGATCTGAAGAGGTACTTAGCGGGGTGAGCTTTGATGTTGCCATTGGTTTATTTTTCAATAGGAGGGAACTCTAATATGGTTCCAGGGGTAAGTCTTCGAAAGGTAGGCAGAGCGTTATATTCTGCAATACGAATAAACATATTGGGGTCATCATAAAATTCATCGCACAGTGAAATCAAGCTATCGCCTTGCTTTATGGTAGGTATGCGCGTGATGTCCGGACTCTGGTTGTTGACAGAATCTGCACTGGTGTCATAATGTTCAGTAATGCTGATGGAAATTTTAGCTCTTATGGGATTCCCGTCTTTGTCAAAAAGGGTGTAATCTACTTTTAGTGAATCCACTTTTCCCTTGAAAATAATACCACCCCATTGTACTGAAACATAGGGGGTGGAATGTGTTCCACTGATTTTATCAACGGTAATTTTACGCAATTGTGCAACAGCTTTGGCAACTGTTTTTACTGATGCGTTTTGTTTTACTGCCCCAGTGGTATCAATAATGAAATCAAAGCTTATTGATTCTTTTGCTTTAGAAAGTGTTTGTGGATTGGTTGGATTTCCTACGGCTGATTTAGCCTCTTCGTTGTTTTCTGGGCCTTTTTTGTCATTTACAACATATCCAACTTTAAGTTCTGCCGGATTCAATTGCAAAACGAAACGTCCTACTGAGTCTTTTGTGACACCGTTGCTGAAGGATTTGAACCCATTGATACTCAGAGAACTCAGGCCACCACTCATATCATTCTATTTTTTTCAAGCTTTTCCAGGACCTCCGCAACGCAATCTTCCACGATTTGCCGGCGAAGATCATGGGTGATCCTGCCAACAACACCGGAAGCTGAACTGGCAACTTTTTCCTTATCATTCGCTTCTGCAGCAGTTTTATTTTGTCCATTTCCTGCTGATTGTGCTTTGGCTTGAATCACCAATTCCTTAATTTCTACAGGCATTTTCTAAGTGTTTAAACAAATGATTTAATTCCAGCATAAACAAATTCAATGGACTCTATGGCATAAGCGGATTTATCAGCAACAAATTCACTTATCTGCCATTTAACGGGAAAGGCATCATAAAATTCCCAGGTGTGGATGGGAATCAATTGGGGATTTTCACTGGCTTTCGGATCAGGCCCCATTAACATGATGGAAATAACCTTAGGACTGATTTTATTGTCCTTAAAGTTCATGGTTTGCATGCACCACGTTGTCAACTGTGAGCCCATTGGGGAAATCCCTCTTTTGAGGATCAGGTTGGAATGTTTCGATCCATTGGGCAGGTGGTGAACAGTACCATTATTGCCCCCATCTGAATAGGCTTCAACGGACAGCTCAAACGACATTCCTCCAATTTCATTGAACATGGAATCTGCCTCTGACTTAAAACCATCTATAAATACATGAAAATTAAAAGAAAGCGTAGGCGTAATCACTTTTGTGATTCCCGATTTGGAACTTCTTGACGTTTTGGAACTGCTTCCAGAACTTTTTCCTGTTTTATTGGATGATTTTCTTGCCATTCCCTGTAATCTTCACAAAAAAAAAGGAGCACCCACAAAAAGGTGCTCCTTATGGGATTCTAATGAGATTAAGCTGCAGCGACAGTAAGACCCTCATGAACGAATACGATGGTTTCAATCGCGGCTTCGCTGCTTTGAGAGTTCATATCTGTAGAAGTAACTTGTTTAGGCCAAGCATTGGTCAGCGTCCAGGTCATCTTGGCATTTCCATCCTCATCCATCAAGCGAACCACAACGGTAAGACGCTTGTAGGTGTTGAGGCTGATTTCCTTGATCCAATCAAAGAACCTGTTGTCTTTTGTAAATACACCTTTTTTCATGGTGATGTCACCATATTTCTTGAGGCCTGGCATTTTAATGGTGGAGTGGATCTTACTGTTGCCATGACGGTATTCGATAACATCCGTATCAATGTCCAAACCAGAAACTTCCTGGAAGGCAATATCTGTTTGATCTCCAATATCAACAGAAAAATAAAATTTCGGTAAGGGCCAAAATTGATCTTGATTATCGCCTGCACCGGCTGTAGGAGCTGCCATTTTTTATAATTTAATTGGTATTAATTAATAAGTTCTAATACTTTTCTTAGGATTTTTGCTGTTGTTGTTCGAAGGTAATCACGATGAATTCAGCAGGTCTTGTGATCGCTACTTTTATAGACATGCGCAAAATACCATCCAAAATATCATTAGGAGTCATGGTAACACCTAATCCAATATTAACCTCGAAAGCATCTTCTGGTGACAATCCTGCCAGTAGTCCCGATTGCCACTGATTGACCAGGAAGTTGTTTACAGTTGCGCGTAACGTAGACCATGTTGTATCATTGTTTGGTTCAAATACAAAGCCTTCTGCAGCACTTTTGATACTTTGCTCCAAGAAGGTCATGGTACGGCGAACGCTTACATATCTCCAATCTTGACTGTTACCGTCCAATGTACGTGCTCCCCATACAAGAACACCACGGCCTGGGAAGCTTCTGATTGCATTGATTGCTTTACCATTCAATGGAAGATTTAACTCCTCCTGATTGTCGCCGGTAATCAACACTGCAGGGGAAACCACTGAACCAAGGCTCACATTTGCCGGAGATTTGGCCACATTGATGGATGCATCAACCATGGTAAAAACACCCGCCATGCCTGCACTTGGAGGCAATACATTCAGGAAGTCCACCATATCCTTAAGAATACCATTCAGTTTTGGGCTGATGGTTTTCAGTGTAGCTTGCAATGAGCTGATATCATTTGAAGAAGAAGCTGTACTGATCTTTGCTATCTCAGCCTTAATGGCTTCGGCACGTGCCTGGTTGATGATCTTGGCTTCCAAATCGCTATTTACGTCTTTGGACAAGAGTTCTACCAACGCATCCCGGTTTTCGATATTGGTAAAATCCACCTCGCTTGAAGCAATAATTGTTGTTTTTACAAATGGGTAGTAAGCTGCACCCCATTGAAGGAAATTGGATCCAATGCCTTCACGGAAACGATTTGCCAAATCTGACTCATCAAATGTTCTTGCCTTGTTGCCATTGTAAACATCGAGAATTGCAAAGCGATTTTTCATTTCGAAGCCACAATGCAAAAGCATTGCCTGCTGTAGAGAAAAACACTCTTCCTCACTCAACAGTACAGCTTCAGGAATGACCACCAATGTTGGTTCCATTTCCTTTAACAAGGTTGGCAAACCAGATTCAGTTGCCAGATCATTGAAATCCTTGGCATTCACTCCGTTGGAATAATCGCCGATAGATACAATGTAGCAATCACTGCCACCATTGGCGAAAAAGAAACGCATGGCGCTGTGCAGAATAAAGTGTGATGCCGGATTGACATCTAACTTGTAGCCCACTGCGCCAGCATCTTCTGACAAGGTGAATTGGGTCTTGGGTGCACTGCCAAAGAACTCTTCAAACTCTGCGAACGAAGAAATTCTTGTAGGTACATTCTTGATTGACTTTGTTCCTCTTCTGGCCGTTTGGGTATACCCAATGAAGGCAGGAACTGCAGTTGCTACTGAAACTACGGACGAGGCGAAAGCGCTTTTTTCTTCTATATAAACGCCTGGGGTTGCTAGAACTGTTGCCATTGTTTATGTGTTATAGTTTTACGAATACTTCTGTGACAAAGCCATTTATGGTTTTGTCGTGTTTCACCCCATCTGGTTTAGGATGAGGCAATGTTTTTCGATAATCAAATGGAGCGCCGTCGCCTTTCTCACGTTTCACCATCAACGGGGTATCCCAGAGGTTTTTCATGAAAATTTCCTGTTCTGAGGTGCACTCAAAGGCAGGTTCTCCATTTTTTAGTTCGATCATCTTAGCAGAGCTAAATGTAAAGATTTGATGCGAATTATCAATTTTTTCAATAGTATATTTTGAAAAAATCTTTGCCAAATCCGTTATGCCATAAAAAATGTACCGAATCCGAACTTTCCTGGCGGGGAAACGAATATAATATTGGTAAGGCTTGGCACCTTCACCCCACAATGGTTTACTGCGTTGATGCCTCAAATGCAGGACGCCGTGTATCCCATCTTTATCTGTTTCCAGAAAATACTGAGGGCCAACGAAATTTTCCTCATGCAAGCATTCCCCCCGGGCATTTGCCGTATCAAACAGCAGCAAGCCAGAAGATTGAAAAGGCATTTCCGTGAACTGAAGAAATTGAGGATTCGTATTCCTGAAGATGAAGGTAAATGTCTGCTCCTGCTGAAAAATCGGATGCGAGAAATCATGGTACATGTCCAAGGCCAATTCCAGCCCATTGTTCAGCGCCCTGAACTTAAGCCGGTTGTTCCGAAGTTTAAGCAAGGTTTCGGTGGTGGGTTGAAAACCAAAATCAGGACAAATTCCGTTGACATAGTAGTCGTGCAGAACAAAAAAACGAACCGACAGTCCGAATTGCGTGGATGATTTGGATATTTGCTTTTCTTGCCCCACTAATTTCTTGTTTCATCTGTTTTGGCTTGTTTCTCTCCTAACGCCAAGGCTTCAGACAGCCCATCTGCAGCCAATCTTCGCAACAAATTCTTTCTTGCCGCATCCAGGTCTTGTCCGGACAGGATCTGACCAACATCCTGCTTGATCATCTGCTGATGGAATGGCAAGGTCTTCACCTTGTACACCACTGACGGCACATATTTGGCTCCGATCAAACTCCACAAGTTGTTGAGGTCCTGGATCGATTGATTGAAAAATTCAACGGCAACCTTGTCCACCGAAGTTGGCAACTCCGGGGTATTTGACCTGTCGAACAATGGCTTACCCTGAAAAAACTCAATGACCAATGAAACATAACGGAGGGCTTCTTGATAATTGGGCTCTGGAAAGTTTGCTGCAAAAACCACATAAATGTTGATGAACATTTGAGAAGCCATGCCATTGTTTGAATGGAAGCTGGTATTCTTTAAAAGTTTTTCCTCCTCAATGTTCTGCACAAAGACACAGACCTTGTTGTCAATCTGCATCAGTGCCCCGCCTTTAATGTCCATTAAATTGGAGGCGATTACAATATCGTCAGCCAATCCCAGTTCATTGCGAATGAACTCGTTTAACTGGCTTACAAAGGCGGAAACAATCTGATGGATCATAGAATATGGTATGTACTAACCCAACAATGCCTGTTTTATGGCCCCTAACATCCATCGGGTGGAATATACCGCACAGAGCATCACTGCAATCCCGACCAAATATTTTCTCAGCGTAAAAAAAGGCGGAGGATCTTCATGTTGAAAGCTGATTTTAGCCATCAACAGAAACAAAAAAGATAACATACAAGCTGCCAAAAGCGCACCAAAAAACCATTTTAACTCGGCTAAAAATTTTGACATGGCCCGAAAGTATATGCTTCAAATATAATGGATTAATGGTGTTTTCATGTTCATTGGTGGGATTTGATACAAGATTTTGACTTGCTCTGGATATTTCAAACAATTTGAAGCAGGGATTTGACTGGGTTGAGACAAATCATTGTTATATCGACTTAGGGATGGGAAAGACGAAACTGTATAGAATCCCTTGATACAATATGCTGTTTATATTAAAAGAGGATCATTGCCTATGGATGTGTTAGGCTTTGCTGTTTTAAGCCCAAAAAACCAATATTCGCCTTAAAAAATAAGGCGAATAATTGCTTTTAAGGCAAATTATAGGTAAATTCGCCTTATTTAGATCAAATGAGCAGATTCATCCATCAACTGTCCGATTGGCCAAACTTTACTTGGCAGGAGGATACATTGCATCCATTGTTGGTGAAGTTGCGGATGCAACAAGGCAGGTTATTGGGCAAAATGGAGGCATTGGGTTTTGATCTAAAAATTGAAGCCAACCTTGAAACAATTACCCAAGATGTGATAAAGTCAAGTGAAATCGAGGGTGAAATATTGGATTTTCATGAGGTACGGTCATCTGTAGCCAGGAAACTCGGGTTGGAGATTTCAGGCCTGGTTCCATCCGACAGACATGTGGACGGGGTGGTTGAAATGATGATAGATGCTACACAAAACCATGCGTCGGCTTTGACCAAAGAGCGGTTGTATGGTTGGCATGCGGCCTTGTTTCCAACGGGTTATAGCGGGATGTCAAAAATAGAAGTGGCCCAATGGAGAACAAACAACGAGGATGATCCGATGCAGGTTGTTTCAGGTGCGATGGGCAAGGAAAAGGTGCATTTTGAAGCCCCTTCTTCAATGCGTATTGAAAAAGAGATGGATATCTTCATTGACTGGTTCAACGCGAAGGAGTTGGATGCACTCATGAAAGCCGCCATTGCACATTTGTGGTTTGTTACAATTCATCCATTTGAGGATGGGAATGGGAGAATGGCAAGAGCTATAACAGACATGCAATTGGCCCGGGCCGATGAAACTTCATATCGTTTTTACAGCATGAGTGCTCAAATAAGGAAAGAACGCAATGATTATTATTTCATTCTTGAGCAAACGCAACGTGGATCCACAGACATAACCATCTGGATTCAATGGTATTTCGGTTGTTTAGAGCGGACGTATGCATCAACCGAGGCATCCCTTTCAAAAATTTTACAAAAGGCTGAATTTTGGAAGACGAATGTTGCTGTTCATTTGAACAATCGTCAGCATGCCATCGTCAACAAGTTGTTGGATGGTTTTGAGGGAAAACTGACAACCACCAAATATGCAAAAATCACCAAGTGTTCCAGAGACACGGCATTGAGAGATGTTACTGATCTGATGGAAAAAGGTGTGTTAACAAAGGAAGAGGGTCTTGGAAAGAATACAAGTTATGTATTGGTATTATCATTGTTGTGAGCAGTAGAAAAATAATCTCAAAACAGTATAATCAATATCGAAGGTTTGTCTAGTTATTAGGGGTTCGAGACACCCTGTAAGTTCCCCTATTTGAAATAAAAAATCCCTATTCAATTGATTTACAATTAAATAGGGACTTAATAATGCTGTAGGGGGAGGGATCGAACCTCCACGAGGCAGTTAGCTGTAGCGCAAAGTTCAGTGGTCGACCCTGGTCGCCTGTTGCGAGACGGCTCTACACTACGTTTATCCTGTTATCCCCACCCTCGAGACAAGAGGGCATGTCTGCCAAAATTTCATCACCCCACATTGATAAAGAACTGATACAAAATTAAGGCAATTGACATTTTATTGATAATAATTCAACAAATATTTTTAATTTATTGACAATATTTAAGAATTAGTATTTATATTTGAAAAATATTAAAAACACATCCCTATATGGCCTCAAAATTGAATCTTGACAAACTCGATCTCCAGATCATTCAGATCATGATGGGAGATGCTGGAATTTCTTATGCCGATCTTGGCAAGCAGCTTTTTGTTTCAGGTGGAACAATCCATGTGCGGATCAAGAAACTGCAAGAGATAGGCATCGTAAAAGGAACCAGGCTGAATGTAGACCTTAAACTTTTGGGCTACGATATTACAGCATTTGTTGGAATCTTTCTTGAAAAAAGTTCGCTTTATGATCAGGTGGCAGAAGACCTGAAAAAAATCCCTGAAATCGTGCGCTTGAATTATACAACAGGAAACTACAGCATGTTCCTGGAAGTTGTTGCAAAAGACATTACCCAGTTGCGCTTTGTATTGCATGATCAACTTCAGAAAATCAAGGGCATCGAGCGTACAGAAACCTTCATCTCCCTTGACGAAAGTTTCAACCGCCACGTTCCTGTTGCCGGCTGATGAAGTGAGTGATCATCAGCCCACCTTTCTGCCTTTCCAGTTGTACTTGGAGAACAACCCAAATGTTCCAGCCAAGACGGTGTAGATGGAATGAATCGGCTGGAATGGAATGAACCAGGGAATCAAAGATGATTTACCGAAAAAGGCTGCAATGCGGATCATGAAGGGCAACTCCACAATTGTTTTCATGGTGGTGAGCAAGAGCCAATACTGCAGCAACTGCGCATCAAATGCACCAGCCAACAAAAAACACACCGAGGCAGCATTTACAAGATAAACCAGCAGTAGGGTTGCTTTGATAAAAAAGCCTTTATAGTTTTTCGCTTTGCTCGACCAGCGAATCCTTTGCTGGATGAATGCATTCCAAGAAACTGCAGGTTCGGTAACCACAATTGCACCATTTGAAAAACAGTAGGCGACGCCGCCCGGAAGCGCCTTGTCTATCTTTTCCATCAGCAGCATGTCGTCACCCGACGCAACATGATCTATTCCCTCAAATCCATTGACTGCTAAAAATGCTTCTTTGGTATACAGCAGGTTGGCTCCATTGCACATGTTCAATTGCTTGTTGCTGACTGCTGCAGCGGTGATTCCCTGCAGGGCCATGAAATCAAGAGACTGAAAACGGTCGAGCATTGTTTTTTCCTTCCTGAATTGCACGGGACCTGCCACAAATACTGCGTCCATCTCTTCCTTGAAAGACAGCATGGTGTTGAGCCATGTTGGTGGAAAACTGCAATCTGCATCCGTTGTGATGATGGTGTCGTGTGATGCCATGGCAATGCCCCTTGCAATGGCGGCTTTTTTCCCAGCTGCATCGCCCGTGCCCAGGCAGATCAGTCGTATGCCCTTTTCGGCATAAGTTTTTACCACACCCACAGTTTCGTCAACCGACTGGTCATCCACCACAATGATTTCCACTTGATCTCTTGGGAAATCCTGTTTCAGCAAGGACTCCAGGCAATTCCCTATGTTCAGTTCCTCGTTTCTTGCTGCAATGATGATGCTGGCTTTCGTCTTTGTAATTTCTCTTGGCACAAACTTTTTCAGCAACATCAACTGCCTGTTTGCACGGCGGATAATGAAACGGTAAGGCAAGAGCAGTGCAAGAGATGTGATGAAAAGAATGGTCATGGGTTGGTTCAATCAGCAGTTAAATTTCATCAATTATGCTGTAAAATCATTTTTTCATTGCCAGCATTGTTAAAACGCTGTAAGATCCATTCCTATATAGCACTTAAATCTGTGAAAATTCGTTGAAATTGATTTTTGATCCGTGTAACCATATGCAGGGCTACGTAAAAAAACTAACTTAGGGGCATGCAAAAGAAAGTTGTTCAGTTTCTGGTGTATCTCTCCTTGTTTGCCGTTGTTCAGGGTCAGCCTGTGCTCAATGGAAGTCAATCTGGATCTGCCAACGGCAAAACAACAAGGCTTGCAAGAACAACTGGAACACTTCCTTTCTTTGAGTATGGTCCGGGCGATGACAGACTGGGTGGCGCAAAGATGACCTATATGGACACCGGTGTACTGGTGAAAGTCATCGATAGCCTTAACAATGATTATATCATAGAATTGGCCAACAACCTCAAGGCATTTGTGGCAAAACCGAGCCTGCGCTTCGACTCCACCTTCAAGCTCAGGCCCTACTACCTCAGCGGCAACTGGAAAACATACAGTGATGATCGTTTTGATTATATCACCATCTCCATGCCCGAAAGGCTTCCATACCGGGGAACCATGCAGGTAAATCCAAACAGGCTTGCCATTGATCTTTTTGGCATCACCTCAAATACCAACTGGATTACACAAAAAGGAATGCTCAGTGAAGCCAGGAATACCTGGTTTGAACAACTGGAAAATGGGGTCCTAAGGGTATATGTTGACCTGAAAAGTAAAATGCATTGGGGGTATACCGTGTATTATGACAGCATCGGTTCCAGGTTGACCATCAGGATCAAACATGCACCAGACAAGAAAATCAAGAACGTTTTTATTGCGGTAGATGCCGGGCATGGAGGAGACAATTCCGGTGCAGCAGGAAGAACTTCATCCAAACTGGAGAAGACCCTCACCCTGGAATACGCGTCAGCATTGGAAAAAGAGTTAAAAAAGGCCGGGATCAAAAGGGTTTTTATGACCAGAACTTCCGATACCTCCCTGAGCATGCCAGAGCGCATCAAGATGTTGAGGGATACTGCACCAGACCTGCTCATCAGCATCCATTTCAATTCTTCCTCCGTGGATACGGTCAGGGGAACAAGTACCTTTTACCGGCATATCGGTTTTCGGCCCCTTACCCAAACCATTTTGAAACGGATGATGGAGTTGGGTCTCAATGAGTTTGGCAATGTCGGCAGTTTCAACTTTGCGCTGAGTGGCCCTACTGATTATCCCAATTGTCTGGTGGAAGTGGCTTTTCTCAGCAACTTGTCTGATGAAAAGTTTATCCTTTCCAAAAAATCACCTGCGAATGTGGCCAGAAAAATTCGGCTTGGCATCCAGGATTGGCTGCAGGAGGCCCGCTGATAATTGCATACCTTAGCGACACAAATCAAAACAATGGAACTCAAAAACACATTCATTCACCACGTTTATTTTTGGCTCAAGCATCCCGAAAGCAAGGAAGACCTCCAGCAATTGGTAGCGGGGCTAGAAGCATTGGCATCTGTTGAAGAAATCAAGATGTACCATATCGGCGTGCCCGCACCCACCGATAGGGAAGTGATTGACAATTCCTATTCCATTTCATGGTTGAATATTTTCGAAACTTCAGAAGACCATGATATTTACCAAACGCATCCAAAGCACTTGAAATTCATTGCCGATTGTTCCAAGCTCTGGAGCAAGGTCAAGGTCTATGATTCATTGCAACACTGATCAATTGTAATATTATGTTTGGAAAAGGCCGAACTGCAGCATTGGGCTTCATTTTTGTAACCGTTCTGGTTGATGTGATTGGGCTGGGGATCATCATTCCCGTATTGCCCAAGCTGATACAGCAGTTGACAGGCGGCGACATGAGTGTGGCTTCGAGGTACGGCGGATGGCTTATGTTCACCTATGCCTTCATGCAATTTCTCATTGCTCCAGTGCTGGGAAGCCTGAGCGATCAATATGGCAGAAGGCCTGTGATTCTTTTTTCCTTGCTGGGATTTGGACTGGACTACCTGCTGTTGGCCTGGGCACCCAGCATTGGTTGGTTGTTCTTTGCAAGGATTTTATCTGGCATCACTGGCGCCAGTTTCACAACAGCGTCGGCCTATATTGCCGACATCAGCAGTCCTGAAAAACGTGCCCAGAATTTTGGAATGATTGGTGCAGCTTTTGGAATGGGCTTCATCATTGGTCCGTTGATTGGGGGCGTACTTGGCCAGTTTGGGGAAAGGGTGCCTTTTCTTTTTGCAGCCGGGCTCACCATGGTCAACTGGTTGTATGGTCTGTTCATCCTCCCGGAATCATTGTCAAAAGACCAGCGGAGGAAATTTGAGTGGAAGCGGGCCAATCCGGTGGGTTCACTGGTCCACCTTAGAAAATATCCTGCAGTTGCCGGACTTGTGCTCTCCCTTACATTCATTTACATTGGCGGAAATGCGGTGCAGAGTACCTGGAGTTATTATACCATGAAGAAATTCAGTTGGAACCCTGCCATGGTCGGGTATTCACTTGCCTTTGTAGGACTGATGATTGCCATTGTTCAGGGAGGACTGATCCGGGTTGCCATACCCAAACTTGGCCAGACCAGGGCTTTGTTTGTTGGATTGGTCATGTATACCCTTGGAATGGTCTGCTTTGCGTTTGCAGCCAGCACCTACATGATGTTTGCCTTTTGTGTGGTGTATTGCCTTGGAGGCATTGCCGGCCCTGCCCTTCAGGGCATCATATCTTCCCATGTTCCAGCCAATGAACAGGGAGAACTTCAAGGCGCGCTTACCAGCCTGATCAGTGCAACAGCCATCGTTGGACCACCCCTGATGACCAATCTGTTTTCTTTTTTCAGCAGGGATGATGCAGCTGTTTATTTCCCGGGAGCGCCTTTTATTGCAGGAGCCTTTTTCTTTTTGTTCAGCACCGTTATCACCTTCCGCAGCCTTCAGGCAGAGAAAAAAGCTGTCCCTTTTTAAGAAAAATGTTGTTAAAATGTGCAAAAAATCACACTTTTCTTTAATTATTTCTTGCAAATCAAATTTTAAAGGCTAGCTTTGTCCAGTAATTTGAGTTAAGTACAGTATTTAGTAAGTGAAAGTATTTTCTGCTACGCATGTTCTGCTAATAGTAATTCTTCTTTACGTCTGTGTTTCTCTCATCCTTTTTTAATTTTTTATTTTTTTGAAATGAACATTTATGTTTCAAATTTGAGCTTCAACGTACAGGATGAAGACTTGAAAGAATTTTTTGCTGAGTATGGAGAAGTTACTTCAGCAAAAGTTATCACAGACAAATTCACTGGTCGTAGCCGTGGCTTCGGTTTTGTTGAAATGTCTGACGATGCAGCCGCACAGAAGGCTATCCAAGAATTGGATGGTGCAACTGTTGAAGGCCGTGCCATCAAAGTAAGCGAGGCGAAGCCTCGTGAAGCGCGCCCCAGCAATGGTGGTGGCGGTGGTGCTCCTCGCCGTAATTTCGGTGGCGGCGGCGGTGGAAACCGTTGGTAATCGCATCAACCATCTGATTGAAAAAGGGAACCATTGGTTCCCTTTTTCTGTTTAAGCCCTGAAGAAAAAAAGCAGCGTCAAACCAGCAAAATGCATTTCCCTCATCCCCGGCTGTTCCCCCGTCCCTTGTCCCTGGCTGTTCCCATCATCCCTCATCCCCGGCTGTTCCCTCGTCCCCTGTCCCTCGTCCCTTGTCCCTGGCTGCTCCCTCATCCCTCGTCCCTGGCTGTTCCCTCACCCCCAATCCCAATTCTTTTCTGCAACTTTGCACTACAATCTAACACATGAGCATCGTAAATGAATTCAACGAATACAGGGAAAGGATGAATGATGTCATCCTGGGCAAGGGCAATCTGGTGATGAAGCGTTTGTGGAACCTTGACACCCATACCTATCAGGAAGGGGCTTTGGACGTGAAAACCAAGGAAATGCTGGGCCTGGTGGCCAGCATGGTCTTGCGCTGTGATGATTGCATCAAATACCACTTGGGCAAATGCCATGAACTGGGATTGACAACCGATGAAGTGTATGAGGTATTCTCTGTGGCCAACATTGTCGGTGGCACCATCGTCATCCCCCATACCAGAAGGGGTGCAGAATATTGGGAAGCGTTGCAGTCATCCAACGAAACAAAATAATTGAGTATATTTAAAGGAATAAAAGCGTTTTATGAGTGAGGTTTTACAAACAGCAGCGCCATTGACTTCAAAGGATTTTCAAACTGACCAGGAAGTGCGTTGGTGTCCGGGATGTGGCGATTATTCCATCTTGGCACAGGTACAGAAGGTGATGCCAACCCTGGGCATCCCGAGGGAAAACATAGTCATTGTTTCAGGAATCGGTTGTTCAAGCCGCTTTCCTTATTACATGGAAACCTTCGGAATGCATTCCATCCACGGAAGGGCCACCGCCATTGCCAGTGGGTTGAAGGCAACGAGGCCCGAACTCAGTGTTTGGATTGTAACAGGTGATGGTGATTCTTTGAGTATCGGTGGAAACCATACCATCCATTTGCTCAGGAGGAATTTTGATGTGAACATCATGATGTTCAACAACCAGATCTATGGTTTGACAAAGGGACAATATTCTCCAACATCAGAAGAACACAAGGTGACCAAGTCCACTCCTTTTGGCAGCATCGACCATCCTTTCAATCCCCTGGCATTGGCCATGGGCGCTGATGCCACCTTTATCGCGAGGACAATGGACAGGGACCCCAAGCATCTTCAGGAATCCCTGCTGAGGAGCAATGCCCACAAGGGAGCATCCTTTCTTGAAATATACCAGAACTGCAACATCTTCAATGATGGTGCATTTGAAATCTTTACAGACAAGGCTTCTAAGCCCATGGAAACACTTTTCCTTGAGCAAGGCAAGCCATTGATTTTTGGTGCCAACAAGGAAAAGGGAATCAAGCTTGACGGATTCAAACCTGTTGTTGTTGACCTCACTGATGGTGCCAGCGCAGATGATTGCTGGATCCACGATGACCATGATTTCTACAAGGCGCAGATACTTGTCCGTATGTTTGATGATCCCCGTATCGCTGGCCATCTTCCAAGGCCTTTTGGTGTTTTCTATGAAACCGAAAGGGCCTGCTACGAAGACCAAATGCAAATGCAGATTGATGAGGTGATTGCCAAAAAAGGCCTCGGAGACCTCAACAAGTTGCTCCGTGGTGGCGAAACCTGGACCATTTCATAAGTTGGGTTTAAGCAATTAATTCAGGCTTGTCGGTGGCAGCACAACAGCAGTCGCTTCAATCTGATTATATTTGAAGCCATGCTGATTACTGTGCATCCAAAAGACCCTCAAGTGCGTTTGATCAAGCAGATTGCAGATTGTTTGCGCAACGGCGGTGTGATCATTTATCCCACCGACACTGTTTATGGGCTGGGTTGTGATATTTTTCAACCCAAAGCAGTTGAAAGGATATGCCGCATCAAGGGCATTGATCCCTCAAAGGCCAACCTATCCTTCATTTGCAGCGATCTTTCTGATCTGAGCAAATATGCAAGGGCCATCTCCACTCCGCAGTATCGTCTCATCAAGAACCATATTCCTGGTCCATTCACTTTTATTCTTCCTGCCAGCAAGGAAGTGCCTAAAATCCTGAAAAGTAAAAAGGATACCATTGGACTAAGGGTACCCGATCACAACATTACCCATGCCATTGCTGCGGCGTTGGGCAATCCCATCCTGAGTTCATCCTTGCCTGGAGACATGGTCGAAGAATACACCGATCCTGAACTGATCCATGAAAAGTTTCACAAACTGGTTGACATCGTTGTTGATGGTGGAATTGGTGGTTTGGAGCATTCAACCATCGTGGACATGACTGATGATGAGGCGGTGGTGACCAGGCAGGGGATGGGTCAACTGATGTAAAAAGGCCATGTTGTGCATGGCCTTTTTATGTAGAAATGGATATGATCAGATCACGATGGTGATTCCCCGGCGTCTGGACCTCAGCGCCCTTTTTTTAAATTCTCTTTTGATCAATTGATGCTTGACATGCTTGGCTTTCCGTTTTGCAACCTTGCCATGCCTGGGATGAAGCTGGTGCTGAAATGTAATGTTGTTAATGTTGTTGACATTGGCTTTTACTTCTGAACTGGCAAATGCCATGAACATGGCGAAGGTCAAAAGGATGAGATTTTTTGTTATCATGATCGTAGATTTAGTCGTTTCCTTATTGACCATCACCAATTCAAAAGGTTTAAAGGTTCTCAGTGGTTTATGATTTAAATGGGATTTTTAACAGTCTATGGCCCTTCCATTGGCCTGACCTTGAAACTTTTTCTGTGCAGGATGCAATTGCCAAATGATTCCATGGCCTTTCTGTGGTCAAGCGTCCCGTAGCCCTTGTTCCTGATCCAATTGTACTGTGGGTATTTTTCATGCTGCTCCAGCATGAAGTCATCGCGGTAGGTTTTTGCCAGGATGCTGGCTGCCGCGATGGAAAAATATTTACCATCACCCTTGATGATGGTGGCATGTGGTGTTGATTGATATGGCTTGAACCGGTTGCCATCAATGATGATGAAGGATGGCTTTTTCTTGAGTTGGTCCAGTGCCAGGTGCATGGCTTTGATGGAGGCATTCAGGATATTGATCTGGTCTATTTCTGCCGCATCAATTCTGGCCACGGCCCAACTGAGGGCAAGCTTTTGGATCATTTCCCGCAGGGCATAGCGCGTTTTTTCGCTGATCTTTTTCGAGTCGTTCAACACTGGATCCGAGAAATCGGGCGGAAGCACGACGGCTGCTGCAAATACCGGCCCTGCCAAACAGCCTCTTCCGGCTTCGTCGCATCCTGCTTCAGGGTGAAGGTCTTGGTAAAATGGTTTGAGCATCTGTTGCAAAGTAGCAAGAAAAATTCATCAAAAAATCCCTTCCATGCACAACTGCAATACCTTTGCAGCATGATAGCAAAAACCGATGCCCCCAAGTCAAATGCCGTAGCGATATGGTTGTTGATCGGAGTGGGAATGATCATTGTTCAGGTTCTGCTGGGCGGGATCACAAGGCTGACAGGGTCAGGACTATCCATCACCGAGTGGAAGCCCATCCTGGGGGCCATCCCACCATTGAATGAGTCATCCTGGCTGAAGGCATTTGAGCAATACAAACAGATTGGGCAATTCAAACACCTCAATTTTGAGTTTACACTTTCTGACTTCAAGTTCATTTATTTCTGGGAATGGTTTCACCGCGAATGGGCGAGGTTGATCGCCCTGGTTTTTCTCATCCCCTTCATTTATTTTCTGGCCAAAAAAATGTTCAGGAAAGAAATGATCAATCCCTTGTTCATCCTCTTTCTGTTGGGTGCAGCACAGGGGCTGATCGGTTGGATCATGGTGGCCAGTGGGCTCAACGATGAAAAATTGTATGTTGACCATATCCGCCTGGCCATTCATTTTATATCTGCCCTTGGATTGCTTTGCTATACCTACTGGTTTGCCATGATGCTGTTGGTATCCAAGGACCAACATGTGGTGAACCCATCACTCCGGAAGTTCACCCTTTGGTTGTTGGCACTGCTCGTGGTTCAGCTGGTATTTGGTGCATTCATGGCAGGGTTGAAGGCAGCAAACTTCGCCACCACATGGCCCTCGATCAATGGTGAATTTGTTCCATCGTCTTTTTCGAATGATACCTTGTCCAACTTTACCCATGATCCGTTGGCGGTTCATTTCATTCACCGCATGTTGGCATACCTCATCGCAGGCCTGGTAATTGTCTGGCACCTTCAAGCCAAAAAAATTGTTGGCGGAACCATGTTCACAAAAACCAGATCCCTGCCCTTGTTCTTGGTCTTTTTGCAGGTGCTCCTGGGCATTCTTACCGTATTGTTTGCCGACAACAAAACAGCATTGCTGTGGCTGGGCGTTGCGCACCAGTTCACTGGAATGATGTTTTTGTTGCTGATGGTCGGGATGGCATACCTGATCAGGAGAAAATGATCAGTTGGCATTGAAAGCAATCGGGTAATTCAGCATGGCCTTCAACTGCGTGGTGGTAATCCTTTGAACAGCTTCAGTTTCATCGTTCTTGAAAAGAAGGGCGTGAAGGATCAGTTTGGTCCTGGTATTGTAAACGACTTTCCAGCAGTAATCCGGCACACCCACTCCGCTTCCGATGGTCTGTTTGCCGTAAATGCCACCGGTATAGATTTTCAGCCTGTCGCGCTGGCTTTCCTTTCTGATGGTGGCCTCCCATGTTTTCCAGGAACCCCTGTTCAGGCGCTGGTGTTGCGGGATGCAATTGTAGTAGGAGAACGTGCATTTTTCCATTGCACAATCAAAGGCAAAATCTTCTGCATTGGCCAGGTGCCCGCGGTCATACCCACTTTTTGCATAGTCCTTGTTGCTGGCAGACCTGTATTCCCTGGTGAAGGAGAGTCTTTGTCGTGAACAATCTCCGCCCCCCTTGTACAAATAATACACCACGTAAAGGGGAGACTTGACCAGGAAAGAATAATAGGAAGTGTAGGCCGGTTTTTGGACTACCGTATCAATCTGTTGGGATTTGACCTGTAAAAACTGACAGATGAAAACCAGGTATAAGAGTGATATTTTCATGGTGGGGCGCCAACAAAGGAGTTCCTTTGCAGGGAATAAAGATAGCCATGTTGGAAGCAAACAACATCAAATATACACTGGTCAATCAGATGCACATGCTGAGGCATTTTGAGGGATTGGCTGATGGGCTTGAGGAAAGGTTGTTGAGGGCCGGCTATACTGCAAAGGGCATCAAGAGGGAACTGACCGAGCCAGGATCGAGGTTTTTTCCAGTGTTTGCGCAAGACATCCCCTCATTGCTGGAAAAGGTTTTCAAATACCCTTACAAGGAAATCTTGGGAGACAATGGCAACCTCTTGCTGCATGGAACTGCAGACAGTGCCGATTTCCCCAATGGCATCGGGAGCAGGGCGGTTCTGCCTGTTGCTGAGATTCCTCTTGAAAACCGGAATCGCATTTTTATCCGCCGAAACAGGGGTATTGACCTGCTGCACCTGGAAGTGGATGAAATCCCTCCGACATGGGAATACACACTGGTACTGCGGCCAACGAATAACGGTCATGTATTCATTACGGCGTTCCCCGGTCCTCCCTCAATGCCCCTTCCAGACCATCGGCTGAAAAAACCGATTTATGAGCAATGCAGGGTCTATTGGCAAAACCATCTGTTCCTGTACAGGCCAGAACAGTAATTTAAATTGCCCACCCGCCTGAAAAGGCTTAACTTTGCGGCCTCTAAACAAGAATATGAACATTAGAAACATCGCCATCATCGCCCACGTTGACCATGGTAAGACTACCCTGGTGGATAGAATTTTGCACACTGCCAAGGTATTTCGCGACAACCAAGAGACTGGCGAACTGATCATGGACAGCAACGATCTTGAGAAGGAACGCGGCATCACCATCTTCAGCAAAAACGCTTCGGTTACATATAACGACGTAAAAATCAATGTGATAGATACTCCAGGCCACGCCGACTTTGGTGGTGAGGTGGAGCGCGTTTTGAAAATGGCAGACGGCGTCATCCTGTTGGTGGATGCTTTCGAAGGCCCCATGCCCCAGACCCGCTTTGTATTGCAGAAGGCGCTTCAGCTGAACCTGCTTCCAATCGTTGTGATCAACAAAGTAGACAAGCCAAACTGCCGTCCGGACGAAGTTCATGATGCGATTTTTGAGCTTTTCTTCAACCTGGATGCCACTGAAGCACAGCTCAACTTCCCCACTTATTATGGTTCGGGCAAGAACGGTTGGTTCAATGACAGCCTTACGCCAACTGAGGACATCATTCCGCTGATGGAGGGGATTTTACAACATGTTCCGGAACCAAAAATCAGTGAAGGAAACCTGCAAATGCAGATCACATCCCTCGACTACTCATCATTTCTTGGCCGCATTGCCATCGGAAAAGTAGCAAGGGGAACGATAAAGGAAAACCAGCCCATCACCCTGATGCAGGCGGATGGTGTTGTGAAAAAGCAACGTGTCAAAGAATTGTACGTGTTTGAAGGCATGGGAAAAAGGAAGGTGACAGAGGTAATGGCGGGCGATCTTTGTGCGGTAGTGGGCATCGAAGGTTTCAACATCGGAGATACCATTGCTGATTTTGATGCACCTGAGGCATTGCCCATCATCCATGTGGATGAGCCGACGATGAGCATGTTGTTCAGCATCAACAACTCGCCTTTCTTTGGCCGTGATGGTAAGTTTGTTACAAGCCGTCACTTGCGTGACCGTCTCATGAAAGAAACCGAAAAAAACCTTGCGCTTCGCGTGAGGGAAACCGATAGTGCGGACAGCTTCCTTGTTTTTGGTCGCGGAATCCTGCACCTTGGTGTATTGATTGAGACCATGCGAAGGGAAGGATATGAGTTGACCATTGGTCAGCCACAGGTACTTGTTAAGGATATTGATGGGAAAAAATGCGAGCCTTATGAGGTACTGGTGATTGATGTTCCCGAGGAATTCGCTTCAAAGGCGATTGATCTCGTGAGCAGAAGAAAGGGGGAAATGACCGTCATGGAGACCAAGGGCGACATGCAACACATAGAATTTGAAATTCCGAGCCGTGGACTGATTGGTCTCAGGACCACCATGCTGACTTCCACCGCAGGTGAAGCAGTAATGGCACACCGGTTTACAGAATACAAGCCTTGGAAAGGCGCCATCCCCGGAAGAAACAATGGTGTATTGTTGGCAAAGGAAGGCGGGAATACCACGGCCTACTCGCTTGACAAGCTCCAAGACCGCGGATTCTTCTTTATCGATCCAGGTGAAGAGGTATACAAGGGAATGGTGATCGGCGAGAACAACAAACCAGGTGATTTGGTTGTTAATCCAAATGAAGGAAAGAAATTGACCAACATGCGTTCCAGTGGTACGGATGGTGCGGCAAGCATTGCTCCCAAAAAGCAAATGACACTGGAAGAATGCATGGAGTATATCCAACACGATGAGTGTATCGAGGTGACTCCCAATTTCATCCGCATGCGAAAACTCATTTTGGACGAAACAGAAAGAAACCGCCTGGCCAAGCAAATGAAGGCCGACGCATAAACAACATGAAAAGGTACCTGATCACATTCAGCATGTTTTTGCTCTTCGCAGTTGCGAACGATGCAAGTGCCCAATGTTCCATCTGTACCAAAACAGCCCAGCAACTTGGACACAAGCCTGCACAAGGCCTGAACAGCGGGATCATCTACCTGATGATTGCACCTTTGGCCATCATCGGCTTTGTTGGCTTCAGGTGGTGGAAAGGCGGAGGACTGAACCAAACGCCTGAATAATTCATCCCCACAAACCAGTTTCATGAAAAGGATCCTGTCGCTTTTTGTCATTCTCCTTTCTGTATTTGCCTTCAATGCATGTACCGTCAACAATGTTACCATTGATGATGAAATTGGTGGTATCCTTGAAAAACACAATGTCAAGGGCACTTTCGGCATGTTTGACAACAGCAGGGGAACATTTACGGTATACGATTTGGATCGGTTCAAGCAGAATTATGCGCCGGGACAGACTTTCAATATTGTAAGTACAATGGTGGCGTTGCACACCGGAAAACTCACGGACGACAGTTCAATGGTCAAGGCAAATGATTCATCAGGATCAAGCCTCAATATTTATACTGCATTCCGCGCCAACTCAACACCACATTTTGAAACGGTGGCTTCGCTGATTGGCAAAGACACCATGAAGTTTTGGGTGGACAGCCTCAAATACGGCAACAGGAAAATCGGAAACGATCTTCAGCATTTTTGGATGAACGATAGCCTGCAAATCTCTGCGGATGAACAGCTTGGATTGATCAAGCGCTTGTATTTCAAGCAGCATCCCATCAGGGCCAGTGTGCAGGAAAGCCTTAAAAAAATGCTGATTGTAGAGAACAATGCACAGTTTCAAACGGCTTATCAGTTGGGTTCGGTGCGCCTCAAGGGCAGGCAGCTGGGTTGGGTTGTTGGATGGGTTGAGGAAAACAGGCATGTCTATCCATTTGTCATCAACTTTGATGCAGGTGCCGAAGCAGATACCAACGCCATTGGCAAGCAACTCATGGATGATATCCTCGCGCACATCGGTTTTTTCAAGGGCATCATGTAGTGTTCCAATCAGAGAATGGTTAAAAGAGAAATGCAACCAGGCGTCCTGCCGTAAAAGATTCTATCGTACAATAGTGTAAATTGCAATTGATGCAAGAACATAATTCATTTTCAGGCCTCGTATCGTACAAGCGGTTGCAAACGGCAGAAGTCAAGATCGGAGATTTGTTGTTGGGCAATGGCCACCCCATCAGGGTCCAGACCATGACCACCACAGATACCATGGATACACTTGCAACTGTTGAACAGTCTATCCGTTGCATTGAAGCAGGCGCAGAAATGGTGAGAATTACTGCACCTTCAAAAAACGAGGCAAACAATCTTCTTGAAATCAAAAAAGAATTGCGCAAGCGTGGCTACCAAACACCACTTGTTGCGGATATTCATTTCACGCCCAATGCAGCCGAGATTGCTGCACGCATCATTGAAAAGGTAAGAGTGAATCCAGGTAATTATGCCGACAGGAAAAAGTTTGAATTCATTGAGTATACGGACGCTAATTATCAGGAGGAAATCGATCGCATTCGCGAAAGGTTCACACCACTTGTTAAAATTTGCAAGGAATATGGAACTGCCATGCGCATCGGCACAAACCATGGTTCATTGAGCGACAGGATCATGAGCCGTTATGGCGACAGTGCCATCGGCATGGTGGAAAGTGCCATGGAGTTTCTGCGCATCGCAAGAGGTGAATCTTACCACAACATTGTGCTCAGCATGAAGTCGAGCAATCCACAGGTGATGGTCCAGGCCTATCGACTGTTGGTTCAAACCATGACCAATGAGTTTGGCATTTGTTATCCTCTCCACCTTGGTGTAACAGAAGCGGGTGATGGTGAAGATGGGAGAATTAAATCTGCAATTGGTATTGGAACTTTATTGGAGGATGGAATAGGGGATACCATTAGAGTTTCACTTACTGAAGATCCTGAGTTTGAAATTCCCGTATGCCTTGATCTTGTCAAGCGCTACAATGGTATTTCATCCACTTCAACCCTTCCGGAAATCACCAAGTTGCCTTATTCACCATTCGAATACAAAAGGCGCGACAGCATTGCGGTTGAAAACATCGGCGCAAAGCAGGTCCCTGTGGTGGTTGCAGACATGAGCAGCGCAGGCATCTTCAACCCAGAGCAACTGCAAAGCATTGGTTACACCTACGATGAGCCCACAGACAAGTGGAGCATAGGCGATGCCGCTGCCGATTATATCTATACCGCTTCTACGCCCATTTCATTTCCACTGCCCGGAACCTTGAAGAATATTGTGAATGCTTCTATTTGGGATGCATCAAGAGAATCACAGTTCCCGATTTTTGAACTTGCTGATTTTATTGCTGCGGGTTCAAAAAGCACACGCATCAATTTTGTGATGGTGGATTGTTATCCTGCCGCAGCTTCTGGTGAAATCGTCACAGGAGAAGAAGCCTCTCATGTTTTGCAAAGACAGCTTGAGATGATACAAGCTGCTGCAAAAAATCAAACGGTTGTATTTTGTTTGAGCAGCAAGAACCGCAATGCCATGCAAAGTGTGCGCCGCATGTTTGTCGAGTTGGCCATGCTTGGCATCAAAAATCCTGTGGTGCTGGTCACGGATAGTGGCATGCATACCCCCGATGAGCACCTCATTCATTTTGCCACTGAAACAGGCGCACTGTTGCTCGATGGCATGGGAGACGGAATTTCACTGGGTTTCAATGGGAAGGCCATCATGGATAACACAAAAGCAAAGGGCCGCACCTATCTTCCTGTCAAGGACATTTACCAGTTCAGCAACAATACCGCTTTCAGTATTTTGCAAGCTACACGAACGCGCATTTCCAAAACAGAATACATCAGTTGCCCAAGCTGCGGCAGAACACTTTTTGATCTGCAGGAAACGACTGCAAAGATTCGTTCAGTGACCAATCACCTCAAGGGTGTGAAAATTGCCATCATGGGATGCATTGTTAACGGTCCCGGAGAAATGGCGGATGCCGATTTCGGTTACGTGGGAAGTGGTCCTGGTAAAATAACGCTTTATCGCAGCAAGGAAATCGTCAAGAAAAATGTTGACAGCGAAGTGGCTGTAGACGAGCTGATCCAATTGCTGAAAGACAGTGGTGCCTGGGTGGAGCCGGTTTAGATGTTTATGCCTCGTTCATCTTTCTCCGCTTGATTTTCTTTCAACCTTCTGGAATGTCATAATGGAAATGCATTACCAAGGCCCATTCTGTTTCACTTGGTAGAATCTTCTCCCATCAAACCGAAAGAGTCCATTTCCTGCTCCCCACCACATGTTTCCTATAAAATCAATGTGTTTTTAAGTGTCATCATTAAATTTTGATATACTTGATTAACCAATTTGATTTGGATTAAATTCCACCATCCATTCAATTCCGTATTTGTCTCTGAACATGCCGAAATATGTGCCCCAAGGACTGTCCATGATGGGCATTTCAATTTGTCCACCAACTGAAAGTCCAATGAATAATTTGTCGGCTTCTTCTTTGGTTTCTGCAGCAATGACAATTTTGCTTCTGTTCTCATCTTCGTTGGTTCTGCCAAGAATTTCAGGTACATCATTGCCCATTAAGATACTCTTACCGATTGGCAAAGCAATGTGCATGATTTTATTCTCTTCATGTTCAGAGACCGGAAAGTCTGCACTTGCCAAATCTTTGAAGCGAATGATTGTAGAGAACACTCCGCCAAATACTGATTGGTAAAACTGAAATGCCTCTTCCGCATTGCCGTTGAAATTGATATGAGGATTGATACTTGCCATGATTGATTTTTAAGCGTTGATTAGTTTTTGAATCTCAAACTTGGTCATCTGCATGAATGCTTCCATTACTTTTTGAGATTTTTGGGGATCGTTCATCAGTTCTCCTAAAATTGCAGGCACAATTTGCCAAGACACACCAAATTTATCGTCAAGCCAACCACACTGACGATACTTTCCACCATCGCCAAGCTTTTCCCAATAGTGGTCAATTTCTTCTTGTGTATCACAAGTGATCACATAGGAGTTGGCAGGCGTAAATTTGAAATGTGGCCCACCATTGAGTGCCATGATTTTTGTTCCATTGAGTTCAAAAACCACGGTAATAGGATTTTCAGAAACTATTCTTGAATCTTTAAAAACAGAACAGTAATGATCAGCTGCTTCTTTGGCGTTTCCGTCAAACCATAAGCATGGGTAAATTTTATGTGTCATAGTTTTTAAAGTTATTTTTTGTCTAACATTTTTCGTGCAACTTTTACGACCAAATTTCTAGGCATAAAACTGACAGAACTAGACAATATATAATTCATAAACCCATGTATGGCAACAGTTCTTCCATTCATCATTGCACGGTAACCATATTCGGCAACGTCTTTGGCTCTTGGTAGTTTTTTACCCTTGAAAAGTTCACTTTCATCCAGGCCTCCTGCAGCCTGGAATCCAGTCTCAGTAGCACCAGGACAAAGAGCAGTTATCGTTATTCCTTTATCACTCACTTCATTGCTCAGGGCCTCAGTAAAACTTAATACATAGGATTTTGTTGCACAATACACCGCCATTGTTGGCCCAGGTTGGAAAGCTGCCGTAGACGCTACATTCATGATCTTGCCACTTCTTCGCTTAACCATGTCTTGAACATAAAGTTTTGTAAATAATGTCAAAGTGGTAATGTTCAAATTGATCATTTGCAGTTCTTTGTTCCATTCAGTTTCATCCAACATTCCAAAGCCACCAAAACCTGCATTATTGATTAAATAGTCAACCTGGATGTTTTGCTTCTTAGTTTCGTTATATACCTCTTGAGCTGAATTGAGTTCCGAAAGGTCTTTGCCAATCGTGTAAACAGAAATATTGAATTGTTCTTCCAGCTCATTTTTAAGTTCGTCTAATTTGGATTTGTTTCTTGCAACCAAAACCAAATTTCCACCTTTTGATGCGTGAATTTTAGCCAATTCAAGACCTATTCCGTTTGACGCTCCTGTTATTAATGCTGTTGTCATTTTTTTATATTGTTCAATTGATGATGTAAATCCAGTTTCATGAAAAAATCATTAAACATCAAAGGCACATCTAATTTGGTATATACCCTTATGGTGCGTCCATTTGGATGGTCTTCATATTGGCCATTGCTGTTTATTCTCGGTGCTTTTAACTTTTGGTAACTGCTTGATGCCGGATCTGGTTCAAAATATGTTTGTAGGGCCGTCAGTAAAACCAACGGGTTATCACCCAAGATATAGGTTTCTCCAACGCGGTGTAGTTTATTCATCAATTGGATCAGTTCTTGAAATAGAAATTGTCCGATTTGGCCTTTGGGTTTTACCTTCAAGAGTATTTGTGAATAAGGCACAATTGCTTGTCGGTAAGCATCTCTTGGTACTTGCCAAAACTCAACTGCCGATTGATTGAAAACTACCCAGGCAGCATGAATATCAATGTTCAGGTTATATTCGACTTTTGAAGCCTTTGGTGGAGGGTATGCTATTGTTGGATATTCAGGCCCACCAATCCAGATCAATGTGAATTTTCCTGCAATCATTGGATTGGTAAGCAAGGCTGATGCAACTTCTGTAAGTCCTCCACCGCAAAGGATGTAAAGGGGAAGTTTAGTGTCATTGCGCAACGCTTCTTTTATGATAAAATCGACAGCATCACTTCTAACCGGAGTAGAGTCGTTTTGCATGGCCAGATTGGAACCCGTCAAAACAGGAATACTGTTTTCTACATTCATCAGCTTTAAAACTTCCTTTGCTTTCTTCGCTGCATTATCTGCTTGCCTATCCGACGGGTCGATAAAGTCTTTTATTCCTATGTGGGAACCAATAATTGCTCTGGTTTCTACAGAAGGCGAGAGCAACAAATGCGTCAATTGAAACAAGCCGTCCGGATCACCGCTAAAATCATTGTCTATAATGACCCGCATTCTTTTTGTAAATGATATCTTTTCAGAAACATCTTGGCATATTCCTGCAACAACAGTTATCAAAAAAACAACAAGAAAAGTGAATCTTTTTGTGATCATGTTCAAGTGAAATCTAAATCCCAGCAAAGGTAAACACTTTGTACCCTATGAATTCCAATTGCCTATGACCAACGGCTACATATACTTTCTAACCCCTTCCAGCATCAGCAGCTTTATGTTAAAATCATCAACCATACTTTGATCGTAACTAAAGTATGCAAAATCCCTATTCCGATGAAGGTTGCCTCATTTTCTGATACCTTTGCATTAAATTGAACTGAACAGATGATTTCCTTGTCCATTATCATTGTGAGCTATCGTTCCTGGAACAGGCTGGATGCTTGTTTGAAGAGCATTGCTTTACAGGGGATCCATGAAATCGAGGTGATTGTTGTGGACAACCACTCTGATGATGGAATGGTGCATCATTTCATCAGCATGCATCCGGAGGTCAGGTTCATATTGCAGGACACCAATGCAGGATTTGCGCAGGCATGCAACAGGGGAGCCAGGGATGCAAAAGGAAGTTGGTTGTTGTTCCTGAATCCGGACACGGTTTTAAAGGCCAATACCCTGACCCCATTGATGACAAAGGTTACCAATGAGCCTGCATGGAAACTGATTGGTATTCGTCAACTCAACGATCGTGGGAAAGACACCCATCCACATGGCTTGTTTTTAAAATGGTGGAATGTATGGGCGCCCATGAGAAGTTTAGAAAGATTGGTGAAGGGAGAGAAATCCAGCAAACAATATTTAAGTACTGCCCCTGTTGCCTATCCAGACTGGATTTCAGGATCCTTTGTGCTGATCCGAAAAACTGACTTTGAATCGTTGGGAGGATGGGATGAACGTTTTTGGATGTACTGTGAAGACATGGACCTGAGCAAACGAGCTTCAGACTTGGGTTGGCTGCGGGTGATGTACAATGAATTGGTTTGCACGCATTCGCATGGAGGTTCTTCGCGCATCAATCACCAGACAAAGGCCATCACAAAATCTGCCGTCATCCAGTCAACATTCATGTACATCAACAAGCATTTCAAAGGCCCTGGCAGAAGTCTAATGGAATTGACTTTACTGGTTGATACCATGCTGACCTTGTTGCTTGGTTTTCCGTTTTCAAAAACAAGAAGGTTGATGATAAAACAGCTATTGCAACAGTAATCATCGCAGTGCAAACCTTCATCAAGCATAGGTGCACATCACTTGACGATGCGCGCAAGTTCTTTATCAGTTAAGCAACGATTGAATACTGCCAGCCCTCCGATTTGTCCTTTGAAAAAATTTCCCATTCCACGCTTCAACAATACTGCACCAACAGTAAAATCAGAACCATTGTTTCCTATTCCATTGGGGAAATAGTATGGGTTTTTGGATTCAATCAGTCCATTGGGGTAGCCCTCGAAGCCTTTGGTATTATTGATGAGTTCTTTTTCCCGGGCCATGAATTTTCCATTGACATAAGACCGTATGAATTGCCCATCATAGTTAAAGGCAATACAGGTCCATGCATTCGCAGGCACTTCTTGCTCGCTGGCAGAATAATCTTTGGAGTATGGGAATGGAGGAGTAGGCTTTCCTGTTAAGGAGATATGACCGCATACCTGGTTTTTCCCATTGTAATGGGGAAGGGAAACAAATAGCCCATATTGTCTTTTGCCCCCATCTTGGTATTCGTTCCACATTCCTCCCACAAAACCCGTTTGCTCTCCAGTCCAATTAACCCATGCAACTACTGTTATTCCCTGGTTTCGCCCATAAATATTCAGGGATTTTGTTTTGCCATTGGACAAGGAAAGATAAGGGCCCTGTCCAAACTGAGCGGAATAGCCAGACAAAGGGCCTGCATTGTTTCGTTCAATTTGACCATTGATTTCTGTCAGTGCAAAGTTTCCTTTCAATGAAACCCGATCGTTACCAGCGGCTTCATGAAAATCCCACAAGGCAATCAAGTTTTTCGTCTTTAAAACCTTTTTAACCAATTGATTTTGTTGGGCAAAAATCTTGCTGGAAAAACAGAAACAAAACAACAGCAAAAGGTATCTCATAAAATCATTTGTTGTTCAGCAGCCATCAGTTTGCAGGCTCCACCCGGCTGTTCCACTCGTGCCTTGTCCCTCGTCCCCTGTCCCTCGTCCCTGGCTGTTCCCTTCCCCCTCATCCCTCAGATAACCCCCATCTCTTTCCCCACCTTTACAAAAGCCGCAATCGCCTTGTCGAGATGTTCCCTTTCATGGGCCGCGCTCAATTGAACCCTTATCCTGGCCTTGCCCTTGGCTACAACCGGGAAGAAGAATCCGATAACATAAATCCCTTCTTCCAGTAATTTGGCTGCCATCTCTTGCGCTACTGTTGCTTCATACAACATGATGGGAACAATGGGGTGAACACCTGGTTTGATGTCGAATCCGGCCTTGGTCATTTCGTTCCTGAAATACAGGGTGTTTTCTTCGAGCTTGTCGCGCAGGGCAGTGGTTTCGCTGAGCAAGTCCAGTACGGCGATGGATCCGCCCACAATGCTCGGTGCAAGTGTATTGGAGAATAGATAAGGCCTGCTGCGCTGGCGAAGCATCTCAATCACTTCCTTTCTGCCACTGGTGAATCCACCGGATGCTCCACCCAGGGCTTTACCGAGCGTTCCGGTAATGATGTCAATCTTGCCTACCACCCCACAATGTTCGTGGGTGCCACGCCCTGTCTTTCCAAGAAAGCCCGATGAATGGCACTCATCGATCATGACGGCTGCATCATATTGTTCGGCTAGGGCCACAATCTTGTCGAGCTGGGCAATCGTACCATCCATGCTGAAGGATCCATCGGTAACGATGATCCTGTTGCGCAGGTGGGCAGCCGCTTTCAATTGCTCTTCCAGGTCGGCCATGTCATTGTGCTTATAGCGGTAGCGCTGTGCTTTGCAGAGTCTTACGCCATCAATGATGGAGGCATGGTTCAGTTCATCCGAAATGATGGCATCCTGATCGTTGAAGAGGGGCTCAAATACGCCACCATTGGCATCAAATGCAGCTGCATAAAGAATGGTATCTTCCGTTCCTAAAAATGCGGAAATTTTTTGTTCCAGCTCCTTGTGAATGTCCTGCGTTCCACAAATGAAGCGGACTGAACTCAATCCAAATCCCCTTTCATCAATGTATTTTTTTGCAGCCTCGATGATCTTTGGGTGGGAGGACAATCCCAGGTAGTTGTTGGCGCAGAGGTTGATGACTTCCTGTCCCCCAACAGCAATGACAGGACCTTGAGGGCTTTCAATGATTCTCTCTTTCTTGAAAAGTCCAGATGTTTTTATTTCAGCAAGTTCTGACTGGAGACGGTTGATGATCGATTCGTTCATGCGATGGGTTTTGGGTACCACAAAATTCAATTAAAATTCGCAACTTTTGTAAAAAACTGCTGCGTCTCTACTACGGCAACCAGCTTCGATGATTTTTTGCAGTTTGCCTGTAACTTTTCCCTTGGCATTTCGTACAATTGAAGGTGGTACATTTGCCAGAGCAAAATGACAGAGAAAGAATACAATGATTGTGTTGACGCCCATGCGGACGGCGTGTTCAGGTTCATTTTGAAGAACCTGCAGCACGAAGAGGATGCGCGTGATATTGTTCAAACGGCATTTGAGAAAATGTGGAAGAACCGGTCTTCCATCGTACAAGAGACATCAAAATCCTACCTTTTCACAGTGGCCTATCACCAGATGATCGACCACATCAGAAAAAATAAGCGGATACAATTGGTGGACACTTTTGAAGAGGGGAGCAGGGTCAGCAGAGGAGTATCACCAGACCTGAAACAGGAGCTGGAAAAGGCACTGCAGCGATTGACACCCTTGCAAAAATCCCTTGTATTGTTGAAAGATTATGAAGGGTATTCGTACGAGGAGATTGGGGGAATTACGGCATTGAATGCGAGCCAGGTAAAAGTTTACTTGCACAGGGCAAGGCTGCAGTTGAAGGAATATGTCGGGAAACTTGAAAACATCATTTGACAATCCATCGTATAGCATAAACCATTTGAAAAAATTAAACGCGCGATGATCAATTTGCTGAATTACGAAACATTTTTCCTGCTCTATGCCGATGGCGAATTGTCGCCAGCTGAGCAGGAATCTGTTTTGGAATTTGTGCAGCAGCATCCTTCACTCGAAGAGGAATTCAGTCTCTTTTGTCGTTTAAAATTCAATCCAGGAAAGGATTTGGTGAAGATGGATACATCAATCTTAAAAAAAGAAATTAAAGAAGACCTGGAAACATTGTATGCATTTGAACCAGATCTTTCCATTACCTGTCCCAACAAATCGGCGCTTTATAAAAAAGAGAAGGGTGCAATTGTTTATGGCTTCAGGATGTTTGCTGCGGCTGCCGCAATACTTTTTACCGCGGGTATCCTTTGGTTGGTGATGGGAGAAAAACAGCAGGACGCTTCCATTGTGCAACTGGCAATTCCCGTTCAGCAAAAAAAGCCCATGTCTTCAAATCCTGAAGATGCCGTTGTTTCAGCAATCGGTGTGCGGGAGAGCAACATTCAAAATGCAACTGAGATTCAGCAAGCCGGGCATAAACCCAATGCAGTAAAAGCGATTGCTGCTGCAGTCCTCCCTTCCTTGATTGCTTCAACAGTAGCAAATACAGCAGCACTGCAACAAGATGTTCAAAAAGAAAATGCCGGGCTACAGATCGGTGAAGATGAAGAGCGAAATCAAATTAACATTGATGCCAGCAAAGCATCCATCATTGATGCATCTGCAAAACCAACCCCGAGGGGAAACCTGTCAGAAGCCACACTGGTGGCTGCTGCAGAACGCATGGCAATAAATGCAGTGCCAATGTCATCTGAACCCAATGCAGCAGTGCTGATCAATGCGGCATTAAAAACTGAAAAAAAATCCGCCTTGAGCAGCCTTATCCGGATCATCAACAGAAGACTGCTCAATGAGCAAGAACCGCCGGCGGATAAAAAATTCATTCAGGTCGCTAATTTTTATATCCCCGTCAATAAATAATTCATCAAACCAAATAGATCGTTATGAAACATGTAGCAATGGCATTGTTATTGGGTGTTCTGTCAACACAAGGAATGGCGCAGGAAGACAGTGCCAAGGTAAAAAAAGGCACAGCCATCATCAAGATTGGAAACATGACCATCATGAAACCTGAGGCTGGTGCTGCCCATAAAACAGACACCTTAAAAATTGGAGAAGATACCGTCAAAATGGGCGGTTTGGTCATCGTGGGAAAGGGTGTTTCTGAGGGTATCAATAAGCTGGGCAAGGCCATCGAAGGAATTGATTTGAAGAAGATTGGAGATGTGGCTACAGATGTGCTGAAAAAGAAAAGGCTTAAGAAAGTATCCACCAATTGGTTTGTCTATGATATCGGTTTTGCAGGATACAATGACAATACCAATTATGCTACATCTGCAGCACAGGCATTTGTAAAGCCTTTTGGAATCGTGCCCGCATCCAAAGGGGATTTTGCTTTGAAAACCTCCAGGGTTTCCAACTTCAACCTTTGGTTCTTCATGCAAAGGGTGAGCATCATTGAAAGTGTATTGAACCTTAAATACGGACTGGGGATTGAAAGCAACAACTACTTCTTCAAAACAGGCATTACCTATGTAGACGATGTTTCCGTGTATGCGAGGCGAGGCGGAGTGAATGAGTTGAGCAAGAACAAATTGGTTGCCAATTACCTGACTGTTCCTGTGATGCTGAACATCAATACCAATCCCATGAAGGGCAAACGCGGATTCCAGTTCTCTGCGGGGATTAGTGGTGGTTACCTTTCCAGTGCAAGACAGAAGCAGAAAGGTCCTGGAGGTACAGACAAGACAAAGTCCAACTTTAACCTTGAACAGTTTAAGCTTTCCTATGTGGCCGAACTGGGTCTTGGTCCAGTAAAACTCTATGGCTCAGTTGCAACAAGGCCCATGCACCAATACGGTGTAGAACAAGTACCGTATACATTGGGCCTGAGGTTTTCAAATTAGGCCTTTTATTTTCTCCCTCTCTTGATCTCTTCTACAACAGCAGGATCAAGCAAGGTTGATGTATCTCCAATGTTGTCGAGTTCATTTTCGGCAATCTTGCGGAGGATGCGGCGCATGATTTTACCACTCCTGGTCTTGGGCAACCCCGGGACCAGTTGTATTTTATCTGGTTTGGCAATTGGACCGATGATGCGGCTCACGGTTGCAGTGATGTCGCGGCGGGTCATTTCCTCATCGCCATGTGTTCCACTGTAGATGACAAATGCATAGATGCCCTGCCCCTTTACATCATGCGGATATCCAACAACGGCGCTTTCGACCACACCTGCATGCATGTTGATGGCGTTCTCCACCTCGGCAGTTCCAATGCGGTGTCCGCTGACGTTCAGCACATCGTCCACCCTTCCGGTTATCCTGTAGAAACCATTCTCATCCCTGAAAGCCCCATCCCCTGTGAAATAAAGGTTCTCATAGGTGGCAAAATAATTGGTTCTGCAGCGTTCATGGTCGCCATAGGTGGTCCTGAGCGTTGCAGGCCAGGGCGACTTGATGCAAAGGTTGCCAGTCACGTTGTTTTCTGTGATTTCCTGCCCTTTTTCATCTACCAGCAATGGCTGTACGCCGGGCATTGGCAGTGTGGCATAGCTCGGTTTGGAAGGGGTGATGCCGGCGAGGTTGCTGATCAATACACCACCGGTTTCTGTTTGCCACCAGGTATCAACGATTGGGCATTTTCTTTTTCCGATGTGTTCATCATACCATTGCCATGCTTCTTCATTGATGGGTTCCCCAACCGTACCCAGTACCCGAAGGGAGCTGAGGTCTTTGTCCTTCACAGGGCCAAGACCAAATGCCATCAGGCTTCTGATGGCTGTAGGCGCAGTGTAGAGGATATTGACCTTGAATTTGTCGATGATGTCCCAGAACCTGCCTGCATCAGGAAAGGTCGGGATGCCTTCAAACATCAATGATGTGGCACCTGCGCTGAGCGGTCCATAAACAATATAAGAGTGCCCGGTTATCCATCCGATATCAGCTGTACAAAAATGGATTTCCTGCGGCTTGTATTGAAAAACATTTACAAAGGTATAGTTGGTATACACCATGTAACCGCCGCAGGTATGCACTACTCCTTTTGGCTTTCCGGTTGAGCCGGAGGTATAGAGGATGAAAAGCGGGTCTTCAGCATCCATGGGTTCAGCGGGGCAATCAGGATTGCCGGCGGTCTCAACCTTGCGCACCTCATCTTCCCACCATACATCGCGTCCCTTGATCATGCTGACAGCTGAACGGGTATGGGTATAGACGATAACACGTTTAACAAACTTGCAGCTGATCAGTGCATCATCGATCACATTTTTGAGCGGGATGTCCTTTGCTCCGCGGAAGGCCCCATCACAGGTGATGATGAATTCCGCGTTGGCATCTTGTAGGCGGTCTGCAATGCTTTGTGCACTGAATCCGCCAAAAATGACAGAGTGGATGGCTCCTATTCTTGCACATCCCAACACAGCAATGGCCAGTTCCGGGATCATTCCCATGTAGATGCATACACGGTCGCCTTTCTTGACGCCATTGTTCTTCAACACATTGGCAAACTGGTTGACCTTATGGTGCAGCTGGGCATAGGTAATCAAGCGGTGGTGATCACTCGGGTCATTGGGTTCCCAGATGATGGCAGGTTGGTTGGCCTTGTCTATAAGGTGCCTGTCGATGCAATTTTCTGTGATGTTGAGCTGGGCGCCGCTGAACCATTTGATGGAAGGCTCCTTGAAATTCCAATCCAGAACCTTGTCCCAGGGCTTCTTCCACTGGAAATGGCTGGCCACATCCCCCCAAAAACCTTCAGGGTCTTCTACGCTTTTCTTCCATGCTTTTTGGTAACCTTCGAACGATGTGATCTGGTATGGATGGCTCATAAGGCTTTTGAAATTTAAGAGCGGTAAGTTAAAAAAAAAGAGATTCTTCCCGATATATTTTTATCTTGAAAGCAAATTAACCGCTTAAAACAATTGCCTGACATGCAATCAACTGCAGAAAAAAACCAGATCAGAAAAGTGATATTTGCCTCCTCGGTGGGTACGCTGATCGAATGGTACGATTTTTACATTTTTGGTAGTCTTGCTCCCATCATTGCCTCTCAGTTTTTCCCCAAGACCAATCCCACTGCCGCATTGCTGTCCACCCTTGCCACTTTTGCTGCAGGCTTTATTGTCAGGCCTTTTGGCGCACTGGTCTTTGGAAGGTTGGGCGACATGGTAGGAAGAAAATACACGTTCCTCTTGACCCTGATCCTGATGGGCGGTTCCACCTTTGCCATTGGATTGGTTCCTGGATATGATTCAATTGGATTTGCCGCACCGTTGATTGTTTTGCTGTTGCGTTTGGTACAAGGTCTTGCATTGGGAGGGGAATACGGCGGTGCAGCCACCTATGTTGCAGAACACTCTCCTGCTGAACGCAGGGGATACTATACCAGTTGGATACAAACCACAGCCACCTTGGGTTTGCTCTTGTCGCTGGGCATCATCCTGATCACCCGAAAAAGCCTTGCCCCCAATGATGCGGACTCCATCAAAGCCTTTGAAGACTGGGGATGGCGCATACCGTTTTGGTTTTCTGTTGTGCTGGTGGGCATGAGCATTTACATCAGGCTGAAGATGCATGAATCGCCGCTGTTCAGCAAGTTGAAGGCGGAAGGCAAAACTTCCAAGAATCCCATCAAGGAGAGTCTCATGCACAAGGGCAACCTCAAGATGGTGTTGCTCTCCCTGTTTGGTGCTACGATGGGGCAGGGGGTGGTCTGGTACACTGGACAGTTTTATGCACAAACCTTTTTGGAGACCGCCTGTAAGGTCGATTTTGAACAAACCAGGACCATCCTCATCTGGGCCATCATATTCGCCACACCACTTTTCATTTTCTTTGGCAACCTCAGCGACAAAATCGGAAGGAAATGGATCATCATGGCGGGTTTGTTCCTGGCGGTGATTTCCTATCGCCCTATCTATACCAAGATGCTGGCCGTGGCGTCCACCAATGATGTTGTGTTGGACGAATCCAAAACAAAGATTGAGCGGGTCATCAACCCAGTCAATGGCAAGGACCACAGCATACAAACCACCACCACGGTTCGTTTGTATCAAAATGGCATCACCGAGAAACTGGTGCACAAGGATACCCTATATGCCAATGGACTTGAAAAGCCACAAAGCCTTGACAAACTTTCAAAAGAGCTTCCTGATGAAGGATACTGGACAATGGTAGTATTGATCTTTGTGCAAATTGTTTTTGTTACGATGGTATATGGTCCGATTGCAGCTTTTTTGGTGGAGATTTTCCCTACAAAAATCAGGTACACTTCCATGAGCCTTCCTTATCACCTGGGCAATGGAGTGTTTGGGGGCATGACGCCATTCATTGCCGTATTGCTGGGAACCTTGTATGCCGGTGATGTTTTGGTCGGACTCTGGTATCCCATCGCCATTGCTGTTGTCTGCCTGGTGATTGGTACCATCTACCTGTCCAATAAAATTGATCCGGAAGTAAACGATTGATGTTGACAGCGTGACTGCATCACGTTATACAAAACACATAAACCACGAAGATGAACACGATTAAAAAATATTTGGGCCTTGTTTGGATTGCACTGGCCGTCTATTCCTACAGCATTTTGTTAAAAACGGCCATTGAACGGATGAAACTGTTGCCAACAACCGATACCATCATCCAATGGAGTATATTTGCCATCATCTTTTTGCCCATTGCGATTGGATTCGTGATGTTTGGTTGGATGGCATTCAAAGGGGCTTACGACCACCTGCCAGTTGCCAGCGATCAGGTGGAAGACTAAGCAAAACCCATGTCCATCAAAGTTGACCATATCTTCAAGCAATACGGCATTCAGAAAGCGGTAGACCATGTCAGTTTTGAAGTGGGCGCCGGAGAGATTGTTGGATTTTTAGGTCCCAATGGGGCTGGAAAATCCACCACCATGAAAATGATCACTGGATTTCTCCAACCTGATGAGGGGAAAATTACCGTTTGTGGCATACCGGTTGAAGGCGAAGCCATCGCCACCAAAAAAAAGATTGGGTACCTGCCAGAATTGAATCCCCTATACCATGAAATGTATATGCGGGAATACCTGGGCATGATGGCGGGCCTGCACCATGTTCCTTCTCCAAAAGATAGAATTGAAGCGGTAATTGACATGACTGGGCTGTCGGTGGAAGCCAACAAGGAAATTGGGCAGCTTTCCAAGGGGTATAAACAAAGGGTTGGATTGGCAGCTGCGCTGTTGCACGATCCTGAAGTATTGATCCTGGATGAGCCCACAACAGGTCTGGATCCCAACCAGATTGTGGAAATCAGGGAAGTGATCAGGGGCCTTGGAAAAAACAAAACCATTCTTTTTTCAACCCATATTTTGCAGGAAGTGGAAGCCCTTTGTGACAGGGTCATCGTCATCAACAAAGGAAAAATTGTGGCGGATGACCGCCTTGAAAACCTGAAAAAGCAGCAACAATCCTCAAGGATCAGCGTTGGGTTCCGGGAACCGGTTGCGCAAAATGCCCTTGCTGCCATAGCCGGGGTGAAAGGCGTTGTTCATGTCGGCAGCAACGATTGGGAACTTGAAACCTCCGACCCAGATGCGCTGGGCAAAGAACTTATGGCTTTCGCTTTGCAACATAATGTGAATATCGTTTCTTTGCACACGCAAACCCGGCGCCTGGAGGATATTTTCAGGAACCTAACCGGGGTGGCCAATTGATTTTTATCCCATTCAAACAGAACAACCCTTAAAATAAACCATCATGAGTTTAATTACCAGCATTCACGCAAGACAAATCCTTGACAGCCGCGGTAACCCCACAGTAGAAGTTGATGTCATCACAGAAAGCGGTTTCATTGGCCGAGCAGCTGTTCCATCTGGTGCTTCCACCGGCAAACACGAAGCCGTTGAGCTCCGTGATGGCGACAAGGCGGTTTATGTAGGGAAAGGCGTGTTGAAGGCCGTCGAAAACGTGAACAACATCATTGCTCCCAAACTCCTCGGTGTTCCGGTTACCGATCAGGCCCTGGTAGACAGGATGCTGATTGAACTGGATGGCACCAGCAACAAGGCCAAATTGGGCGCCAATGCTACCCTGGCAGTGTCTATGGCGGTTGCCAAGGCAGGTGCGCAAGCCAGCAACCTCAACCTTTACAGGTACCTTGGTGGTGTTAATGCCATCACCCTTCCTGTTCCGTTGATGAACATCCTCAATGGCGGTGCACATGCCGACAACAAAATTGATTTCCAGGAATTCATGATCGTTCCAACAGGTGCGGCAACATTCAGCGAAGGACTTCGCTGG
>JAURJU010000076.1 GCA_030832085.1 Chitinophagales bacterium | reverse complement strand
GTCAATACCGGTCAGCCCCGTATCGGGTACAAAATTACCAAGAATTTGAGCAGAAAAGCAGTTTTTCTTTGCTTTGCTATTGTTAAAACGGAATAGATAAGATAGATTTGCATCCTGCTAAAAGCCCAGATGGCGGAACTGGTAGACGCGCTAGACTCAAAATCTGGTTATCGCAAGGTAGTGCAGGTTCGATTCCTGTTCTGGGCACAATGCCCTTTCAGCAAAACTGAGAGGGCATTGTTGTTTTCTGACTGTATTTTTGTTGAACAAAAAACAACTGTTTCATGGAACTAAAAGTATACCAGGTTGATGCCTTTACGGATAAACCATTCGGCGGAAATCCTGCCTGTGTGATTCCTCTAGAGCATTGGTTGGATGAAACCCTGATGCAACAAATAGCATTGGAGCACAACCAGTCTGAGACGGTATTCTTTGTTAAAACGGGAGATCAGTATCAGATTCGCTGGTTTACGCCAACTGTTGAAGTGGATATTTGTGGACATGCAACCATCGCATCGGCTTATGTACTGTTCAACTTGCTGGGATATGCTGGTGAAAAGATTGAATTCTTCTCGCACAGGAGTGGCCCCTTGTCCGTTTCCCGAAACGGGGAATTGTTAACCCTGGATTTTCCAACAGATACAATTTCTCCTGTATCCCTTGATGAAAACCTGTTGAGCTGTTTTACAGAAGTCCCATTGGAAGCCTATCGTGGACGCAATGATTTTATGGTTGTGTTTTCCGGTGAAAAAACAATCAGGGAAATGCAGCCGGTTTGGTCAGCAATCACAAAGCTACATTCAAGGGGTTTGATTGTGACAGCCCGGGGAGAGCAAGTTGACTTTGTCTCGCGTTTTTTTGGACCACAAAGCGGTATCAATGAGGATCCGGTAACTGGCTCTGCACATACCACCTTGATCCCTTACTGGAGAACGGTACTCAATAAAGACGAGATGCATGCTTTGCAGGTTTCCCCCAGGTGCGGCAAACTGCATTGCCAATTCAAAGGAGATCGTGTACTGATCAGCGGTACGGCAGTACACTACATGACTGGGACAATTTATCTGTAACTAACCTAGGCTTGTTTAATGGCTGTTGATTTTATTTCGCAACATCAATCTTAACCTTCTTGTTCTTGATCCTTTCATCCTTGATCAGCTGCAATGTAGCGCCGGCTTTGGATTTTCGAACTGCAACGAAAGAAAAAAAGTCTTTGACTTCAATCAATCCAATGTCTTCTTTTTTCAACCGCCCCTTGTTGGTCAGGAATCCGACAAAATCAATCTTGTTCACCTTGTCTTTTTTTCCTACACTCACATAAAATGTAGTCCAATCAGGTTTTGCGGGCAATCCAGCATCGGCATTCAGTCCAATTTCAATGGGTGCAGGTTCTATATATCCCGGAACAGTTTCCTGTGGAGCCAGCAATAAAATTGCAGTTCCGCTGGCTTCCATCCTGGCTGTACGACCGTTGCGGTGGATAAACGATTCCTGGGTAGTGGGCAGTTGATAATGGATAATATAGCGGATGTTTGGGATGTCCAATCCGCGTGCTGCCAGGTCTGTAGTGACCAATATATTGGAGCTGCCATTCCTGAACTTGCACAGCGCAATATCACGCTCTCGCTGCTCTATGGCACCATGATAAAATACATTAACTATTCCCTTGTCTTTGAGAAATTGACTGGTTTGCTCAACAATCTCGCGTTGGTTACAGAATATAATTGTTGACCGATTCCCCAATGTACAAATGAGATTGAACAGTGTGCTGGACTTGTCTGGATCTGGACTCCTGACCATTTGAACCGCAAGGGCAGGAGACTTCTCCCCTGTCAGGAAATTGATTTCAACAGGGTTTTTCAGTCCGACAAAATCAGGTATTTCCACCGCCTCAGTTGCAGATGTGAGGATGCGTTTTTTGAGTGCAGGAAGGGATTCAATGATGAATGACATTTCCGCTTCAAAACCCTGTTCCAGTGACTTATCGAATTCATCCAAGACAAGGGTTTCAATATGCGTTGTGATGATATTTCCACGCCTGATATGGTCTGCAAGCCTGCCAGGAGTACCTACGATCAGTGCGGGAGCCTGCTTCAGGTTGTTTTCCTCCGTTTCCCTCAAGTGCCCACCATAGCAACAGGTCACCTTGAATCCAGTTCCCATTTTTTTGAACACCTGCTCAATTTGCAAGGCCAGTTCACGAGATGATACTACAATCAAAGCCTGGGTAACCGACTTGGTTTTATCAAGTAATTGTGTGACTGGAAGCAAAAACGCCAAGGTTTTTCCAGACCCTGTATCGGCCAACAACACTACGGAATTATTTGTTGCATTGGCATCCAATGAAGCCTGTTGCATTGGATTCAAAGCCTTGATCTGTAAATTGGAGAGCGCATCCGCAATGGAAAAAGAAGTTGACTGCATGGTACAAAAGTACGTCAATTCCTGCCGATGACTGTGCATTACAACTCCAAACAAATCACTGTAGCCAAAGGATCAATTGCATTCTTCGGCAAAATGCAGGTTATGCCATCGGCCGTTTGCCTTGTAGTGACGTGCTTGTTTTGGTTGGCCAACAAAAAGGCATTCTTTATTTTTCCTTTCACTGCTGGTAAAACAATTTCCCCATTGGAGGGCATGTTGAACACGTGGATAAATAACTTACCGGGCTTTGTGGTACAGCGCCAAATGACTGGAGAAGCCACAAAACTTCTTTTGCCCTCTACCATGGCATAATCCCCAAATTCGGTTCCGAATGCAGTGCCGTTGCACCCGTAAACAGCCTCTCCATTGCGTTTAAGCCAGTCACCTAACTTCCTTAATCGCTCAGCATAAGGGGCAGTGATTTCCCCTTCAGCTGTTGGACCAACATTCAGCAGGTAGTTTCCGTTTTTTGAAACGGCATCGATCAAATGATACAACAATTCACTGACAGGCCTGAAAGCAGTATCCCATTTTTTGAATGCCCAGCTGCGGTTCAATGTGCCACAAAGCTCCCAGGGAACATTGTGGTACTGCACAAAACCATCATTATCACCACTGCTCCTGTAATCCCATAGACCTGGTTCGTTGGTGTTAAAAATCCTGCTGTTGACCAAAGTGTTGGGAAGGATGGTCCGCGATATTCCTGCCACTTTCTGCGCCCTTTCCATGTTCATCTCACCCGGCGTATCATACCAAATGATATCCGGACGGTATTGTTCACATATTTCTCTTATTTGAGGCAATGCTTTTTGCTCCAGATACTTGTCCATATTGCCTTTATAGCCATTGAAAGACCAATCGTTGCCGTATGCATCCGGTTCGTTCCAATCCTGGGCATGCGAATAATACATACCAAACCTGATTCCATGGCGATCACAAGCTGCTTTCAATTCCTTCATCGGATCCCTTTTGAAAGGGGTCGCATCCACGATATTGTAGGTTGAAGCTGAGGATTGAAACATGGCAAATCCATCATGGTGCTTTGCCGTTATCACCAGGTATTTCATTCCGGCAGCCTTGATCAAAGACACCCATTCATCTGCATTGAACTTGACGGGATTGAATGTCGTTGCCAATTGACGGTATTCTTCAATGGGCAGCTTGTGCATTTTAATGGCCCACTCACCACCCGTCACCTTTTCCCCTTTCCAATATCCTGCCATGGCAGAATACAAACCCCAGTGCATGAACATGCCAAACTTCGCTTCCCGGAACCAGGCGATCCTCTTCTTTTCCGCGTCAGTAGGTAAATACGTTCCAGAAGAAGGCCCACCAAACTGATCCAGTCGGGTCATTTCACTGAACTGAACTTTTTGTGATGGTTGGTAAACTTGTGTTGGGGCGAGGTCTTGAATCCGGAACCAATCAAAATCAGCTGGAATCTTTTTCGAGGTACCCCGATTGAAAGCATACATACCAACCATTGTTCCCATGAATCCCCAATTGGGTGTACCCTGATCACTCAAATAAGCGGCATTGACGATTGTTCCGGCAGGTTTCCAGGTCTTGTTATCGTAACTGTAATAAAATTCCCTGCGCAGCTTATCTACGTTCACCCTTAAAAAGATAGTTGCTTTTTGAACAACAGGCATGATGGTGTTGACAGAAGAAACCCCGCGTTTCATCTCCTCCAAAACCAGTTGAAGCTTGCCAAGAGGATCCCTCTGCAATCCCAGCCTGGCATAGGTTTTGGTATCATAATAGCATGTTATTCCTGCCTGTTCTTTGGACTGCGGCAAAAATGAAAGCTTTGTTGTTGCCGTATATTTCAACCAGCGCTCTCTTTGAACGATCAAGTTGCGTCCCAACAAAGTATCAATGTCATGATCACTTGTATAGATCCTGAGCGCACCTTTTTTTTCTGTCAAACTCAGATGGCTGTACAAGGGGTTGCGCCGGTACTGCCATGGCAAGGAAAGTGTTGTTGCGTCAAACTCATCGGATGATTTATTGAAAACAGGATGTGTTGGCAAATTGGGTTTTGCATCAATGTCCAGTGGTTGTCGGCTCGGTTTATCCCTAGGCCATCCATCCGATGTCCATTCCAGTCTTATCAATGAGGTTTCCCTACCAAGTGGGCTGAATGCTTTAGCGGATTTGACACCCTCTACATTTTCTGGGATTCTTCGTTGGGAAATCACCATGGTAAACCATTCGTTGAATTGTGTATGAAACAATTTTCCATGGCCTTGGTGAAAATTGATGGCATCAACATTTTTCTGTGTGAGCGATGGATTATAAGGTGAATTCACATAAGGACCATAAATATTTTTAGACCTGGCAACCAACATGTGATGCCCATTGAACAAACCACCCGATGCGGCCATCGTCAAATAGTAGTATCCATCTTTTTTGATCAGGTGTGGGCCCTCGGGAGCTGCTTTTTTTCCTTCTGTTTCAATCCAGAATGGGCCCTCGACTACTTTGGTGCATTCCTTGTTCAACTTCACTATTTTGGTACCATTGCCTTGCGGGATTCCTGCAGCAAATAGCATGTAATGGTCTCCATTCTCATCCACAAAATGAGAAGGATCGTTGCCATTGTCCGTCAGTTGAACCGGTTGAGACCAAGGTCCATTGATGCTCTTGGATTTCACCATATAATTTCCCCTAACATTGTAGCTCCTGTCTTTTTTCAACTGAACAGTGCAATAAAAAACATAGAACTCACCATTGTGATAAGAGATATCAGGCGCCCAAATGCCCATTCCATCCCAAAATCGGGTAAGGTCTAGTGAGTCAGTGTTTGAGAATACATGACCAATTTGCTTCCAATGGATCAAGTCTTTGGAATGGGAAATGATGATTCCAGGAAAATACTCAAACGTTGAATTGATACTATAATAATCCTCTCCCACCCTTACCACTGAGGGATCAGGAAAAAAACCAGTGATGACAGGGTTTACATATTCGTTTTTCGACAATTGGGGATACCATCGGGCATCCGAACTGTCTTGGGCCATTGGTGTACTGGAAAAGACAGACAAGATATTGAAAAGCGCTATGAAAAGAGTGATTTTGATCTTCATGGTATTGGTTTGACATCTTAAAGCAACGGCCAATGCCATAAATATATCAAGATTGCCAATCTGATGAAATGGAATAAAGTCTGCAGGATGCATATAAACTATCGAATACAGTTGCGGTAACGTTTTCGATAGATATAAAAAAAGGAACTGGGGATTGCCCAGTTCCGCGATACAGCAGTTTTAAACCCTTTTACGGAATCCTATTGTCTGCTTTAATCATACCGGCATGGGACGATGTCCTTTAACCGACTGAAGTGAAGATAAGATGCACTGCGATTGAAAAGCAATGTAGAACAGCATTTTCATTGATGATACCAATCATTTGAACCACATGACATCATCATCAACTGAGCGCTTTTTTGCAGCTAGATTGCAGACATTAATCACCATTTTAAAATTCCGGTCATGGCAATCATCAAAGTAATAGAAATCATGTGCAATTCAACAAAGAGTTGGGAAGATGCTGCCCAGCAAGCCATTGTAGAAGCCTCGAAGACAGTCAAAAACATCAGGTCTATTTATATCAAGGAACACAGTGCCACAATAGACAAGAACAACAAGATTGAAGAATACAGGATTACAGCAAACCTTAGTTTTGAAATAGAAACACCGCAAAAAAGCGTATCCAAAAAATAACAATGGACATCAAAAACAATGTTCTTGAAACAATCGGGAATACTCCGTTGATAAGGCTCAACAAGATCACCAAAGACATTCCTGCACAGGTCCTTGCCAAAGTGGATTATTTCAACCCTGGTAACTCCATCAAGGACAGGATGGCGTTAAAGATGATTGAAGTGGCCGAACGGGAAGGCAAACTCAAGCCAGGAGGAACAATCATTGAATGCACCTCAGGAAATACTGGCATGGGATTGGTGTTGGCAGCAACCGTTAAGGGATACAAATGCATTTTCACGACTACATACAAGCAATCAAAGGAAAAAGCAGATATATTGCGCGCTGTTGGAGCAGAAGTAATTGTGTGCCCAACAAACGTAGCACCAGATGACCCCAGAAGCTATTACGCAGTTGCTACGAGGTTGGCCAGGGAAATTCCCAATGCCTTCCATACCAACCAATATGACAACCTGGCCAACCGACTTGCTCACTATGAATCAACAGGGCCAGAACTCTGGAATCAAACCGATGGAAAAATTACCCACTTGGTTTGTCCGGCAGGAACCGGCGGAACGATTACAGGAACATCAATGTTTCTAAAGCAGAAGAACCCCAATATTCAAGTTTGGGCAATAGATGCATTTGGCTCATTGCTGACACATTATTTCAATACAGGGCTGATGGACATGACCAAGGTTCACCCCTACATGTCCGAAGGCTTTGGGGAGGATTTCGTACCTCAAAACTTTGACATGTCTTATATCGACCACTTCGAACAAGTCACTGACAAGGATGGTGCAATCATGGCAAGAAGGATTGCAAAGGAAGAAGGTCTTTTTTGTGGATACAGCGCAGGCAGCTGCTTACAGGGCCTTCTTCAGCTTGGGGAAAGATTGAAAGCTGAAGACATGGTGGTTTGCATTTTTCATGATCATGGCAGCAGGTATGTTGGTAAAATATACAATGACAACTGGATGATAGAACAGGGATTTTTGAGCAAGTAGAAAGCCCCTGAAAGTATCAACGTCTTGCAGCCTTGACATGTTTTTTACATGCAATTCGGCTTAACCCTCAAAGAATTCCTTTTGTGGTTGGCAACGCATCATGCATGGGGTCTTTTTTCACAGCCATTCGAATGGCTTTTGCGAAAGCCTTGAAAATGGCTTCAATCTTATGGTGTTCATTGTCCCCCTGGCAAAAAACATTCAGGTTGCATTTGGCTGCATCAGAGAATGACTTGAAAAAATGAAAAAACATTTCAGTAGGCATATCCCCTACTTTCTCACGACTGAATTCAGCATCCCAAACGATCCAGCTTCTCCCACCAAAATCAATCAAGACCTTGGCTTCCGCATCGTCCATGGGCAAGGCAAAACCATAACGCTCCATTCCCCTTTTATCACTCAATCCCTTGTACATGGCTTCTCCCAGGGCTATCCCCGTGTCTTCAATGGTATGGTGTTCATCGATATGCAAATCACCTTTGACTGCAATCTCAAGATCGATCTTGCCATGCCTTGCGATCTGGTCTAGCATGTGATCAAAAAAACCAAGGCCAGTAGAGACCTTTGATTTTCCTGAACCATCAATGTTAAGCTTGATCTCGATTCTTGTTTCAATTGTTTCCCGCACATGATAAACTGTTCTAAGACCATGCTTGAGGAATTTGTATACTTCCATCCAGTCACCTGTGGCCAAAACAACCGTATGTTTCAAAGCCTCATCCAGTTTGTCCAGGTCAACAACACCTGCTCCATCCTCACTGGTCAACAGGATGCAATTTGCACCAAGATTGAATGCCAGTTCTATATCGGTCAAACGATCACCAATCACAAATGAACCCTGAAGATCATAGGCAGGATTTTTCAAGTATTTACCCAACATTCCAAGACCAGGCTTCCTTGAGGGTGAATTTTCTTCCGGCATGCTGGGGTCAATAAAAACCTCATCAAAATGAATGCCCTCACCTGCAAATGTTCGAACGATATGGTCATGAACAGGATGAAAATCAGTTGATGGAAAAGAAGCCGTTCCCAAGCCGTCTTGGTTGGACACCATGGCCACCTCAAAATCAAATTCTTTTACAATCCGCGAAAGAGATTGAAAAACGCCAGGAAAAAAAACCAATTTATCAAAATGATCAATCTGGTACGTTGGCGGTGCTTCTTTGATCAGCGTGCCGTCCCTGTCTATGAACAATACTTTTTTCATGATACGATTTTGGAATAATTTATTGGAATGAATGGATGGCTTGCATCAATTGTTGGTTTTCAAGTTCCGTTCCAACAGTAATGCGAAGGCAGTTTTCGCAAAGCAATACATTGCTGCGATCACGGACCACAATCCCCTTGTTCACAAGATAAACATACATGCCCCTGGCATCTGTAAATTCTACGAGCAAGAAATTGGCGTCTGAAGGAAAAATCCTGACAACTGAAGATGCACGAGCAAGATGATCTTCCATTTGCTTTCTTGAGGCCACCAACTGAAGAATCATGTCGTTGACCTGGCCCACTTCGTCGAAGGCTTTCAAAGCCAGCTCTTGCACAGGTTCACTGATGTTATAAGGGGGTTTTACCTTGTTCAGATATTCAATGATGGCTTTTGAAGCAAATGCCATACCCATACGCAACCCAGCCAAACCCCAGGCTTTGCTGAGTGTTTGCAATACAACAAGGTTTGGATAATCCGCGAGGTCACCTACAAATGATTTTTGTCGAGAAAAATTGATATAGGCTTCATCCACCACTACCAGACCATCAAAATTGTTCAGTACCATTTCAATGTCTTGCCGGTCAAGGCTGTTACCGGAAGGATTGTTGGGAGAGCAGATCCAAATGATCTTCGTATTGGGTTTGATGGACGATTCCAATGCTTCCAAATCCAACTGAAATTCTCTTGTCAATGGCACTTTGGAAAGATGAACATTGTTGATGTTGGCAGAAACCTCATACATGCCATAGGTGGGAGGAAATACGATAACTTCATCAACACCGGGCTCGCAAAAGCAACGAAACAACAAATCAATCGGTTCATCACTTCCGTTTCCCAAAAAAATCTGATCCACCGGAACCTGCTTGATGACAGATAATTTGTCTTTTATTTTCCTCTGCATCGGATCTGGATAGCGGTTGTACCATTTTAGCAGCGGAGATCCCAGGGAGTTTTCATTGGCATCCAAAAATATATTGGCCTCACCCTTGAATTCATCTCTTGCTGAGGAATAAGGCTTCAGGTTCCTGATATTGTTTCTTACAAGATTGTCTGGATTGAACATTACAATTGGTTTAATCTGATCTTTACAGCATTTGCATGTGCATCAAGTCCTTCGGCTTCTGCCATGGCAATGATGGTTTTTCCGATTTGCTGAATACCTGTTTTGCTGATTTGCTGAAAGGTGATTTTCTTAACAAAACTATCAACGCTTACGCCACTGTATGCCCTTGCATATCCATTGGTGGGAAGTGTATGATTGGTTCCACTCGCATAATCCCCTGCACTCTCAGGAGTAAAATTGCCAAGAAAAACAGAGCCTGCGTTGATCACCTTTGCTCCATAATGCTGCGCATTGTTGGAAGCTATGATCAGGTGTTCAGCAGCATATTCGTTTACCAGTTCCATGGCATCATCCATGCTGTTGATGAGTACAGCCTTGCTGTTGTCCAATGCTTTTAAGGCTATCTCCTTTCGTTCCAACAACGCAAGTTGGGCATTCAAGGACTTGATTGTTTTCTCTATCAACGTTTCATCATTGGTCACTAAAAGGACCTGAGAGTCAGGGCCATGCTCTGCTTGCGACAAAAGATCTGCGGCAACAAATTCAGGATTCGCAGTATTGTCGGCCAACACACAAACCTCACTGGGGCCTGCCGGCATATCAATAGCAATGCCATCCATCTGCACCAGTTGTTTTGCTGCCGTCACATATTGATTGCCAGGACCAAATATCTTGTCCACCTTTTTGATGGACCCCGTGCCGTAAGCCATTGCGGCAATGGCCTGTGCGCCACCGGAGCGATAGATTTCAGTGACCCCAACTTTCTGTGCTGCGTAAAGAATGGCGGGATGGATTGAGCCATCCTTGGCGGGTGGCGTGCAGAGCACAACCTCACTGCATTCTGCAATTTGTGCAGGGATGCCAAGCATCAATACGGAAGAAAACAATGGAGCTGACCCACCAGGAATATAGAGTCCTACCCTTCTCATGGGAGTGGGTCGCCGCCAACACTCCACTCCATCCATTGTTTCGATTTTTTTTATTTCCTCTACCTGAATGCTGTGGAACCGTTTGATGTTCTGAATGGCTATATTGATCGCCAATTTCAGAGAATCAGAAATATTTTTTTCTGCTGCAAGTATTTCTTTCTGACCAACTGCTAATTTTTTCAAATCCACCCCATCAAACTTTTTGGAATAACGCTTAAGCGACCTGTCTCCGGTTTTTCTCACATCGGCAATGATCTTGCCTACTTGCTTTCGAAGCATGCCATTATCAATGGTGGGTCTCTGTAAAATACCTGCCCAATTGTACTTTGATGGATAACGTATGATTTGCATGGTAAAGTTTAAAGAATCATTTTTTCAATAGGCACCACCAAAATTCCCTCTGCACCGGCAGCTTTCAGTTTCTCGATGATCTCCCAAAACTTGTCTTCACTCAATACACTGTGCACACTGCTCCAACCCTCTTTGGCAAGCGGTAGAATGGTGGGGCTTCTCATGCCAGGCAAAAGAGAAATGATGTTTTCCAATTGGTCATTGGGCGCATTCATCAGCACATATTTGCTTTTCTTGGCTTTTTTCACTGCCCTGATCCGGAACAAGAGTTTATCAAGTATGGCAATTTTTTCTTCATCCAGATTTTTTCTAGCAACCAATACCGCCTGGGATTCCAGGATGATCTCCGCTTCCTTCAAACCATTCATGAACAAGGTTCCTCCACTGCTGACCAAATCAACAATCACATCAGAAAGTCCAATGCCAGGAGCAATTTCAACAGAACCACTGATTTCGTGGATACTGGCAGTAACCTTTTTTTCTGCAAGGAATGATTTTACAAGATGAGGGTAGCTGGTAGCAATTCGCTTTCCTTCCAGGGATTCAACGCCCTCATATACCAATGACTTGGGAACAGCGATGGAAAGACGGCATTTGCCAAAACCAAGGGCTTCAACCGTATCAACTTTCCTGTTTTTTTCAGCCAAAACATTTTGTCCAACAATTCCAACATCTGCTACCCCATCTTCCACATATTCTGGGATATCATCATCCCGCAGAAAAAACACTTCGATTGGAAAGTTCTCAGAAACAGTCCTGAGCCTGTCTTTTACGTTCCTCAATTCAATCCCACATTCTTTCAATAGTTGAACGGAGTCTTCATATAATCGTCCAGACTTTTGAATGGCGATCCTCAATACTGTTTCATTTTGCATGCTTTCCCGTTTTTAAAATAAAAAAAGGCTTACCAATGGCAAGCCCGAATTATGTATACACCAATACCAGGCTTCCCCTAAGGCAAGTTATGATGATGGTGGATGTGACCGTTTGCTAACATGATGCAAAAGTAGCTCCCAAAAACATTATCGCCAAAAATCAATGTGTTTTTATAAAATGGCATTAATTTCGGACAAATAACTGTTGTTTATGAGGAAAAATCGAATTGTAACGCTTACAATTGCATGTTTTAGCCTTTTTTGCTCAGGAAATGCCCTATTTGCCCAGGCAGATCGCTGGCAGCAAAAAGTCAACTACAAGATGGATGTTAAGGTGGATGCCGAAAACAACAGGTTTTCTGGAAAGCAAAGGCTTGATTATTGGAACAATTCACCCGATACCTTAAAAGTGCTCTATTATCACTTGCAATGGAATGCTTTTCAACCAGGCAGCATGATGGACATGCGCAGCCAAGAATTGGGAAAGAAATTGATAAGAGGACGTGCAGACTGGGATCAAAGGGTGCGCGACAGGATTTCCAACTTGAGACCCAATGAAATCGGATTCCAGGAAGTAAAAAATCTAAGGGTTAATGGTCAAATTCAAAAAACAACTGCCTATGAGACCATCCTCAAAGTGGAGTTGTCAAAACCCATACTCCCAAAATCCAAGGCCCTGATAGAGCTTGATTTTGAGGCCCAGGTGCCTGTTCAAATCAGGAGGAGCGGAAGAGACAATGCAGAAGGAGTTCGCTTCAGCATGGCCCAATGGTATCCCAAGTTGGCAGAGTACGACCAACAGGGATGGCACCCAACACCCTATATTGCAAGAGAATTTTATGGTGTCTGGGGTGATTTTGAGGTCAATATTACCATTGACAAGAACTATGTCATCGGAGGAACAGGCTATCTGCAAAATCCTCATGAAATAGGACATGGCTACGAAAAATATGCAACCCTTCCCTTGAAACAACCACAGGGCAACACACTTACATGGAAATTCAAGGCACCCAATGTTCACGACTTCGTATGGGCTGCAGATCCTGGATATGTTCACCATTCCAAACAGGTCAGGAAAGGATTAGTGCTCCATTCCTTTTATACCATTGATACTCTTGCCCTTACAGCTCAATACAATGCGATGCCTGCAAGAATGCGCCAGGGATCAACAGTTGATGCGTATATCAACAATTACAAATCACAATGGGACAGTGTACTTGAGCTTGCTGCAAAGGCATTGCCTTTCATTGATAAGCATTATGGTGAGTATCCCTATAAGCAATATTCGTTCATCCAGGGCGGAGATGGTGGCATGGAATATCCCATGGCAACTTTGCTAAAGGGAGCTGGCGAAGGTGTTGTGTTGCACGAATGGATGCACAGCTGGTACCAGATGATCCTGGGAACAAACGAATCATTGTATCCCTGGATGGATGAAGGATTTACCAGTTTTGCCGAGTCCAATGTCCAAAATTATTTGCACAACAACAGGGACTCATTTCCCCACCTTGGTGCTTACAATGCATACATTGCCCTCGCCAAAAGCGACTTTAATGAACCCCTGACTACACATTCAGACCATTACAGCACAAATACAGCCTACAGCACAAATGCCTATTCAAAGGGGGAAGTATTCATGGAACAATTGGGCTATATCGTTGGGGCTTCCGTAAGGGACAGCATTTTGCTACAGTATTTCAATACCTGGAAATTCAAGCATCCCAATGCAAACGACTTGATCAAACTCGCAGAAAAGGAAAGTGGAATTCAATTGGACTGGTACAGGGATTTCTTTGTAAATACAACAAAAACCATTGATTATGGCATTGACAGCCTCTGGGATGAGGGTGGAAAAATGAAAATAAGGCTTAGAAATACAGGAACCATGCCGATGCCCGTTGACATAGAAATGGTCTTCAAGGATGGCTCAAGAGAATTGGCATATGTTCCCCAATACCTGATGTTTGGTATAAAGGAAAATGAAGAGCCGATGACAAAAAGAACCGTTGGGGAACCCTGGAAATGGACACATCCCACTTATACCATCACGATTGACAGGAAGTTGATTGACCTGAGAAAAATAGAGTTGGATCCGGGAAAAAGAATGGCAGATACAGAAAGAAGAAACAATAAACTTGAACTCACCTGGTAAGATTGCTCAACTGGCGAGTCGGGTACGAAGGTTTTGAAAGAGATCAATGAGCTGTGTAAACATCAATGTCATTTCGGACTCGGTTTTTACAATGGAGTCATCTTCAATCTCCCTGATCAATCCATCAAAACCATTGATACCAACTGATTTGATCATGATTTTTTCGCGATGAAGGGTTCTCTTTGCGCCATCCCAATCTTTTGCCGGAACACTGATTTGCCATTCCCTCAATGCGTGTTCAACTTCATCCAACAAATACTCGATCATTTTAGCATTTTGTAAAGGCTCATTCCCCGCCATTTCAGCAATGCTGGAAATGATTTTCTTATGGACAGATTGATAATACTTTTCCTTTACTGAGCCCGTTTTGAAAAATAAACACAAACGGTGTTGCAAGTTTTTCTGGTCGATGGGCTTGGTGATGCAGTCTGCAAAACCAAGGTTCAGCATTCTGCTGACTTCAGATTTGAAAGCAGCAGCCGTCAAGGCTATTACAGGAATGGCTTCTCCAAATTGTTCTCTGATCAAAACCAACGCTGTTGGACCATCCATGATGGGCATCTGAACATCCATGAGTACGAGATCATATGGATTTCTACTGATTTTCTCCAGCGCTTCCAAACCATTTTCAGCCTCATCAGGAATACCCGTCATGTTAGTGATCATCAGGTTAAACAGCATCCGGTTGAGCTTATTGTCTTCAACAATGAGAATTCTTTTTCCCGACATCAAGCTGCAGTCATCCTGCACAATATTCTCCTTGAGCAATTCATCTGCAGCTACCATCTCAAAGGGAATCTCTACCATGACCTTGGTACCAACATCTTTGGTGCTTTCAATCCAAATTTTTCCGCCCATCAGGTTTACCAGCGTTCTTGTGATGGCCAAACCCAACCCTGAACCAGGGTACCTGTGGTTGTTTTCGTTCGATTCCTGATAAAAATCCTCGAAAATATGGGCCAAGCCCTCCTCTGAAATTCCTACACCAGAATCTTCGCAGGTATATAAAACACGTTGCACCTGATCCTTTTCCTCCAACATTTTACTGGAAAGCCTGATCGTTCCTGAATCCGTAAACTTGATGGCATTCCCAACAATATTCATCAACACCTGCCGAATGCGCACCTCATCTGCAAACAAATTGGCATCAATATTGCAATCAAAATCTGTTTCAAAGCTGATTCCCTTTTCTTTTGCTTTAGGACGAAGAATATTTTCAACGCTTTTGTTGATAACCTTGAGGCAAATAATTTCTTTTTCAATGTTCATCTTTCCTGCCTCTAACTTCGAGATATCGAGGATGTCGTTGATTATGCCTAAAAGACCATGCGCCGCATCACTGATGCTCTTTACAAAATATTGCTGTTGCTCATTCAACTGCGACATGGATAACTGCTCTGCCAACCCCATGATGGCATTCATGGGAGTCCTGATCTCATGGCTCATGTTGGAAAGGAAGGCAGTTTTGGCCTTCTCGGATGCAATAGCCCTATTTTTTGCATCAACCAAGCTTTTTTGGAGTTCGCGGTTTTGGGTAATATCCCTGTAACTCCAAAGTTGACCTTTGAAGGAATTGTTGATGAAGATGGGCACAAAATCCCTTTCGAGTATCCTTCCATCCTTCAAAACCATATCCTGCCCAATCATGGGTTCTTTCTTCCCAATCAAGTTGAAAATATCATTTTTTACTTTTTCAGCGTCCTTAAAATGCAAAAGAAATTGTTGGAGCGCATCCATGGAATTCATTCCAACCAATTCATGGGGATGCACAGGAATATGAAAAAAATTACAAAACTGGTGGTTGACAAATACAGCGCAATGGTTTTCATCTTCCACTAAAATCCCGTTTCCTAAATTACCTAGTAAATATTCTAACCTGTTGGCATTGATGGCTTTGGAATTGTCTCGACATGTGCAAACCAATCCACCGTCTGACAAGCTGTTCAAGGATACGTATAGGGTTAATGATTTTTTATTCTTGGCAATTCCTATGGTCTCACCAGTCCAGTTTCCGTTTTTTTCCAGAACTGGAAAAACTTCCTTTTGCAATTTTACAAATGCCTCTGGGGTATAGATGGTTTCAAGGGACTTCCCCTGCAATTCTTCTAAGGACCCATACCCAAACAAATCTGTATATGCCTTGTTCATATACACATGCATCCCATTGTTGTCCAACAAGGCAATTCCGTCAAAAGCATTTTCTAGAGCGATCAACTTGGCCGGAATCAAAGTGGTATTATTTTCAGGTGCTTGTTGGTGTTTGATTAGCATGATTTTATAAAGTTTTTCAATCTTTATATGTGAGAAACCTTAAAATATGAAAAAAATCCTTTCTTTAATTATTTAAACCTCTTATCCAACAAAAAGAATAAATCAATAAATATATTTCAAAATATAAGGCAAGCCCAAAACATTCATAAAAAAGCTACTAATTAAAGTAATATGTATCTGTTTTTTAATTATTAAGTGACAAAACGCATCATTTTTTAAAAATCAACATAAATTTATCCCTACTGATAATGAACAAAATCGGCATCATAGAAGACAATATTTTCTTGCTGAAAAGCTTCAGGGACTACTTGAACAGTGCTGAGGGAATGATAGTGGTTTTTTCCTGTGCATCAATGGAAGAGGCCAAAGAACAAATAGAAACCAAGTATACCCAGGTTCCAGATATCATTTTATTGGACATTTTTTTACCAGGAGAATCCGGCTTGGAAGGCATCCCATATTTAAAGAAGAAATTTTCCAATACTAAAATCATCATGCTCACCTCATACAATGAACATGCCCTGATCATCAAATGCCTCAAACAGGGTGCTGTAGGATATGCATTAAAAACAGCTCAACTGAGCAACCTGATTGAGCTCATCAACAAAACCATCAGGACTGGAGCATTCATAGATGAGATGTCCATTGGAAAAGTCATCAACAACCTTCAATCAAAAAATGAACCCAGTTTCAAGGACTTGCTTACTTTCAGGGAAAAAGAGATTGTTTCGTTGGTTGAAAAAGGGTTCAGTTACAAGCAGATGTCTGATCAAATTTTTGTAACCACCTATACCATCAATTACCACCTGAAAAACATTTATAAAAAGCTCGGGATTCACTCCAAGTCTGAGTTGTTATCCAAGATCATGGAAGAGGGCAAAAGCTGATCAACTCCAACAAGAATTTCGCTGTATCTTTGACAGGATTAAAGACAAACAAGCCTTTGTAACATGTCAAAAACAGCTCCATACATCAATTTCAACGATACCAAGAAAGCCTTTGCCTACAAAAGCAATCAAGCGCTGAAAAGAGCCAGGTTTCTTTTCACAGCCATGCAGTTTGCCCCATTGGTCAAGCTCGGTACAAAAATAACCCCATGGGCCATCAAATCTGGTCTTCCCGTAAAAGGGATCATAAAAAAAACATTGTTCCAGCAGTTTGTAGGTGGTGAAACACTTGAAGAAATTGTAGCAGTTTCAGATATGCTGAATGCATTCAATGTGCAGGTCATTCTCGACTATGGTGTTGAGGGCGGAGAAGGGAACGAAGAAAAATATGAAGCTGAGACTGCTTACTTTATCAAGGTAATACAGTTTGCTGCAACCAGAAAAAACATTCCATTTATCAGCATCAAAATAACTGGCTTGGTCTCATTATCACTGCTGGAGCAATTGGAAAGCAATAAAATGACCAATCACCAAAATGGAATCAAAATCAATTTTGATCAACTGCTTGAAAACCTAAGTGCAGAACAAAAGGTTCAATGGCTCCAGCTCCTTGCCAGAACAGAGCAACTTTGCTCCGCTGCAGCAGCGGCTGGAATAGGAATCATGATTGATGCAGAAGAATCATGGATCCAGGACCCCATTGACAGGGTTGCCATTATGATGATGGAAAAGTTCAACAAGGGAAAAGTCGTGGTCTACAATACCATTCAGCTTTACAGATGGGACAGAATTGACTTTCTCATGCATTCCTTGGATGAAGCAGAAAAAGGATCATACATAGCAGGCATAAAGCTGGTCAGGGGTGCCTATATGGAAAAAGAAAGGGCAAGGGCTGAAAAAATGGGCTACCCCTCACCCATTCAACCCAACAAGGAATCAACAGACAGAGATTATAATCAAGCACTTAGGGAATGTTTAAACAGAATTGAAAGCGCATCCATCATTGTGGCAAGCCACAACGAAGAAAGCAATCTTCTCGCTGCTTCGCTTAGCAAAGAACTTAAACTTGTACCAGCCCATCATCACCTGCACTTTTCACAACTGTATGGAATGAGTGACAACCTGACCTTTAATCTTGCAGGAGCAGGTTATAATGTTTCGAAATACCTGCCATTTGGCCCCGTCAATGAAGTCATCCCATATCTCATGCGCAGGGCAGAGGAAAACAGTTCTGTTTCAGGTCAGACAGGACGGGAACTGGAACTGATCAACAGGGAATGCAAAAGAAGGAATCTTTAACTGGGCAAAATCAAATCATTAAGTATTAATACTTAAAAAACTTGGTGGTAATCATGTTCAACTAAGAAAAAACATCTTTGGAGCTTTGATAGCCACTTGAATATTGATTAAATTTATAAGAACAATCAATGTTGCATGTACGGCATTATCAACCAATCGATTCAAGACCTTTTCGTTAAGAATTTTGGTGAGGAAACCTGGTTGAAAATCTTGGAGGGGGAATCTATGTTGGTAGAATACCGCCCTCAAAGAGCAGGTTTCACCGCTATGATGGATCGAATGTTGCATGGAATTGTGAAAATGTTTAAAGAAACCGCAATTAATGTTGCGCTTGAACCAAAAAAAATAAACAATGGTCAGGATCATGACCTGTTCAGGATTGAATGGAAGAAATAAAACTGAACCATACGATCACTGCCACGAAGTTGCCTGAAATAGACAAACTCTTCCCCTTTCATTTTATTGTGGACGAAGACATGTTTATCATCCGTAAAGGGCATTCGCTGCAAAAAATAATCAAAGGGAAATCCCGGCTGGAAAATGAATTCAACAGCCTTTTTACCATAGTCAAACCGAAATCAATTGCGAAGGTTGACTTTAAACATCTCCAACACATATGTTCTGGATTGGTGATTGTTTCCATCAATACACACAAGAACATACTCCTGAAGGGCCAGTTCGAATTCAGGCATAAAGAAAGACAAATTGTTTTTTTTGGCTCACTCTGGGCAGATGACCACGAAAAAATGTTGGAGTTGGGAATAACGTATTCGGACTTTCCGGCACACGACGCCATTTTTGACATACAGCAGATGAATTCTGTTCTAAAAAAAGAGCAGGAAAACATCGAGAAACTAAGACAGGAACTCACTATCATCAATCATTCTTCTGACCTGTTTTTAAACCTCCACAGCAGTGGCTTGATCCGAAAGGCCTCTCCATCATGCAAGTCCATATTGGGATATGAACCATCAGAGATGATTGGGAAACAGTTTCAGGATCTGTTCCCAAACAATGACAGTGTCGACATTGGGAATGAAATCAGGGAAATCATCCGTACTGGTTCTTCCAAGAACTTTACTTGTTATATTTTTTCGAAAAAAAACGATCGGATTGGAGTTAGTATATCACTTTCGCCGGTCATCAACAATATCAAAAAAACCACCCAAATCATTTGTGTTGTTCGGAACATCTCAGAAAGGCTGAAAGACCTTGAGGAGATTCGAAACCTTGCCTCTTTTCCCAATGAGAACCCCAATCCCATTTACAGAATAGACGCCAAGGGTGAAATTTTGTTCAGCAACAAAAATGCCAAAGCCATTACAAATGTGATTTTTGAGGGTAAGATTTTCAACATAAATATATTTTGGAACCATATAATTTCCTCAAATCCGACAATAACCTCAACCAATGTTGATGTCATTGCCAATGACAGGAATTACACGTTCAAGATCATCAAGCGGCAAGAAGGTTTCGAATTCAATGTATATGGATCAGATGTAACTGATCGCATTGAAACAGAGCAAAGGGCACAAGACAATTTCAACAGGTTGAACAACTTTCTTGAATCCACCAACGATGTTTATTATCTGATATACCAAAAAAACAAGGCAAAAAATTTCTTTACCTCAAGGTGGCCACTTTTCATGGGATTCAATCCTAATGTTGGAGATGTTTGGGAACAAAAAATGGAATGCATACTTGATGAATACAAAAATACCTATGAAGAAGCCATCAAGGAGTTTCATCTCAATGGCAGCATATCGGTCCGGTATAAGATTAAAAACAAGGTATCAGGCCAAGTAAGATGGATTTTGGAAGAAGGAAAAATCAAGTTTGACTCCACCCTGAACGATGAAATCATTTCCGGCAGGTTAACAGATATAACTGCCAATGAAAACTACAGAAACCAGGTAAAGGAATCTGAAGAGCGCTTCCAACTGATAACTGAGTCGATGCCAGTATTGATTTGGGTATCAGGAAAGGACAACAAGGTGTCTTATACCAACCAGGCTTCCAGAGATTTCTTTGGTTTTGACCTCAAGGAAATCCCAGACCAGGAAGCCTTTGCGGAGGTAGTTCATCCAGACCATAGAAAAATTGCCATTTATGATTGGAAGTTAAACCTGCTTGCCAAAAAGAGGTGCGAAATGCAATACCTGGTAAAGAACAAACATGGGGAGTACCGTTGGATTTCAGAGATTGCTGTTCCCAGGTTCACCAAGGACAATGAATTTCTTGGATACATTGGAACTGCATTTGACATCAGTGCAGAAAGAAAAATGTTCTATACCCTGGAGGAGGAAAAGCGAAAATATGAGATGATTTCCAACAAATCTGCTGATATCATCTTCCTGCTCAACAAGGCCGGCATCATTGAATATGTATCTCCATCCATCAAACGCATCCTTGGTTTCGCTGAAAAAGAGACCATCGGCTCATCATTTTTTACCCTCCAAAACGAGGACAGCAACATCAGCATTTCAGACTTTGCAGAAAATGACTTCAAAAACCAACGTGCCCTGAGCTTTCAAATGAAAGACAAGCAGGGAGAATTGAAATGGGTGGAAGCAGTTTACAGCAATTTCAGTGAAGACGAACTCGGAGGAGACAAACTGTTGATTCACGTACGTGATGTCAATGAGCAGTACGTGGCGCAGACAATGGTCATTGAGAACGAAGCAAAATACAGAAACTTGTTTTCAAACATGAACCTGGGCATCATGGAGGTGGACAATGATGAGCGTATTTTATATGTCAATCCCTCCTTTGAAAGGATTTCCGGATATGCAGAAGATGAACTTATCGGTAAAAAAGCTGATGATATATTTCTTATAAAACTATCCGAGAAAGAAATCAACCTTCAGGAGCGCAGAAATCGACAGTATGGCAAAGAAGGATTGTATGAAATCAGCATCAGGAAGAAAGATGGCAACTTTGCCACTTGGATCATCAGTGGTGCACCAACTTTCGATCTGAAAGGAAAGGTACGGGGCTCAATTGGAATTCATTGGGACGTCACTGAAATCAGGGATCTTGAAACCAAAATCCTTTTTGAAAGTGTACAGAAGGAAAAAGAACTGATGGAAGCCCGCCTACAGGCAGAGGAAGAACAAAGGGATGTCATTGGTAGAGATCTTCATGATGGGGTCGGACAAATGCTAGCCTACCTCAGTGTTTATTTCAATATCCTGAAAGAAAAGGAAAGCATCAATACTGAAGATGTTGAAAAAGCCCAACACACCATCAAAAAAACCATTGATGAAGTAAGAAGACTTTCAAGAAATCTGGCACCTCCGGCGATCAAGGAATTGGGATTCAGGGAGGCTGTGATTGAACTGATTGGCAGCTATTCCATCATCCCAAAGCCATCCTTCAACCTCAAGATTTACAAGAGCAAAGACCCAGATAAATTTCTGCATGAACACAAGATCATGATGTTCAGGGTGCTACAGGAATTGAGCAGCAATACATTCAAGTATGCCAATGCACAAAAGGTAGATATCAAAATTGATCAAAACAAACAGGGAATGCAAATGCGCTATAAAGACGATGGATCCGGCTTTGAAATGGCTACCGTAAAAAAAGGGATAGGATTAAAAAGTATTCTTTCGCGGGTTGAGTTCTATGGTGGAGATGTTAAAATTAAAACCAAGCCTGGGGAAGGTATTGAGGTATTCATTAATTTACCTTTTGAATAAACATTATGACCAAAAAGATACGCATTATCATCGCTGACGACCATTTGCTAATTGCCGAAACCTGGGCTACACTGATCAACATGGATCCCGAGTTTGATGTTGTTAAAGTCTATGACAATACCAAAAGCCTGATTGATGAAATTACAGATATCAAACCCGACATCGCCATTCTTGACATCAACATCAATCCTTTTTCTGGCATAGAAGCCACCAAAATGATCAAAAAATTGGTGCCTGGAACCAAAATAATTGGCGTATCGATGCACAACCAACCATCATTTGCCAAAAAAATGATTAGAAATGGTGCATCAGGTTACGTAACAAAAAACTCCAGCAAATCAGAAATGTATGAAGCGATCAGGGCTGTAATGAGGAACGAAAAATACATCTGTGCTGAAATACAAAGGAACATCACCAATCAGTTGCTGGTGGATGAAGATCAGAACAAACTGAGCAAACTTACTGAACGGGAAATAGAGATCATCAAGCTGATCAAAAATGGATGTACCAACAAGGAAATAGCCGAAACCTTGTTTCTTTCTCCAAGAACAGTAGAAACACATAGGGCAAGAATTCTCAAGAAACTTGACTTGAAAAACTCATTGTCCCTTGTAAAATACATCAACGAATCTTTTTTGGATCTGTAGGGCAATGTTGCATCCCTGATCAGTCGCCCCAAATATTGTCTTTGCCCTGTAGCCAATCTTTTACCAGGCTGGTGGTTACGGATTTGGGTCTTTCCAAAGGCATAGCCAGAGCCCTGTCCCAACAAAGACTGGCAAGAACGCCCAATGAACGGCTCACGCCAAACAATACAGTATAAAATTCATATTCAACCATTCCGTAATGAACCAGCAATGCTCCGCTGTGTGCATCCACATTGGGCCAGGGATTTTTTACCTTGCCTAGACCGCTTAAAATTTCTGGAACTGTTTCATAGATTGTCCACACTGTTTGAACCAATGGATCATCTGGCATGTGCTTTTTACCAAATTCCATTTGAGCTGTAAATCGGGGATCTGTTTTCCTCAACACTGCATGTCCGTACCCTGGAACAACCTTTCCTTCTGACAAGGTCTGTTTTACATATTCCGCAATTTGTTCCTTTGAGGGTAGTTCAACTCCCAGTTTTTCTCGCATCTCAAATATCCACTTGATCACCTCCTGATTGGCCAACCCGTGCAATGGTCCGGCAAGTCCGTTCATGCCGGCGGCAAAACTCAGGAAAGGATCACTCAATGCTGATCCCACAAGATGGGTGGTATGGGCAGAAACATTTCCACCCTCATGATCTGCATGGATGGTCATGTAAAGCCTCATGAGCTCTTTGAAGCCATCGTCGTCATAACCCATCATGTGTGCAAAATTACCGGCCCAATCCAGCAGACCATTGGGCTCGATGTGTACCCCATCCCTGTACTTTCTCCTGTATATATAGGCTGCAATTCTTGGCAAGCGGGCGATCAGGTCAAGCGTATCATCAAAGGTAGCATCCCAATAATCCTTCTTGTTCATTCCAGCAGCATATGCTTTGGCAAAATGGCTTCCGTTTTGCAAAGCCATGATGGCTACAACAAACATGGTCATTGGATGGGATGAAACGGGTAAGGCCTCGATGCTGTCAAATACATAATTGGGTACATGGGAGCGACGCTGCAATGTGGCAGTAATGGTATCGGCTTCCTCTTGGGTAGGAAGTTCTCCGAGCAACATGAGATGGAAAAGGGCCTCAGGAAGAGGTTCCAATCCACCTTGAGCAGTTGGCAGTTTTTCCTTTAACTCGGGTATTGAGTAGCCGCGGAAACGTATCCCCTCATTTGCATCCAGCAAGGAAGTTTCAGTGACCAATCCTGTGATACCCCTCATCCCCTGGTAAACCTGGGAAAGGGTCACTTCTCCTATAACCTTGTTGCCATGTTCTTTGAGCATTTGCTTGATCTCTGCACCAACCAGGTCTGACTTTGCCTTAAACCGCTCTTTTATTGAATCCATTGGAAAGAAAATGTAATTGTAGACTGAATTTTTGGATGCGTAAAGGTAAAACAAAGAGACCGAGGTGCACAAGCTTTTAAGAAAAATAATTGAATTATTTCGGGGCTTTCTTGTACAAATACCAGGTCAATGCAGCAAAAATGATATTGGGGACCCATGCTGCAAGGTAGGGGTCAAGATCACCCTTGGTTGAAAAAATCGTGGAAAACCGATCGGCCAAGATAAAAACAGCACAAATAATAATACCGGTTGCAAGGTGAACACCACTCCCACCCCGGATTTTTCTACATGCGAGGATGGCTCCAATAAGGGTAAGTAGCACTACTGCAAAAGGTGTTGAAGTGCGGTGTGCATTTTCCATCTCCAATTCTTTGACGGTTTCGGAACCCCGAAGCCTCTCCTTCTCTATCCTCCTTCTGAGATCAGGCGAAATCATTCTTGCCTGCAGATATTCATCTCGCTTGAGCTCTGAAGGCAAGAAAGGCAGTTTTTTGAATACCTCATAATTGAAACTGACATCCTCCTTCAGACCGTTCAGCCTTCTTTCAACAACACCGGTCAGCTTCCATTTTCGCTTAGAAGTATCCCAACTGAAATTGTCTGCCCTCAAATTGTAAATGACCTGGTTGCCATTGATGGTCTCCATGAACAAGTTGCCTCCAGACTTGTTTGTCGTATCATAGTAGCGCATTCCTGCATAGCTGAAAGAATCAGTTCGCATGTAAATACCGCCATTTGTTGATTGCGGCATTGCCGTCTTCATGTACTTGGCCTCAAAAGTCGTTCTTATGGTATTCGCACGTGGGATAACATACGCATTGGCATACCAAAGCAACAAACCCAATAAGATTCCCCCTACCCAATAAGGCCTCAAAATCCTTTGCAGGCTTACCCCTGAAGAAAGAATGGCAATAAATTCTGAAAGATTTGCCATTTTGGAGGTAAAGAAAATGACAGAGATGAATACGAAAAGGGGGAAAAGCATGGCGACGATGTGCGGAATAAAACCCACATAATATTGCAAGATGATTTCCTTTGCGCCAAGCCCTGATTTCGCAAAATCATCTGTATGCTCACTGATGTCTATCACCGTACTGATTGTTGTGAGCAGCAACAATGAAAAGAAAAAAGTGGTCAGGAATTTTTTGAGAATATACCAGTCAATCTTTCTCATAACATCCCTGCAAAAGTATCATTTAATCCTTACCCAAGTACCTGGCGTAGGTTTCAAGACATCTTTTTCTTGCCAATTCATGCACTATCATGGGTTGAACGTATTGGAGGGTATCAAATTCAGGAACCCATTTTTTGATGTATTTGCCTTGTTTATCGAACTTCTCTGTTTGCAAGGCAGGATTGAAAATCCTGAAATAAGGGGCTGCATCACATCCTGAACCCGAAGCCCATTGCCATCCACCATTGTTGGCAGCCATGTCGTAGTCCAACAATTTGGAGGCAAACCAGGCCTCACCCCAACGCCAATCAATGAGCAGGTGTTTGGACAGAAAGCTTGCGGTGATCATCCGAACCCGGTTGTGCATGAAACCTGTTGCCGTCAATTCCCTCATGCCTGCGTCAACGATGGGATATCCTGTCTCCCCTTTACACCATTTCTCAAAATCAGCTTCACTGTCACGCCACTGGATGTTGTCGTAAACACTTTTAAAGGACATTCCCAATCCAACATGGGGGAAATTTGATAAAATCATGTGGTAAAAATCCCGCCAAATCAATTCATTCAGAAAGGTTTCATTCATTCCTTGGGCATATTCCACCAATCTCCTGATACTCAATGTACCGAAACGAAGATGAACCCCAAGGCGTGAAGTACCATTGATTGCAGGAAAATTGCGGGACTCAGTGTACCCTTTTACCAGTTCATCGGAGACCAAGGTTTGGGGGAACAGCCAACTTTGCTCTTTGAAACCCATAGAAGGCAATGAAGGCAATGTGCTGGCTTCGTGCTTGTAAAGGTGAGATAGCAATTTTTCAGATGGAAAATGAACAATGGGATTGGAATGCAAGAGGGCCTTCCACTTTCTGGAGTAAGGAGTAAAAACCGTATATGGTGATCCATCGTCCTTTCTAACCTCCAAATGCTCAAAAATGACCTGATCCTTATGGGTTTGAAATCCAATACCGTTTGAATGCAATAAATCACGGATTGCAGCATCCCGCTTCAAGGCATATGGTTCATAGTCATGATTGGTTAAAACAGTCGAAATTTCATATTCAGCAATGAGTGACCTGAAAGCGATTTCAGGAGTCGAATAAAATATTTTTATGCCTGAACCTTGAGAAATGAGTTCAGTTTGCAGGGATTGCAATGCACTGTGAATAAACTGAACCCGCAGGTCATTGGGTTTATCGAGCTTATCCAGGATATTTTGGTCGAAAATAAAAACTGGCAAAACAGGTATACCGCTTTTCAGTGCCTGACAGAAACCGACATTGTCAAACAAGCGCAAATCCCGGCGAAACCAGAAAATATTAACCTTTGGTTTAATGGACATAAGAGCATAACAAATACGATGTTATTTGGTTGAATAAAAGACAATTTAGGGTGATTTTGCCATTGGTTGATGCGCTATGGCGGCTGTATATGCCGTCGCAACTGATCTTTACCCTCTTAAGAGAAAAGCAAATGCCAGGAGGGACAACAATACCGATCAGGGATGCTACAATGAGGCAATGGTGTTTTTCCCGTTTTTAATGTGTTTTTTCCCATTTTGTGTTTTGATTGCCTTTCTAAATTTGAAAATCATGCATTCAACCAGCCATGCACAAACCCAACTCAATGCTTGACATGAATATGCAGTTGTTAAAAAATACGATATTGGTCTTTGTGTCAACTGTGAAAATGGCAGTGAACATGCAATTGAACTCAGGCAAAGGGAGTGAATTGAAGAATATTGACTATATTCTCCTTACTGAAAGAGTAATCGCTCTGATAATATTAGTGATTTCCATAATAAGATTGATGCCTAAAAATAATTTTGATGAAAATGTTGTTATCCATTTTTCAATTTTAGCCCATTCCACAGATGTTACTAGAAAACCATGAAATGGTGAATGTTATGGTTTCAGCATTGATCACTGTTGTCGCAACGATTACCTTGATTATTGCCTTGGTCATTGTGTACAGAAAAAAACAGGAATCATTAAATCAAAAAATATGTTTTTTAACCTCCAAATATGAAAAAGAAATTCTAAAGACCCGACTTGAAGTACAAGAAGACATTTCAAACAAAATATCCCGGGAAATACACGACAATATTTCTCTTGGATTGACATTGTCAAAATTGCAAATCAACAATTTTATTGAAATTACCCAAAACAACAATCATCTCCTGTCTTCCTCGGTAGACCTGATAACGAAATCATTGATTGACCTGAATGATATCTCAAAATCACATGACTCAAGCCAATTGTTTTCTCATGGCCTGATAAGTGTACTTGAAGCTGAAGTTGAGGTGATCAGAAGGTCTAGAATTTTTGACGTAATATTTGAAGTAAGGGGAAACATTGTATTTCTGGATTCAGAAATCGAATTGATCATCCTCAGGATTTTTCAAGAGACATGCAACAACATCATTAAACACGCCAAAGCAAATTCAATTACAATTGATCTGGTATACGAAGATGACTTTCTCAACATGAAAATAACCGACAACGGAAAAGGATTCAACGTTGAAGAAATAAAAAACAAAAAAGAGTTGAGAAAAATGGCTGGCATTAAAAATATCTACCAAAGGGCAGAAATAATAGGCGCTGAAACAAAAATATTTTCATCCCCCAACATAGGCACGACAATTCACATCAAAGTCCCATTAAAAAATACGATTTATGCAAAATGAACTCATCAAGGTAGCCATGGTCGACGACCATGTGCTGTTAAGGAACGCACTTTCGTCACTCATCAACAACTCTGGAAAATGCAAAGTCATTTTCGAAGCGTCCAATGGAAAGGAACTCATCAACAAAATAGACAACGGGAATTACCCGGATGTGGTAATTCTTGATCTCAATATGCCAGAAATGAATGGACATGAAACTGCTTATTACCTTCAGCAACATCATCCCAACATGAAAATTTTAATGTTGACCATGTATGACTCAGAATTAGTACTGATTAGGCTTTTAAAGGCTGGGGTCAAGGGATTCATGAAAAAAGACATCCACCCATCAGAATTGCTTTTTGCAATTCAATCCGTTCATGACTTTGGGTACTATTATTCTGCCCAAACAAGCAGCAAACTTGCAGGATTATTCAGGGACAATCAAGAATATCAACTCTTGGATAAGGTAATGCTCAGCGAAATAGAAATAGATTTTCTAAAATATGCTTGTTCCGAACTGACGTATAAGGAAATTGCTGTAAAATTGAACTTGAATCCAAGGGCAATTGACGGAATGAGAGACAACCTGTTTACAAGACTTGATGTAAAAAGCAGGGTTGGGCTGGCGATGTATTCCATCAGGCATGGTGTGGTTTCAGTTTAACCGGTCAAGTCATCCCAGGCGCTTTTGCCTGCAGGCATAAGCGACCCCATTTTACGTTAACTTTGCAAAAAAAAGATGAGCAGGCACGGAAAAGTTCTTGTGGCAATGAGTGGTGGAATTGACAGCACCGTTGTGGCACTGATGCTGCACGAGCAAGGCTATGAAGTGATAGGGATTACCATGAAGACTTGGGACTATACCAGTTCTGGGGGAAGCAAAAAAGAAACCGGATGTTGTAACATTGACGCGTTCAATGATGCCCGTGCCGCTGCCGTACACCACGGATTTCCGCACTATATTTTGGACATAAGGGATGAATTTGGTGGATTTGTTGTAGAGAATTTTGTGGATGAATACCTGGCAGGAAGAACTCCCAATCCATGTGTCATGTGCAATACCCATATCAAATGGCGTGCATTGCTAAAAAGGGCAAATGCCATGGACTGTGAATTCATTGCAACGGGTCATTATGCCAAGGTCAGGGAAGAAAACGAAAGGTTCTTGATCAGCAAAGGAATTGATGAGACAAAGGACCAGAGTTATGTGCTTTGGGGCTTGCAACAAGACCTGTTGAGCAGGACGATTTTACCTTTGGGTGGATACCGGAAAACGGCCATCAGGCAAATGGCCCACGATTTTGGATATCCGGAGCTGGCCAAAAAAAGTGAAAGTTATGAAATCTGCTTCGTGCCAGACAACGACTACAGGGGTTTTCTGAAACGCAATGTGGAAGGACTTGAAGAGCGAGTCATGGGTGGTTCATTTGTAGATAAATATGGAAAAATACTGGGACAGCACAAGGGGTACCCTTTTTATACCATCGGCCAAAGAAAAGGGCTTGACATCACCTTTGGAAAGCCAGTGTTTGTTACAGCAATTGATCCCAACACCAATACAGTTGTACTCGGGGATGAAGAAGACCTCATGAAAAAAGACATGAGCGTTGCCAAGGTGAATTACATCAAGTACGCTGGTATCGAGGATGGAATGGATGCAACCATTAGGATACGGTACAAAGACATGGGAAGTGCAGGAACATTGTACAACAATGGCTCAGGAGTCCGCGTATCATTCTATGAAAACGCCAAAGGCATTGCACCAGGTCAATCTGCAGTTTTTTATGAAGGTGATGATGTTATTGGCGGTGGTATCATTCAAAGCGCTGAGCCATAATGCTGAGCGGCAACCATATATGCTGCCTTTCAATGATCTTGGCGGTCATTTCCTGTGAGAAGGAATCAGCAGCGCTCGAACCCGAAAAAATTAAAGATTACTATCCGCTTGGGATTGGGAAATACGTCAAATATCGCCTTGATTCAACCGTTTACTTGTCACTGGGAACGAAAAAGGAAATACACGCTTACCTGGTACAAGACAATATTGATGCCGTCATCACAGACAACCTTGGACGACCCTCCTATAAAGTAAAAAGATCCATCCGAAGCAATTCGGATACCACAAAATGGAAAGGTCTGATGTCATATTTGGTCACATGCGACAGCAAACGGCTTGAAGTAGTGCAAGACAACCAACGTTATTTACAACTGATGGAGCCCGTCAGCAATGGCTTTAGCTGGCAAGGCAATGCCTTTGTCAACACCGGTGGCATACCGGAAATTCAATACCTGGCAGGCTGGAAATACACCTATGAAAATATCCGTCGTCCATTTACCCTAAATAGCGTCGTCTACAATGAAACCATAACAGTGAACCAAAGGGCGGACACATCTGGGAAGCCATCCAACAAGAATTTTTACTTTGAGATCAATCACTCCAAGGAAGTGTATTCAAAAAACATAGGGCTGATTTTCAAGGATTTTCTTCACGAATCTTGGCAACCCCCGAATGCAAGTTCAACGGTTGGGTACTATGAATCGAACAGTTATGGCATCCGGCTTACCATCATAGACCATAATTTCTGATATCTGATGAAAGCAATCTGTCTTACGACATGCCTTTTGGGAGTGATTTCCTTTTGCAGTGCACAATTTACTAGGCATATCATTGAACTCAATGACAAAAAAGGGGGTGTCTATTCGCTGTCCAATCCACAAGCCTTTCTCTCAGCTGAATGTATAGCACGCAGAAAACAATTCAACATTCCCATTGATAGCACAGATCTCCCTGTCTCAAGGGTCTACCTTGACAGTATTTTAAAAGCTGGAAAAGTGGAAATCTTGAATACCTCAAAATGGCTGAACCAGGTCTTGATCAAAACTTCTGACATGGCAGCCTTGAATAAAATTTCAAAATTTCCGTTTGTAAAGAAAAGCTCCCCTATTGCCAATCGACCAAGCACAACCACAGCGGAAAAGTTCATTGAAAGCATTACAGCAGCCAATAGTATAGTGTCAATCAATGGATCTACCGCCAATGCCATCAACTATGGCAACAGCATCAAACAGGTCAACATCCATGAAGGAGAATTCCTTCATGACAAAGGCTTTCAGGGCAATGGCATTAAAATTGCCTTAATGGATGCTGGCTTTTACAGGTATCAGCAACTGTCAGCGTTTGACAGCCTCAGGATCAACGGACGCCTGAAAATGACCTGGGACTTTGTTGAAAACAATGCATCAGTCAACGAAGACGATGCACATGGGATGCATTGCCTTTCAATCCTTGCTGCGAACATACCTGGAACATATGTTGGAACAGCACCTGCTGCTTCTTATTACCTGTTTAGAACAGAAGATGTTGCTTCTGAATATCCTGTGGAAGAACAAAATTGGATTGCCGCCGCAGAACAAGCAGACAGCATTGGCATTCAGCTCATCAGCTCATCATTGGGCTACAGTACATTTGATGATGCCAGCTTCAATTATACCTATGCAGACATGAACGGCAAAAAAACAATGATCACAAGGGGAGCAACAATGGCCACCAACAAAGGAATGATTGTCATGAACAGTGCCGGAAATTCAGGAAACAGCGCATGGAAATACATCATTGCACCAGCTGATGGTGTAGATATTCTCTCTGTAGGAGCAGTGAACAGCCTCAAGCAAATTGCAAATTTTTCGAGTTTTGGTCCGACAGCAGACAACAGGATAAAGCCAGACATTGCCTCTGTTGGATGGAATACTTTTTTAATCAGCACCAACGGAAATGTTGCCCAGGGCAACGGCACATCATTTTCAAACCCCAATATTGCAGGGCTTGTTGCATGCTTATGGCAGGCATTCCCGGAGTTCTCCAATACGGAAATCATTCAAACCATCAGAAGAAGCAGTGACCGATTCGGCAGCCCTGACAACCGCACCGGATATGGGATTCCCAACATGCGGATTGCATTTGAAATGCTGGAAAGGGAAAGGACCATCAGAAAAGCAAAGGCCATATTGAAAACAGATCGCTTAAAGATTTATCCCAACCCGGTTGTGGACAAACTTACCATTGTCTACAATGGAAGTTTCAATGGCAAACTATCTGTTCAATTGCTTTCTATCGAAGGAAAATTGATCAGAACTCAAGTATTTGATGTAAAGGAAAATGAATATTATTTTTTCCCTTTAAATGGTTTGGGTACACTGAGCTCAGGACAATACTTGCTGTACTACCAAGATGAAATTGGCGTGGGAAGCATCAGAATCATGAAGTAAACAGGGCCGCAAATAAATGATCTCCACCCTCATTGATTCCTGAAATCATTTCCTTTTTGATCAGGTTCAAACCACATGCTTTCTCCAAATAATCAACAACAGCCTCATTTTCCTTTTGAAAAACTGAACAGGTAATATACAGGAAGTGACCCCCTTTTTTCAATAAGCCAGGCAAGCGGGATACGATACTTTTTTGCATAAACTGGTACTCCTCGATCATGGGTTCATCAAATGAACGAAGCAGTTCAGGTGTCCTGCCCCATGTTCCTGAACCACTGCAGGGAACATCAGCAACCAGAAGATCAACACCACCTTCCGGAAGATTTGATTTGGCAACCTGAATAGACAAGGGATGCTGGAGATCCGTACAAAATAACTTCTTGGGAACGATGCCAGCAAGGCTGAAACGCCTCTCCAATTCCTTGAGTATGTCTTCCCGGATGTCAGATACATAAAATTCCACATGCTTGTAGTGATCTGCCAACATGATGGATTTTCCGCCACTGCCTGCACATGCATCCCAAATGGTTGCGGGTTGTTTGGTCAAGCCAGACAACAGACCAATGGTTTTTTGCGAACTGAGGTCTTGAACAACAGCATCAACATCTAGATCAATCAGTTTTTCAATGTCAACGCTAGCATCGATGCGCACTGCAAGCTCACCAACAAGTGTTGCAGGTATCGCATTTTCCCTCAAGGCACCCAGTACCTTGTTGCGTTTCATGGGCCTGAGCCGAAGAAAAAATGATGGCTTTTTAAGATGATGTACTGCAAATGCCAACCGATCAACAGCACCGGAAATTTGGTCATGACAAGGAAAAAGTTCATGAATATTAAAGCCCTTGTACATTTCACCGATAATGCCAATCTTTTTCTCAAGTGTTTCACCAATGGTATCGACCAGTGCAGGGCTAAGGTATGCAAGATACCCACCATCAACGTCATGGGTAAGATAATATCCCATGACCATTTGATCGGACAGGCTGTGCGAAACAGCTGTGTTTCCTATCCGGAAAAAACCATAACAAATGTCCGCTATGATTTTTCTGTCCCGTGAGCCATATTTCTTGTTTTGCTTGAAAAATTTTTTCAGGTAAACAGGAAAGGATTCATTGAACTTGAACGATCCCAAAATTGATGAGGCACTGCTGTGGTATGAATGGTAATATGCACCCATCGGGACATTTTAGTGGACCAAGAAATCAGATCAAAGCTCTAAAAGTGTTTTTACAGGGTCTTTTCCAAACAGCAACAATTCAGGATTTTCAAGCAATTCCTTGACCTTTACCAGGAATCCAACACTTTCTTTTCCATCAATGATGCGGTGATCATAGCTCAAGGCCAGGTACATCATCGGCCTTGCAACAATTTGACCTTTGACAACGACTGCACGTTCTTCAATCTTGTGCATGCCAAGTATCGCGGACTGGGGAATGTTGATGATCGGTGTGCTCAACAAAGAACCAAATACACCACCATTGGTGATGGTAAATGTACCCCCTTGCATCTCTTCCAGGGTGAGCTTGTTGTCCCTTGCCTTGGTAGCCAGCTCCACAACCTTTTTCTCAATTTCAGCCATGGACAAGCTTTCAGCATTTCGGATTACCGGAACCACAAGGCCCTTGGGAGCAGAAACCGCAATCGAAATGTCACAATAGTCATGGTAGATGAGTTCTTCATTGCTGATATAGGCATTTACAGCAGGAAATTCCTGCAGAGCATAGGCACAGGCTTTGGTGAAAAAGCTCATGAACCCGAGGCCAACGCCATGTTTTTCCTTGAACTTGTCCTTGTATTTTGCCCTTACATCCATCACAAAGCCCATGTCCACCTCATTAAATGTGGTGAGCATTGCTGTAGTATTTTTCGCTTCAACCAAACGGCGTGAAATCGTTTTGCGCAGTTGCGTCATTTTTTCTTTTCGCTCCCCACGTGTAAACATTTCTGCACCGGGCTTTCTGCCTGGATGTGAAATGGCATCCATCACATCCTGCTTGAGAATCTTGCCACCTGAGCCGGAAGGGGCAATTCCTTTGGCATCAACCTTTTTATCGGCAATGATGGCGGCAGCTACTGGACTGGCCTTAACATCATGTTTTGAAGCAGACGCTGTTTCAACAGGAGCAGGTTTTGCTGGTTTTTCTTCCTTCACTTCCTCAGGAAGGCCTGCAGGCCTTTCAGCCTTTTCATCAATAGAACAAACTACATCCCCAATGGCAAGGGTATCCCCTTCCTGCACATGGATTTTCAAAATACCCGCTTGTTCAGCGTTGATTTCAAAAGTGGCTTTTTCGCTCTCAATTTCAGCGAGCACTTCGTCCCGCTCAACCCATTGCCCTTCTTTTTTCAACCACTTGGCCAGACTGACTTCGCTGATTGACTCTCCTACTGTTGGAACCTTGATTTCTATCATAAAATTCTGTTGAAAATGTTGGTCGATTTGATTTAAAAGGTAAAGGCCTTGTTGATGATGTCGTCCTGTTCTTTTGCATGTACCTTGTTGAACCCGGTTGCAGTCGCAGCACTTGCCGTTCTTGCTATTGTTTTGAATTGAATCGTCTCAAGGTTCATCCGCAAGAATGAAGCGGCTCCCATGTTCATGGGTTCTTCCTGTACCCAAGTCCGGGAAGCCTTACCATACTTCGCTTTCAATGACTCCAGTTGTTTTGTGGGAAGTGGGTAGATCTGTTCAAGGCGAACAACAGCAACGTCGTTTATTGCGTTTTTTACACGGTGCTCGTTCAAGTCAAAGTAAATTTTTCCTGAACAGAAGAGAACATGTTTCACCTGTGCTGCCTTGACACTGGTATCATCGATGACTTCCTGGAATCCTCCTTTGGTAAACGCATCAACGGTTGAATAGGTTCCGGGATGGCGCAGGTTGGCCTTGGGGGAGAAATTGATCATTGGCTTCCTGAATTGCCAGGTCAGCTGCCTTCTCAATGCATGAAAAAGATTGGCAGCAGTGGTGATATTGGTAATCACCATGTTCAATTCAGCACACATCTGCAGGTATCTTTCCATGCGCGCACTGCTGTGCTCAGGACCTTGCCCTTCGTATCCGTGGGGTAGCAACATGACCAGCCCATTCATCCTGTTCCATTTTTGTTCTGCAGCAGAAATGAATTGGTCAATCATGGTCTGGGCACCATTTGAAAAATCTCCAAACTGGGCTTCCCACAGCACAAGCACTTCCGGATTGGCCAATGCGTATCCATATTCAAATCCAAGTACACCATATTCACTCAACAAGGAATTGTAGATCCTGAATTTCCCTTTTGCACCAGGGATGCTTTGAAGCCTGTTGTACTGTTCGTCGGTGTTTTCATCCAACAAAACAGCATGACGGTGGCTGAAAGTACCGCGCTTCACATCCTGTCCGCTCATCCGAACTTCCTTTCCGTCTGCAAGCAAGCTGGCATAGGCCATAAGTTCCCCTGTTGCCCAATCAACCTTGTTTTCCTTTTGCAACAACGAATGTTTGTCCTGCAAAAGCTTTTCTATTTTTTTCAAAGGCTTGAAGCCTGCAGGAATAGACATGATAGCAGCAAAAAGACTTGAGAATTGCTGGCCATCAATTGCAGTTACGGGGGATGCGTCAAAGTCTTCAACAACCGCCTTTTTCATGCTCTTCCATACCAATTCAGGAGGTTGATAATGATAGGGCAAAGGATGTTGTTTTACTTCATCCAGGCGTTCCTGCAAATCGCTCCAGAACTTTTTTTCCAGGTCCTTGGCCATGGATTGAATTTCAGGGCTTTCATTTTTCTGCAGATGAGCAATATAGTTTTCCCTTGGATTGGGATGCTTTTCAATAATAGAATACAAATGTGGCTGGGTAAACTTTGGGTCATCCCCTTCGTTGTGACCATGCTTTCTGTAACAAACCATGTCGATGAAGACATCGCTGTTGAATTGCTGGCGGTAGCGAACAGCGATTTCCATGCATTTTACAACAGCCTCCGGATCATCGCCGTTTACATGCATGACTGGAGCCTGCACCATTGCCGCCAATGATGTGCAATAATCTGCAGTCCTGGCATCCTCAAAATCAGTGGTAAATCCAATCTGGTTGTTGATGACAAAGTGGATGGTTCCTCCGGTTGAATACCCATCCAATCCTGACATCTGCAGGATTTCATACACGATACCCTGCCCGGCAATTGAAGCATCCCCATGGATCAGAACTGGCAGTATTGCATCATATTTGCTGGAGTGCATGGCATCAGCCTTGGCACGGGAAAAGCCCAGTACAACGGGGTCCACCGCTTCAAGATGGGATGGATTTGGCATGAGTTTCAGTGAAATAGATTTACCGGATGGGGTAATCACCTCACTGCCATAACCCAGGTGATATTTTACATCCCCGCTACCCATGGTTTGGTCAGGCGTGGACTTTCCTTCAAATTCACTGAAAATGTGCTCATAGGTCTTTCCCATGATATTGGCCAGCACATTTAAACGTCCGCGGTGCGCCATTCCAATCACCACTTCCTGAACGCTTTGTTCACTGGCAATGTTGATCATGGCATCCAGGGCAGCAATGGTGGTCTCTCCACCTTCAAGCGAGAAGCGCTTTTGCCCTATGTATTTGGTGTGCAGGAACTTTTCAAAAATTACTCCCTGGTTCAGTTTCTCCAGGATCCGTGTTTTCTTGTCCAGAGAAAGGGATTGTGGGAACTTGGTCTCCATTTCATCGGTCAGAAAGTTGATTTTTTCCTGACTGCTGATGTATTTGAACTCTATGCCCACATGGTTTGCATAGCATTTGACAAGATGCGACTGAATGTCCCTAAGGGTGACAGTTCCGAGCCCAATCAGGTTTCCTGCATAGAAGGTTGAATCAAGGTCTGCATCCGATAAACCAAAGAACCCGAGGTCAAGATTGGCTCCCCTGTCTTTTCTTTTACGGATGGGATTGGTATTGGAAATGAGATGCCCCTTGTTCCGGTATCCCAAAATCAAGCGATATACTCCCAATTCTTTCCTCCAATCCATATCACCGCCTGTAACAGCAGCCGCTGTGGATGGCTTTCCCTGCATTTGGCCAACAGCGAAATCAAAGCCCTCAAAGAATTTTCGAAGATCTGGATCGATGCTCTCCGGTGAACGGGAGAAGTCCTGGTAAAGCTGTTCTATGTAAGACGGATGTGATGATGTTATGTAAGAAAAATCCTTCATTTTTAGAGGATAAAAGGTTGAATGACAAAACTGTGCGCAAATATCGTTCATTTGAACCGAAAAAAAACCAGGAATCTGGATGCAGGTGGATGGAATTTCTTTTTTAAAATTGGTTATTTTTGGATAATAACGGGAAGAGTGTTACATTTGCATCCCGTTTAAAAGAAAAAATAAAGATGGCAAATCATAAGGCAACCAAGAAGGATGTACGTCAGGTAGCTAAGCGCAGAGAAAAAAACCGTTATCAGGGTAAAACCACCCGTAACATGATGCGCGACCTCCGTGCTACGACCGATGCTACCGCAGCAGCAGAAACACTTCCAAGCGTACTGAGCAAAATCGATAAGCTTGCAAAGAAAGGCGTTATACACAAGAACAAGGCGGCCAACCTGAAGAGCAAGCTGACCAAGGCTGTATCCAGCAAGAAAGCTGCATAGTCAGGTTTTTTATAAAATTCTGAAAAGAACATCCCCAAAGGATGTTCTTTTTTTTATTCCAGCACCTTCAACTTCCCCTAAATCTTTACCTTCGCTCATCTATGACGGAAAAAATTCTCATCCTTGATTTTGGCTCCCAATATACCCAGCTCATTGCCCGTGCAGTAAGGGAAGCCAATGTTTATTGCGAAATAGTCCCCTATCATAAAAACATTGAATACGACCCGACACTGAAAGGAGTGATCCTGTCAGGTTCACCATTTTCAGTGAATGATCCGAATGCCCCAGAGGTAAACATCAAAGCAATCGCAGCGCATAGAAACGTATTGGGCATCTGTTACGGTGCGCAACTTACTGCAAAAATGTTCGGCGGCCGGGTTGAACGTTCAGAGAAAAGGGAATATGGCAGGGCCATCCTCCAAACCAGCGTTGAAAACGTTTTGCTCTCTGCTGTTCCTGAAACATCACAGGTCTGGATGAGCCATGGAGATTCAATACTTGAGCTTCCCCACAATGCCGCAGTATTGGCCACCACCAACTCCATACCCATCGCTGCTTTCAAAGTGGATGAACCGGGTTGCAACGAGATTTTTGGATTGCAATTTCATCCGGAAGTATACCACTCAGAATTTGGAAAAAAAATCATCCAAAATTTTCTTTATTCGGTTTGCGGATGCAGTGGAGATTGGACTCCCGCCCATTTCATCACTGATACTGTGGCAGCACTGAAAAAACAGATTGGTGATAAAAAAGTGGTGATGGCATTGAGCGGTGGCGTGGATTCAACCGTTGCTGCAACGCTGATCCACAAGGCCATTGGCAAGAACCTTTTTGGCATTTTTGTTGACAATGGGGTACTGAGAAAAGATGAATTTGAGGCCGTTCTCAAGACCTATGAGGTCCTTGACCTCAATGTAAAAGGTGTTGATGCAAAGAATGAATTCTATGGTGCGCTGGATGGTTTGAGCAATCCTGAGGAGAAAAGAAAGGCAATTGGCAAAACCTTTATTGAAATATTTGACCAGGAAGCCCATTCCTTGACAGACATTTCATTTCTTGGCCAGGGAACGATTTATCCAGACGTCATTGAAAGCGTTTCCGTCCATGGTCCATCGGTCACCATCAAGTCTCACCACAATGTTGGGGGCTTGCCAGATACCATGAAACTCAGCCTAGTAGAGCCTTTGCGCTATCTTTTCAAGGACGAGGTACGAAAAGTTGGCCTGGAATTGGGCATCCCCCATGACCTGTTGTTCAGGCATCCATTTCCAGGACCCGGACTTGCCATTCGGATCCTTGGAGAAATTACCCCTGAAAAAGTAAGGCTGCTGCAGGAAGCCGATGATATCTACATCCAAGGACTGAAAAAACACGACCTCTACAACAAGGTTTGGCAGGCAGGTGCAATCCTGCTTCCAGTCAAATCCGTTGGCGTAATGGGTGATGAAAGGACCTATGAATTTACTGTTGCACTAAGGGCAGTTACTTCTGTAGACGGCATGACGGCAGACTGGGCGCATCTCCCCTATGCATTTCTTGGCGAAATCTCCAATGAAATCATCAACCGGGTAAGAGGCATCAACCGGGTTGTTTATGATATCTCCAGCAAGCCTCCTGCAACCATCGAATGGGAATAATGCAGTAATTTTATCAGATGAAAAAGGCCTATCTTCTTGCTTTTGTCTTTTTGGCCATTGCAGTGGTCAACGGACAAGTGAAGAAAATCACAAGGGTGGGCCTGTTCACTTCCCTTTACCTGGACAGTGCTTTTGATGCCTCGGGCAAGTATCGTCTGCAAAACAGTTTCCCCCGTCAAGCCATCAGTGGACTTGAGTTCTATGAGGGTGCAGTGATGGCCATGGATTCCATCAACCATTTCAGTATACAAGCGAAGATGGAAGTGTTTGACATCCAAAGCAAAACGGGAGCCATACCTTTGCAATTGTCCAACAAAAAATTCGACTCACTCGACCTGATGATTGCACAAGTTGGGGGAAGTGAATACCTGCAATTGTCCCAAATCGCAAAGGAAAAAAACATACCAATGGTCAGTGCAACCTATCCCAATGATGGCGGGATAAGGGAAAGTCCGATGGTATTCATTGCAAATCCTAAAATCAACTCACACCTTCAAGTGATCCACAACCAGGTCTTTAAAAAATGGCCTGAGGCGAACATCCTGTTTTTCAAAAGACAGGATCCTGCTGACGACAGGATTGAGGCCCAATTCAAGGAATTCAATGCAGCCACCCCCTTCAAAAACAAGTACAAAACCGCAATACTGGGAGCTGATTTCACTGTCAATGACCTTGTTCCTTTGCTGGACACCAGCAAGATGAATGTTCTGATGTTGGGAAGCCTTGACAATGATTTTGCCATTCAATTTGTAAAGGCAGTTGCTGCATATCCCAAAAAAGGAATCATTCAGGTGGTCGGGATGCCAGGATGGGACGGGATCAAAGAATTGCAGGGGAAAAATTACGCAGGCATCCCCATACATTATTCCACTGGCTTTTATGTTCCTGCAGGACACAAATGGGCGGGCAACATGGATGAAAAAATAAAGTCAACAACAGGCGTAAAGCCCTCATTATCATTTTATAGAGGATTTGAACTCACCTTTTACTTTGTTAATATTCTCTCAACACAAGGATCAATTGATGAAATCGGCTTGCGTGCTACACAGTACAAGGTCTTGAGTGACTTTGATTTCAGGGCAGTAAAATGGGCCCAAAGCTCGGCCCTGGCAGACTATTACGAAAACAAGCGGATTCATTTTGTGCGCCGCCTGAACGGAGTGAATACCATCCAGTGAACTAGTCCACCCAATCCGCGATAAAAATATTGGTATCCCTTGTTCCTCCATTGTTCCTGTTGGAGCAGAAAACAATTTTTTTACCATCTGCACTGAACATGGGAAAAGCATCAAATCCTTTGTCCCTGCTTATTTTTTTCAATGAAGACCCGTCCTCGTTCATGGTATACAAATTGAACGGGAAACCCCTTTTGTATTCGTGGTTGGAGGCAAAGATGATGGTCTTGCTGTCTGGCATATAGGCTGGAGCCCAGTTTGCCTGACCCAGTTTGCTGACCTGTTTTGGATGGCTGCCGTCGGCATTGGCGATCCAAACTTCCATTTTTGTAGGAGCAACAAGATTCTCTCCCAGCAAATCCTTGTACTCCTTTACTTCTTCAGCAGAATTGGGGCGAGAGGCCCTCCAAATGATTTTGGAGCCATCTGGACTGTACCAGGCACCACCATCGTACCCAAGTTCATGGGTAATCTGCTTTACCAAACCTGTCTTGAGGTCCATGGTAAAGAGGTCAATATCCCCGTTTCTTGTCGAAGTGAACAGCATTGTTTTCCCGTCGGGCGATATGGTGGCCTCAGCATCATATCCCGGACTGTTGGTGAGTTGTTTGGTGATGTTGCCCTTCAGGTCGGCAACAAAAATATCATATCCTGGATAGAGCGGCCAGATGTACTTGTTGCCGTATTTTGAACGGTCAGGAACCGGCGGGCAATTGGCATCCTCCAAATGGGTGGAGGCAAAGACAACATGCTTGTTGTCTTTCAGGAATGCGCCACAGGTAGTCCTGCCCTTTCCACTGCTGATAGGCCTGGGTTCAAATTTCTCACCAGGTTTTGTTGGCAGTTTACCGATAAAAATCTGGTCGCACGGGATGTTTTCCTTGGGATTTGTTTTCTGAAAAACAAGCCATTTCCCATCAAAACTGAAATATGCCTCTGCATTGTCTCCGCCAAAGGTGAGTTGCTGTACGTTTTTAAAATGTGATTCATCTTTGTATTGAAGGCTATCCTGTGCCTTCAGGGAACCGATGGACAACAAGGCTAAAAAAATCAATGATGCAGATCTTGGAGAAAAAAATGACATGTGTAGCGGTTTATTCATTTAAGTAAAACAAAATTAACACCCCGGTTCAGTTGTTTTATCATTAAACTGTAATAAAACGGCACTATTTCATAATTTTGATCATGCGCGTTACTGCAATACGGTCAATGCTTGTTGCTTTCGTCTTTTTCAGCGTTTCTTGCAACCAAGGCAAGGAATCCAACACAGTTGGCGCTGCAGGGCCTCAGGATGCAGCTTCTACCCTTCTCGCCCAGTTCCCAGATTCAATCGACCTGCTCAACCAGACTGCCTTCAATGCCCTCCAATCGGGTGATACTGGAAAATCCATCCAATTGCTGAGCCATTCCCTGGCAGTAAAACTTGACCAGCCGGAAGTGGAAAACGAACTTGGGTTTCTGCTGGCAGCCATCAAAAGTGAGCAATCTCTATTGATCGCAACAAGAATGACCAAAAGCGAAAAAGCATCAACTGCATCCCAAGGCCATTATATCAAGGGGCTCTATCATGCCAATAGCGGAAATGACAAAGAAGCCATCCGATCATTTGACTCTTCTATCATCAGCAATTTCACGTTCACCAACGCTTATATCGAGAAAGCCATATTGCTCAACAATGCAGGTGATTTTGACAAGGCAATCGATGCACTTGCCAAAGCAATGGAATTGGACAGGAAAAATGCAGATGTATATTACTGGCTGGGAAGCTGCCTTGAGGGAAAAAAAGATTTTATCAAAGCGGCTGCGTATTACCAGGAAGCCATCTCGCTGGATCCCCAACACCAAGGGGCAATCAGATCACTCCATCAATTAAAAAAACAATAACCATGCCCATTGTAGCCCCATCTTTCCTGGCAGCAGATTTCCTTCAGTTGGACAAAGCCTGCGAATTGGTGAACCGATCGCAAGCAGAATGGCTGCACCTGGACGTCATGGACGGCAGGTTTGTGCCCAACATCAGCTTTGGAATCCCAGTGGTTTCGGCAATCAGAAAGGCAACCACCAAGGTCTGCGATGTTCACCTGATGATTGAAGAACCCGAGCGGTATACAGAGGCATTCAAGGCGGCTGGGGCGGATGTATTGACGGTGCATGCAGAGGCCTGCAGGCACTTGCACCGGAACCTCCAGCAAATCAAGGCACTTGGCATGAAAGCAGGCATAGCATTAAACCCTCATACACCTGTAGCAGCTATTGATGAGGTTTTGGAGGATGCAGACCTTGTTTGCATCATGACGGTCAACCCGGGATTTGGTGGACAAAAATTCATTCATTCCATGCTCAAAAAAGTTGAGCGACTGAAGGCATCCATTCTCAAAAAAGGGGGTGAAACACTTATAGAAATTGATGGTGGAGTTACCCTGGAAAATGCCGCTGCATTGGTCAATGCAGGGGCAGATGTTTTGGTGGCAGGCAATACTGTTTTTGGCGCCAAGGATCCTGAAGCCACCATTGCTTTGCTGAAAAACATTGTGTGACAATCGTAACAATCAGATGCCTTGGGCAATGCAATTCGTTAAATTTTAGCGAATGATCAGTTTTCCCACACCTGTTGATAAGTAAGTTGAAGGTTATTCGTCAGCAAAGAATTAAATTTGGTAAGAACGTACCCAAATAAAAAAATACCTAAAATTCACCTCCTTGACTGAAACCATCATCAACCTCGACTCCATCAATCCCATTGAATTCTTTGGCGTAAACAACGGAAAACTTGACCTGCTGAAAAAGCGTTTCCCTTTGCTGAAAATCCTCAGCCGTGGAAAACAAATAAAGCTCAGTGGCGCAGAAGAGCAGATCGTGCTGGCCAAAGAGAAAATTGAAACACTTGTCCAGTACCTGGAAAGAAACGGCAATGTAAGCCACAACTATTTTGAACAAATTCTTGGTGGAGATGATGCAGAAACGGTGGACAATTTTGTAGAAAAAAATCCACACGACGTGCTTGTTTTCGGACCCAACGGGAAGTCAGTTCGTGCAAGAACCCTGAACCAAAAGAAAATGGTGAGCATGGCAGAAAAAAATGATGTCATTTTTGCCATAGGTCCTGCAGGAACAGGCAAAACCTATACTGCAGTTGCCCTTGCAGTGAGGGCCCTTAAAAACAAAATGGTCAAAAAAATCATCCTCACCAGGCCTGCAGTGGAGGCAGGAGAAAGCCTTGGATTCCTTCCAGGCGACCTGAAGGAAAAGATTGATCCATACCTTAGGCCGCTGTACGATGCATTGGACGACATGATCCCGGCGGACAAGCTTGGCTATTACATGAGCACCCGTGTAATTGAAATCGCCCCACTGGCCTACATGAGGGGCCGAACACTCGACCATGCTTTTATCATCCTGGATGAAGCCCAAAATACCACAGACCTCCAGATAAAAATGTTCCTCACCAGAATTGGTGCAAATGCAAAGGCCATCATCACCGGCGATCTTTCCCAGGTTGACCTGCCCAAAAACCAACGCAGCGGATTGGAAAAGGCCACAAGGATTTTGAAAAACATCGATGGAATTGCACACATCGAACTCGATGAGGAAGATGTGGTAAGACATCGACTTGTAAAGGCCATCATCAAGGCATATGACAAGGAAAACGAAAACAACAATCATGCAGGTTAACAGCATTTCAAGATGGATCAGCACGATCATGTTGGCCACTGCCGTGTTTGCCTGCAATGAACCGGAGGGGTTCAAGTTGCCGGAAGATCCACTCGATGCAGGTCGTGAATTTGTTCGTGCCGTTTTGGATGGCAACTTCGAAAAGGCTAACCTCTACTTGCTCGAAGACCAGGAGGACATTGAATTGTTTGGACGCTACCAGGCCTATATGAAAAAGCAACCCCAGAAAGAAAAGCTGCAATTGAAATCAGCCTCCATCATCATCAACAAGGTTGAAAACCAAAATGACAGCGTGAGCATCATCAGCTTTTCCAATTCACATTCCATGAAACCCATGGACCTTAAAGTGGTCAAAAGCGATAAGACCTGGAAAGTGGATTTCAGCTATACTTTTTCCGGCAATCTGCCGTTGGAATGATGAACATCAAGAACATATTGCTGGTGCTTGCGGGCAGTGCCATTGGTGGCACAGTCCGTTATGCCGTAGCGGTTTATGTCCAGGCCAAAAACAGCCTTGATTTTCCTTTGGGTACGGTGATCATCAATGTACTTGGCTGCCTCGCCATTGGAATGGTGTATGCCATCACAGCACGAAATCCGCAATCTTCCCCAACCATACGGCTGTTGCTGGCAACAGGATTCTGTGGCGGATTCACCACCTTTTCCGCTTTTGCATTCGAGAACCTGGAGCTCCTCAAATCAGGACAATATCTCACTGCGCTAACATATGTCATCCTATCGGTTGTGCTGGGAATTGTCGCAGTATTTTTAGGTGCATACCTCTTCAAATAGTATGGAATCCAAAAAAACAACAATGGAAACAATCATATACCTGGTCCTGATTGGATTGGCCGCAGGTTTCATGGGCGGAATGGTAGGAATAGGCGGAGGAGTCATCATCGTTCCTGCGCTAGTATTGCTGCTGGGCCTGAGCCAGCACCAATCACAGGGCATCTCCCTGGCCATGCTGCTGTTTCCCGTGGGAATCTTGGGCGTCATCAACTACTATAAAAAAGGACATGTTGATTTCAGGTATGCTGGAATCCTTGCCATTGGTTTTTTAGCAGGCAGTTATCTAGGGAGCAAATTTTCATTGAGCCTGCCCCAGGATACCGTTAAAAAGGTTTTTGCAGTTGTCATGATCCTTTTGGCATTGAAGCTCTTGTTCTCAGACAAGAAATAATATGCATTCCTCTTTTTTTTGCATCTCTATGCCAAAGGAAAATTATTGATGTGACCCATCCCAACAATCAATATACAGATACAGAATTGCTCCAGCATTTTAGAAAAACAGCTGACAGCAAATGGATTGGCTTGCTTTTTGAGCGCTATAGCCTGCTTGTTTTCGGGGTATGCATGAAATACCTCCGCAATGCATCCGATGCCCAGGATGCCACCCAACAGGTATTTGAAAAAGCATTGGGTGAAGCAGGGAGATATGATATTCCCTATTTCAAAAGCTGGATCTACAGTGTGGCAAAAAACCATTGCCTGATGAACATCAGGGCAAGATCCACCAAACCATACACCACGGATGCGCTTCCTGAAGAAAGCAGTTCAGACTTGCTGACAGCGCAGGAACTCCAAACAAGGGAAACGATGTTGGCAGAAATGTCTGACCAGCTTGCCGCAGCATTGGAACAGCTGGGGCCTGAGCAAAAAACCTGCATAAAATTATTTTACCTGGAAAAACTGTCCTATCACGAAATCGAAAAAACTACTGGGCTTTCCTTTTCACAAGTAAAAAGCCATATCCAAAACGGAAAACGCAACCTGAAAACCATTCTTGAAAAAAAAATCAGGGAAAATGTCAAATAATCATCCTCATGCATCCGACAACAGGCCCTTGCCAGACAGCGAACTGCTGTTGGACTACCTCAACAATGCCTTGGACAAAAAGGCCAAAAGAGACTTGGAGGAAATGTTAACTGAAGACGAACTGTTGGGTGATGCCATTGAAGGCCTAAAACAACTTAAGGATGGCAAGGAAGCTGCTGCCATCAATATACAGCTGAACAGGATGATCCGGTCAAAAATCAGCAAAAAGAAGAACAAAAAACTGAAATCACTTTCGTTTCCGTTGTGGCTTGTTTTGCTGATAACAACCTTGCTTTTGCTCATGCTGGCAGGCTATGTAATCATCAGCAAACTCCCCTAGTGCAAATCCTTTATTGGTATTGGATGTACATTGGAACAGGTTTCAGCGCCAACAATTCCTTTGGCGACAGCATCCTGTGGGGTGGCTCCTTCAGGTCATTCTTGTAAAACAGCTTGAATCCGGTAAACTGCAATGGTTCTGCATGCACGAACTGCCTGTAAGTATTGATTTTGCGTGCCGGGGCTCCCCAACCATCCATGTCCACAACCATTTGCACTTCAGGACGGATGCGGATGGACTTGTATCCTTTTACCATTCCTTGTGTAAACCGGTGTATCACCAACACTTTTGGAGGCAGATCAAGCTTCAATACCAGATCAGATAAATAAGCCGATGCAAAATTGATGTCATCGGCATCAAAACTGCCAATGACTGACCCAGGCTTTTGCCCTCCTTTCATAGAAAACTCTGGATCAATGCCGAGATGCACCCTTGGGTGTTTCAAGTATTTTTCGAACATGGGGATTTCTTCCCGGAGATTGCTGAGCCCAACCTGGATATCCAGAAAAACAATCGCATTGATCTCCTCTGCCATTGCCATCACCTTGTCAATCTGAGCATTGGGCATCCTGAGACGGTATTTCCCTGAAACACCAGGGTCACTCTGGGCCGTGGCTACAATATAATGGAGCGCGGGTACTACGGGAGTAGTCGGGTCGGCCTTTTGCCAGGCAGCCATCTCCGTTTTCAACTTTGCAAACATTTGGGGTTTGGGCAATTCCCCGAGAATACCCATCCGGGTCGAATAAAGGTTCCCATAATAGGCAATGATCCTGTTCATGGGCAATATGGCTCCGGCCCTGGGGTAATGGTCATTGAACTTCCATTTGCCCGAGCTGTCACCATTGGCCATGGCAATCATTTTTTTCTTGTAGACAACCGAATCCAAGATGAGTTTAGGATCAGGTTTGGTTGTTTTTTTGGGGGATGCAACTGCGAATGTTGCATGATTAGGGTCTGATTGGGCATTTCCGCAACCTGATATCAGGATAAAAAGGCTCAAACTGAACAAGACATGTATGGCAGAGGTTGCTCTCATGGACAATATTTGTGTTATAAAATTACCAAAGATTTTACAACTGACTTCTTAATAATTGGGATGGATGTGAATTAGACTACCTTTGCACAAACAACAAACCAGCGCATATTGGACTTTTCTTCTTTTAATTTTCACGAATCCCTTGCAGAGAGCATCGAATCCAGCGGTTACAAAAAAGCAACCCTGATTCAGGAAAAAGCCATCCCCGTCATCATGGATGGAAAAGACATCATCGCTTCTGCACAAACAGGCACCGGCAAGACAGCTGCTTTTCTTTTGCCCATTCTTCACAAACTGATGTCAGAAGTGCACAAGGATACGGAAGTGCATGCGTTGATCATGGTGCCAACACGAGAACTCGCCATACAAATCAGCAGCCACCTTGATGGCCTTACCTATTTTTCATCCATCAGCTCCATCGCCATTTATGGTGGTGGTGATGGGGGCAGTTTTGTAAGGGAAAAACAGGCCCTTTCCACAGGTGTGGACATCGTCGTTGCAACACCAGGCAAATTGATTTCTCACCTCAACATGGGTTATGTGAAGATGAAGGAACTGAAGTACCTCATCCTTGACGAAGCAGACCGTATGCTGGACATGGGATTCCATGATGACATCATGAAAATCATCTCCTTCCTTTCCCCCAAAAGGCAAACACTGATGTTTTCTGCCACCATGCCTCCAAAGATTCTTCAATTGGCAAAATCCATTTTGAATGAACCTGTGGAAGTGAGTGTTGCATTGTCAAAACCACCTGAAAGCATAAAACAACAGGCGTTTATCGTATACGATACACAAAAGATTCCTGTCATACAGCATATCCTGGCTGAAAAGGAATACCGTTCCGTACTGATCTTCTGTTCCAAAAAACAAACTGTAAAACAACTGGCTGCGCAGTTGCAAAGGATGAAGTACAATGCAAAAGACATCCAATCAGACCTGGACCAAAGCCAGCGGGAGGATGTATTGCTGGAGTTCTCTTCAAAGCGCTTGCCCATCCTGATTGCCACTGACATCTTGAGCCGTGGTATTCATATTGACAATATAGAACTGGTCATCAACTATGATGTTCCTTCTGATGGTGAGGACTATGTGCACCGCATTGGAAGAACTGCGCGGGCTGAAACCAAAGGGGCTGCCATTACATTTGTGAACAATGAGGATCAACACAAATTCCAACGCATTGAAAAACTCATTGGAAAGGTTGTTGAAAAAGTTGCACTCCCTGCAGCACTGGGAGAAGGTCCGGTTTACGATCCATCCGCATCCAAAAACAAATGGCAAAAAAAGGATCAATTCAAACCACATGGACAAAAGACTCCAGTAAAATCCGCTCTCAAAGCGCCTCCTGCACCAAGGGTTCCAGGAGGACTGAAAATAGAAAAAAGGGTTCAATAGACCACTGAACCCTCTCTTACAAGTCAACGCCGCTGTTAAAGGACTTGCTGTGCTTTTTCGTTCCTGAAAACCACTATCCCGTCAAATACATCTACGGATACTGGTTTTGTCTTGTCAATATCACCGGCCAGTATTTTCTTGGACAATTGGTTCACAATTTCCTTTTGTATCAGTCGCTTTAGGGGCCTTGCACCAAACTGTGGATCATACCCGTTTTGGGCAAGAAAGTCAATGGCGTATGGTGTGAAATGCAGATCGATGGATGCATCCTTCACCAAATGCTGAAGGCCCTTCAATTGTATCTCTATGATTTTTCTGACTTCCTTTCTGCTCAGTGGCTGGAACATGATGATCTCATCCACCCGGTTTAAAAATTCAGGTCTGATGGTTTGCTTCAGCAGGTTCATTACATCTGTTTTGGCCCTCTCAGCTGCTTTTTCAAGTTCGCCTGTAACAGCCTGATCATAGGCATCTTGAATCAAATGACTCCCGATGTTGCTGGTCATGATGATGATGGTATTCTTGAAATTCACAACCCTTCCCTTGTTGTCAGTAAGTCTTCCATCATCCAAAACCTGAAGGAGAACATTCCAAACATCAGGATGAGCCTTTTCAATTTCATCCAGCAATACAACACTGTAGGGCTTTCTCCTGACAGATTCAGTGAGTTGTCCCCCTTCGTCATAACCGACGTAGCCGGGAGGTGCACCCACCAATCTTGATACCGTATGCTTCTCCTGGTACTCACTCATATCGATGCGTGTCATCATGCTCTCATCATCAAACAGGTATTCAGCAAGGGTCTTGGCCAATTCGGTTTTACCAACCCCTGTGGTTCCCAGAAAAATAAATGAACCTATTGGTCTGCGTGGATCCTGTAATCCAGCCCTGCTTCTTCGGATGGCATCTGCAACAGCCGTTATCGCCTCTTCCTGGCCTACCACCCGTTCATGCAAATGCTCTTCCAGCTGCAACAGTTTTTCACGGTCTCCTTGCATCATCTTTGCCACGGGGATACCGGTTGCCTTGGCAACATTTTGCGCAATATCCTCAGCATCAACCTCCTCTTTCAACAAGCGCTTTTCCCCTGTTTTCGCCAGTTCCTCACTGAGCCCAACAATCTCTTCTTCTTTTTGCTTCACTTTACCATAGCGGATCTCAGCCACTGTTCCATAATCGCCCTCCCGCTCTGCCTTTTCTGCCTGCAGCTTGAGCCGCTCAATCTCTGCTTTTGCGGTCTGAACCTTTTCTACGAGTTCCTTTTCTTCCTTCCATTTTGCCTTGAGTGTATCCCTTTCCACTGCAAAATTGGCCAACTCTGTATTGAGTTCCTTCATTTTTACTTCATCCTCCTCCCGCTTGATGGCTTCCCTTTCGATTTCAAGCTGACGGATATGGCGTTCCAATTTGTCCAGCTCCTCTGGCATTGAATTCATTTCAAGCCTGAGCTTGGCTGCACTTTCATCAATCAGGTCAATCGCCTTGTCGGGAAGAAAACGGTCAGTAATGTAGCGGTTTGACAACTCTACAGCTGCAATAATGGCCTCGTCCTTGATGCGAACATGGTGGTGTGTCTCATACCTGTCCTTGAGGCCACGCAAAATGGAAACCGCATCTTCAACACTGGGTTCTTCGATCATAACCTTCTGAAACCTTCTCTCCAGCGCCTTGTCTTTTTCGAAATATTTTTGATACTCATTGAGTGTTGTGGCTCCTATGGCCCTGAGTTCCCCCCTTGCAAGCGCGGGTTTCAGGATATTGGCGGCATCCATTGCTCCTTCACCTCCACCTGCCCCAACAAGGGTATGGATTTCATCAATGAAGAGCAATATTTCGCCATCACTGTTGGCAACTTCTTTGACAACACCTTTCAATCTTTCTTCAAATTCACCCTTGTACTTGGCTCCCGCAATCAACTGGCCCATATCGAGCGCGTAGATCAATTTGCTTTTGAGGTTATCCGGTACGTCACCATTGACGATGCGCATGGCGAGCCCTTCTGCAATGGCCGTCTTTCCAACGCCGGGTTCACCCACCAATATGGGATTGTTTTTTGATCGCCGCGTGAGGATATGCAAGGTTCGGCGGATTTCCTCGTCTCTTCCGATGACAGGATCAAGCTTGCCCTGCCCAGCCATTTCAATCAGGTTTTTTGCATACTTGTTGAGTGCATTGAACTGTGTTTCCTGGGTTTGGCTTTTTACTTTTTCACCCTTGCGCAGTTCTTTGATGGCTTGCATCAATCCATTTTCTGACAGCCCCGCCTCCTTGAGCATTTTGGCAACAGGGTCATTCCCGGTCAAAAGGGCCAGGAGGAGGTGTTCAGGCGTAACAAACTCATCGGCAAATTTCCCCAGCAGCGAGCCTGCCCGCAACAATGTGTTGTTGGCCTCGCGGCTTAGCGCCTGACCAGGTTCTTGTTCACGCTTTGGCAATTTTACCAATGCTTCTTTTAACTTTGTCTGAAGCACCTGTATGGATACATTGTTCTTTTTGAGCAGGTATTCTACAGGTGAATTTTTTTGTTCCAATAAACCAAGGAGCAGATGGTCAGTCTCAATGTTTGGATTGCCCGCATTGAAGGCGGCCTGCTGCGCAGATTGAACCACTTCTGATGCTTGTATGGTAAAGTTGTTTAAATTCATGCTCTAGGATTTTATTGTTCAAGACAAATCACACTCCACAACAAAAAACAGGTAAAAATGACAGCTTTTTTCGTTGAAACATGTCGCAAATGCAGTCTGGCTGTGACTTTCATGCTATTCTTGCAGTGTACCTCCGCCCAAACTGACTTTAGCGCTTTGAATGCAATAATAAAACGCAATGAGAAAACATTGGGCAAGGAATATGTTGTGGTTGTTCAAAAAGCGGGAAAAAACATATTCCTGAAGGAATCTGAAGAATTCAAATTGAAAACGCCTGCACCGATAGCAAGTTCAAGCAAATGGCTGACCACTGCATTGGTCATGATCCTGGTGGATGAAGGCAAGATCAGCCTGGATGATCCTGTTACAAAATACATTCCCATCTTCTCAAAATACATGAAGGGTTACATCACCATCAGGCATTGCCTCTCTCACACAACCGGACTTGATATCGACCCTGTTGGGATCATGAAAATCGCACAAAAAAATAAATTTGCAAGTCTTGAGGAAGAGGTCAACAGCTTTGCAACAAAAAAACTGATTGTGGACAATCCTGGCGAAGCTTTTGCCTATGGCGGAATAGGCATCAATATTGCAGGCCGGATTGTTGAGGTTGTTACCAAGAAAACTTTTGACAGGGTCATCACAGAAAAATTGTTTCGTCCAATCGGCATGAGGACAGCCAGCTTCTACAATGAAAGCGGAAATGCTCCCAACCCCTCTGTTGGCGCAACCTGTTCAGCTTTTGACTACCTCAACTTCATGCAAATGCTCTTGAACAAGGGTATCTTCAACAACAAAAGGGTTCTCAGCGAAAAATCAGTTCAGGAAATGCTTACCATCCAACTGCCGGAGGCCAAGCTTCGATACAGTCCAGCGTTGGCCAAGGGCTTCAAGTATGCATTGGGCAATTGGGTCCAGGAACAGGATGGGGATGGAAATGGGATTGTATTTTCCTGTCCCGGCATGTTGGGTACTTGGCCATGGATGGATACCAAGAGAAACCTGGTCGGAATTGTTTTTGCAAAGGACATGGATGAAAACCAGAAATCTGAACTTTTTCTTCAAATAAAGGATGCTGCAGATGCAGCTTTGGACAGGCAATGACTCCATCCCTCAATTCGCTCAGTGATCGATCTTTCACCATCAAGGCCATTGCAGGACAACTTGGGTTTGATGATTGCGGCATAGCAAAAGCAATGCCGTTGGATGAGGATGCCCGCAGGCTGGAATCCTGGCTGAACAAGGGATTGCATGGAGAGATGCAATACCTGGAGAATCACTTTGACATGAGGATTGACCCATCCAAACTTGTACCTGGAGCCAAATCTGTGATTACCCTCCTGTTCAACTATTTCCCCGACAAACAACAGGATCCGGGTACCCCCATGATTGCAAAATATGCATATGGCAAGGATTATCATCTTGTCATCAGGGAAAAACTGCATGCCTTCCTTTTCAACATCAGGGAAAAGCTGGGACAGGTTGAAGGACGCGGATTTGTAGATTCAGCACCGGTTCTGGAAAGGAGTTGGGCCCATCGAAGTGGTTTGGGTTGGATTGGAAAAAACGGAAACCTGATCAATAAAAAAAAGGGTTCATTTTTTTTTCTGGCCACACTGATCACAGACCTGGAGTTGAAGCCGGACCTTCCTTACCAACAGGATTTTTGCGGATCCTGCAACAAGTGCATCGATGCATGCCCGACCGATGCAATTCTTCCCAACAAGGAATTGAATGCATCGCAATGCATCTCGTACTTTACCATTGAATTGAAATCTTCCACACTTCCCGCATCCTTGAAGGGAAGCACTGAAGACTGGGTCTTTGGATGCGACATATGCCAGGACGTCTGCCCTTGGAACCGTTTTAGCCAGGCCCATCAGCATACTGAGTTGAATCCCATGGATGAAGTCTTGACTTTTTCCATCAACGATTGGCTTGCTATGGATAAAACAACGTTCAACCGCTTGTTCAAGGACTCTCCCATCAAGAGAACGAAGTGGGAAGGCATGCAAAGGAATCTCCTGCTGCTGAAAAAAAATGAGGATACAATAACTGAACAATTACCCGATTGAACAAGCATCAAAGGATGCCTATTCCCATTTGAATACTTTGATTGCAGCAGCGTAAACCACAATACCCCATATGAGCAGGTACTGCAACTGGGGCCAACAATCGTTCAAATGAGCTCCTTCAAAAGCAACGTTGCGCATGGCCTGGTTGAGGTGTGTCAGCGGAAGTATTTTGCAAAGCGGTTGAAGCCAAGCAGGAAAATTCTCTACAGGAAAAAATGTGCCCGCCAAGAGGAATTGCGGCAATGTAACAAGGTTGGCAAAGGGGGGGATCGTGCTTTCGCTGCTGGCCAATCCACTCACAATGAATCCAAAACCCATGAATACAATGAGGCCAATCAAACTGAGCACAAGCAATTCAACAAAGGTGATCATCCCATTCACCAATGTGAACTTGAATGCAAAATGACCTATGGACAAAATGACCACGGCTGTGATCATCTGAAAAGCAATCCGTCCCAAACCCTCTCCAAAAACTATATAGGTTCGCTTGATGGGTGTTGCAAAAAATCTTTTGAGCACCAATGTTTGACGCAGGTTAAAAAAAATGAACGCAACGCCAAAGACACCTGCACTCAACAGAGAGAAACCAAGTTGTCCTGGCAAGATAAAATCAATGGTGCGGTATTCTCGTCCGGGCAAGGTCTCTTTTTGCATGTAAGCATAACTTGGACGTTGGGGGAAGTTAACGAGATCCAATTCAGCAATGGCTTGTTGAACAATGGATTGCAACAAGCCTATTCGGTCTGCAGCAGCAGTTGATGTGGTAATTTCAACCGCATACTTGGGATAAGCGCTGGGGTTGATTGCCCGTATGTTGATGATGGCAGTAATATGTCCCTTTTCAAGCTCCTGCCTTGAAGTCAGCAAAGGTTGGCTGATGATTTTGAGGTTTGATTTTTCAACCAGTTTGGCGTACAATTCATTTTCATTTGATGAGGCGGGATCAAAAGTAATCCTGATTACAGGAGTGGTAGAACTGAGGAAACCAAAAACAAGGATAAAAATAATGGGGAAAAGAAAACTGAAAATCACAGCAGACGGGCTCCTGAAAATTGACCTGAGACTGGCCTTTGCTATGGCGAGCATGGCCCTAAACTGATTGTACTCTCCTGAGGAATGATTCATGTTGTCTTTTTCAGCTGTTTTAATGGAGATGAAGTTCACTTGATGATGAACTCAAATGGAAGTTGGGTTTTGATTTCACCCTTTTCCTGTTTCATTGCCCTGATGCGCTTCAAGAGTTGATATTCTTCGTCGCCCAGCTCCTTTTGTAGGGTTGATGCCGCAAAATCGGTACTGCCTTTTTCCATAAGGTATTCGAGCAATGACTTTGGCTCAGGATATTTTCTGACTTTGAATTCCTTGATACCGGCCATCTTCGCAGCTTCCGCTATGGCCTCTTCCAGGCCACCTACCCTGTCTGCCAATCCCAATGTTATGGCGCGGCTACCTGTCCATACCCGGCCTTGAGCAATGCTGTCGATATAACCAATATCCCGCTTTCGCCCGTCTGCAACCCGCGTTTTAAAATCAAGGTATATTTGGTCTACCTGTGCTTGAATAAACCGCTTCTCACCTTCTGTCATTGCCCGAGTAACACTGGGCAGGTCTGCATATTCTCCTGTTTTGACACGGTCAAATGTAATACCCAATTTGTTGTTCATGAAGGTGGAGAAATCGGGAACAATTGAAAACACCCCTATAGAACCGGTGATGGTATTGGGCTGAACCAATATTTTATCTGCATTGCAGGCAATATAATAACCTCCACTCGCAGCGACATTGCCCATTGATACAACAATCTTTTTACCCTCTTTTTTGATGAGCTCAAGTTCACGCCATATGATTTCACTGGCGAGGCTGCTGCCTCCAGGAGAATTTACACGCAAGACCAAGGCTTTGATGGATTTGTCTGCGCGTATTTTTCTGAGCAACGCCAAGTATTCATCCGAGCCTATCTGGTCTGGAGATCCTTTGCCATATACAATGTCCCCTTCAGCCAACACGATGGCAATCTTGTCTTTTGAATAGGCTCCGCCCACATTCACTGCCTTTGAATATTTGGCCAGGCTGATGAAATTTATTTTTTCGTTTGCATCAATTTTCAACCTTGCCCTGATCTCGCTTCTCACCTGATCGTCGTATTTCAACCCATCCAACAATCCGGCTGTGACAGCTTTTTCAGGCCTGTCCAATAAAAATTGATTGGCGTAAGCCTTTAGGGAATCCCTATTCTTGTTCCTGGAAACCGCTACACTGTTGACCATTTCGCCATAGATGTCGTTCAACCAAACCCCTGTTTGTTCCCTGTTGGCATCGGTCATGGAAGTAGCCCGGAAAGGTTCAGTAGCACTTTTGAATTTACCTGCATAGAAAATCTGAGGCTTGATTTCCAGTTTGTCGATCATACTTTTGAAAAATACATATTCAACAGACATTCCCTGCCATTCAAACATGCCTTTGGGATGGCAAAAAACACGGTCTGCCACACTTGCTACATAGTATGCCTTTTGTGAAATATAATCTCCATATCCAACGATGAACTTCTTGGACATCCTGAAGGATTGCAGTGCCTTACGCAATTCTGATGAGGCAGCAAAGCCATTGGCATTGTCCTTTGCCAGAATATATATGCCCCTGACAGAAGAATCCTTGGCTGCATTTTCAATCAACTTGACAGCAGTATTCAGGTCGGGCTGGTTGTCTTCCCCGGTGATTTCAGCAATTGGATCTTCAATGATCCGGTCTTTCAACTCTTTTGAAAGGTCTATCACCAACACCGATTTTCCCTCAACCGTAACTTTTTCTGAAGCAAGGAATGCGCCTGCTATACCAAAGAACAACAGGAAAATCAACCCGAAAAAAAGGATCAGGGCCAACAGTGACGCAAAAAAACTTTTAAAAAAACTTTTCACTGCAAATGAATTTAGAAAGCGAAATTAAAGAACTTTACCCGCCAACGCGGGATCTATTTATGAAAGAAGTGTATTTATTGATAGGTGGTAATATTGGAGACCGTTCTTTTTTTTTAAGGGAGGCCACCAGACAAATCAATACCCATTGTGGCCGGTTGATCAAATCTTCGTCCATTTATGAAACAGATGCCTGGGGAAAAGAGGACCAGCCGGCTTTCCTGAACCAGGTATTGGTCATCCAGAGCAACCTTTCCGCCAGCAGCCTCATGTCTGCCATACTTGACATAGAACAGGCCATGGGAAGAACAAGGATGGAACGGAATGGGGAGAGAAACATTGACATCGACATCCTCTATTATGAGGATGAAACAGTTGATTTGCCAGAGCTAAAGGTTCCGCATCCCAGGATTTACCTGCGAAAGTTTGCACTGGTGCCCCTTGTTGAATTGAACAGCAACAAAGTTGATCCCGTTTCAAAAAAAACAGTACGCCAGTTGCTGGAAGAATGCCCTGACCAATTGGAAGTAAGGTCCTATATTATCAAAGACCCAAAAAAGACATGCTGAACCATCGGGTTTGAACAAAACAATCCATGAAATACAATTTCATCACCATAGAGGGAAATATCGGGGCGGGAAAAACAACACTGGCCAAACTGCTTGCAGAGCACCTGAATGCAAGGCTGATCCTGGAAGAATTTGCCGACAACCCATTTTTGGCGAAGTTTTACGACAATCCGGCTCAATATGCCTTTTCGGTAGAACTCTTCTTCATGGCCGAAAGATACAAACAACAAAAAGACCTGGTTGGCCAGCAAGACCTTTTTCAAACAATGACCATTTCAGATTATCTTTTTACCAAATGCCTGCTCTTCGCAAAAATCAACCTGCCTGATGATGAATTCAGGCTCTACCAAAGGCTTTTCGACATCATGCACCATCAGATGATACAGCCCGAATTGCTTATCTATCTTCATTCACCGGTCAGCAAATTGCAAGAAAATATCAAAAAAAGAAACAGGTCATATGAGCAAAACATCCAGAACGATTACCTGTACAACATTCAACAAACCTATACGCATTATATCAAACAGCACAACATGAAAACACTGTTTGTGGATGCCAGCAATGCGGATTTCATCGACAATCCCAAACACCTGGACACCATCATTCAGGCATTGGACAAGGACTATGAGGATGGGCAACATTTTATTTCCCTGCCCTGATGCAGTTCCATCCAAAACAAAAATTACAACGATGCTGAAACTGCTGAAGCACCATAGTTTTGCGGCCCTGCGCTATCCGGAATTCAGGTTATACATCATGGCCCGGTTTCTCTTCATCATGGTATTGACCATGCAGGCCACCCTGATCAGCTGGAAGGTCTTTGAAATTACCAAGGATCCATTCAGCATTGGTTTGATTGGATTGGTTGAATTTGTTCCTGCCGTCATCATGGCGATATACTCCGGATATATCATTGACAGGACAGACAAGAAAAAACTGCTTCACCTGAGTATTGCAGGCAACCTGTTGCTCACCATACTTTTCACATTTATCACCAGCAAACATGCATCAAGCCTGTTCAGTCAAACCTTTATCCTTGTTTGTATATATTCCATTGCATTTTGTACCGGAATTGCAAGGGCGTTCAGTGGCCCAACCTCATTTGCCCTGGTCAGCAGTCTAGTACCAAAAAAGGAAATGCCCAACGCCGTCAGCTGGCACATGAGCACATGGCAAATTGCGGGGGTAGGCGGCCCTGCCATTGGGGGAATCCTTTATGGGGCACAGGGAATCACCTTTACATTCTCCCTAATGGTACTCCTGCTTGCGCTATCCGTTGTTGTACTTTTCTTCATCTCACCAAAACCACCCCAATTCACGGTATCCCGTGAACCCATGCTGAAAAGCATCCGGGAAGGATTCCGGTTCGTTTGGAAAACCAAAGAAATTCTTGGGGTGCTGAGCCTGGATCTTTTTGCCGTTTTTTTCGGAGGGGCAACTGCATTGCTGCCCTATTTTTCAGAAGTGATCCTGAAAACAGGTGCAGAAGGATTGGGAATCCTGCGATCAGCCCCAGGCATTGGTGCCATTGCTGTGATGATGGTCATCAATTTCATACCGATGAAAAAAGACCAGGGCAGGACCATGCTGCTCTGCGTGGCAGGATTTGGAATGACCATGGTTGTATTTGGGCTTTCCAACATGTTTTGGATTTCTTTTGCCGCACTCTTGGTTTCCGGATTGTTGGATGGCATCAGCATGATCGTGAGGTCCACCATCCTTCAAACCAAAACGCCAGAAGAAATGAAGGGACGTGTATCTGCGTTGAACAGCATTTTCGTCATCTCCTCGAATGAACTCGGTGCATTTGAAAGTGGATTTGCATCAAGGCTGATGGGCGTGGTGCCATCGGTTGTATTTGGGGGAATGATGACATTGGGAATCGTTGTTTATACCTGGTTCAAAATTCCAACCATCAGAAAAATCAAGTATTGACTTACTTTGACGCTTCCATCAATCTTTCGATCACCACATGGGCAATAGGACAAAAAGAGGTGTTTTTCAGTGTTATGGCTTGGCGCTTGACAAAGACATCTTCATCAGTATAAGGAAAACGCCTGCAATCGGAAGGCCTGTCCTCATAAATGGAACAGCAATTGTCTGCCCCTAGAAAGGGACATGGTGTGGATTGCAGTACATAATCCCCATCAGCGTCGATGTTGAGATAGCGCTCAATAAAAACCCCTTCCTTCATACCCAACACCTTGCTGATGCGCTTGATGTCAGGCGTTTTAAAACGGGGAGAATAATTTTTGCAGCAGTTTGCACATGCCAGACAATCAACCTGCGCATAGGCCTCCTCACTCAATGCCGGTAACAGCTTCAGTGCAGTGTTCTTGTTGACCCTTTGCAGAAAAGCCTTGTAGGCTTTTGCATGCTCAGCAGAACGCTTTTCCCAATTGATCAAAAGTCCATCTCCCATCTCCCAAAATTAAATCCAAAAAGAACGCCAAACTACTGTTTCACCATTTAATCCACATTCCTGATTTTCAGTACACAAAGTAACTGTATACTGGCACCTTCTGATTAAATTTGCACCCGTTACTGTATCGATCAACATGCAGCATTCCTAACGATCAAAGAAACTTCCATGAACCTTTTATCACAGCAGGCAAATGAATTCAGGGGCAGGCATATCGGACCTTCCGCAATTGAAGAAAAAGAAATGCTCAAAACCATTGGCGAAGCCAGCCTGGATGCTTTGGTGGAGAAGACAGTACCGCCCAATATTGTCAACCACAATTCCCTGGATGTGCCTGCTGCAATGAGCGAGGCAGATTATCTTGCTCACATCCGTTCAATCGGTGAGACCAACATTGTTGCCAACAACTTCATTGGCCAAGGATATTATGGAACCCATACCCCAAGTGTTATCCTGAGAAATATTTTTGAAAATCCAGGTTGGTACACCCAATACACCCCATACCAGGCAGAAATTGCACAAGGTCGATTGGAAAGCCTTCTCAATTTCCAGACCATGGTGTCAGATTTGACCGGGTTGCCCATTGCCAACGCATCATTGTTGGATGAATCCACTGCTGCAGCCGAAGCGATGACCATGTTTTTCAACGCCCTCAACAAACAGGACAACATTGATCGTCCCAAGTTTTTTGTGGATCAAAACTGTTTTCCGCAAACAATTGATTTGTTAATTACGAGAGCCTTACCAATTGGAATTGAATTAGTTACTGGAGATTTCTCATCTTCCACATTAGATAATTCATATTTTGGAGCACTGGTTCAATACCCCAACAACCTTGGGGCATTGAATGACTACAAGGGCTTTATTGACCATGTGCATGAAGTTGGAGGATACGTTGTGATGACGACTGACCTGCTGGCACTAACCCTGATCACGCCTCCCGGTGAACTGGGAGCTGATGCCGCCTGCGGTTCAGCCCAACGCTTTGGTGTCCCATTGGGATACGGAGGACCACATGCAGCCTTCTTTGCCACAAAGGACGAATTCAAGCGCAGCATTCCCGGAAGAATCATCGGGGTCAGCATAGATGCTGACGGTAACCGGGCATTGCGCATGGCGCTTCAAACCCGTGAGCAGCACATCAAAAGAGAAAAAGCCACCTCCAACATATGTACAGCACAGGCACTTCTGGCCAACATGGCGGCAATGTATGCCGTCTACCATGGTCCTGAAGGGCTGAAAAACATTGCCACCAGAACAAGCATGTTCGCGAATGCTGCAGCCAGCACATTGAACAAACTCGGTTTCCAGCTGGCTTCCTCCCGCTACTTTGACACATTGGCTGTGACAACCCCCAATGCGGCTGCAATTGTTTCATTGGCTGAGCAGAAAAACATCAACCTGCGGCTGATCAGCCCATCACTGGTGGGCATCAGCTTTGATGAAACCAGCAATTCCGGCACTGTGCGTTCAATGCTCTCCTGTTTTGATCCGGAAGGAAAAGCAGCATTTGAAATGGCAGAATCGAATGGGTTGACCAATATTCCGGAAAGCCTGGTTCGAACATCCGCCTTTTTGCAACACCCTGTTTTCAACAGCCATCACAGTGAAAGTAAAATGATGAGGTATATCAAGTTCTTGGAAAACAAGGACTTATCGCTGAATACCTCTATGATTTCTTTAGGCAGCTGCACCATGAAACTGAATGCTGCAACTGAAATGATTCCTTTGAGCTGGGCATGCTGGGGACAAATTCACCCATTTGCACCTTCCTCGCAAACCAAAGGCTACCAGTTCATGCTGGACGAACTTTCAAAATACCTTTGTGAAGTTACCGGATTCGATGCCTGCAGCCTACAACCGAACAGTGGAGCCCAAGGAGAATACGCAGGACTGCTTGCCATCAGAGGCTATCACTTGTCCAGGAACGACCACCACCGCAATGTCATGCTGATCCCGATTTCGGCACATGGCACCAATCCGGCTTCTGCTGTGATGGCAGGCATGAAAGTGGTTGTAGTCAAGGCACTGGAAAACGGATACATCGATGTTGATGACCTCAAAGAAAAAGCAATGCTCCATAGTGAAAACCTGGCGGGGATCATGATCACCTACCCCAGCACCTATGGGGTGTATGAAGAAACTGTAAAGGACATTACGTCCATCATCCATGGACATGGAGGACAGGTCTACATGGATGGCGCCAACATGAATGCCCAGGTGGGGCTCACCGCACCTGGCCTGATCGGCGCAGATGTTTGTCATTTGAACCTCCACAAAACATTTGCCATCCCGCACGGTGGTGGCGGACCCGGCATGGGGCCAATTTGTGTAAAGGCCCATTTGGCACCATTCTTGCCAGGACATACCCAAACCACTGCATCAAAATTGGACATATCAAAAGGAAATACAGCAGTAAGTGGGGCGCCATTCGGAAGTGCCAGCATCCTTTTGATCAGCTATGGCTACATCAGGATGTTGGGCGGAAACGGACTAAAAGATGCTACCGCATATGCAATCCTCAATGCCAACTACATGAAAGCCAGGCTGATGGGTCATTATGACATTTTGTACCTGGGTAAAAATGGAACCTGCGCACACGAATTCATCGTTGACCTGAGGCCCTTCAAGAAATCTGCAGAGATTGAGGCAGAAGATCTTGCCAAAAGATTGATGGACTATGGGTTTCATGCCCCAACGCTCAGTTTCCCGGTACCAGGTACGGTCATGATTGAACCCACAGAAAGTGAAGACAAGGCCGAGCTTGACAGGTTTTGTGATGCAATGATTTCCATCAGAAATGAAATCCGTGAAATTGAAGAAGGCAGTGCAGACAAAAAAGACAATGTGCTGAAAAGGGCCCCACATACACAGGCCAATGTCTGTGGAAATGAGTGGAACAGGCCGTATACAAGGGAGAAAGCGGCATTTCCTGCGGCGAGGATCTGGACCAACAAATTCTGGCCAAGCATTGCAAGGGTAAACAATACTTTCGGGGACAGGAACCTTATATGTACCTGCGAACCCGTGAGCAGCTATGCCGAATAGCCATAGACCCTAATATTTTTGATTTTTTTTCGTCATTTGATCGTATAAATGACTGACTTGTCGTAAATTTAAACGACTGCTTGCCCCTGCTTTAGATTTTATTTACCCAAAAAGTCTATTCAATAGATTTTATTCAAAAACTCCTTTCTTATGTCAAGAAACCGGGGATTATACCGTCCTGAATTTGAGAGAGATGCATGTGGTATTGGCTTTGTTGCCAACATCAAGGGAAACAAAAACCACCAGGTGGTTTCGGATGCCCTGACCATTCTTGAAAACATGGAACACAGGGGCGCCTGTGGATGCGAAAGCAATACTGGAGATGGTGCGGGGATCCTGATCCAAACGCCCCATGCATTCTTTTTTGATGAGTGCCTGAAAATGGGAGTACACCTTCCCGCATTTGGCCGTTATGGTGTTGGATCTGTCTTCTTTCCAAGGGAAATAAGGCTGCGTGAGGAATGCAGGGATATTTTCAGCAGAACCGCTGAGGAACTGGGTCTTGAGGTGCTTGCCTGGAGAAAAGTTCCGGTAAATCCTACAGAAATTGGCCTGACAGCGCGTTCCGTGGAACCTGAAATTGAACAGGTATTTGTTGCCTGCCCCGACCATATCACAGACCCGATGGCTTTTGAAAGAAAACTGTTCGTGTTGAGGAATTATTCCAGCCATCTCATCAACAATACCGTAAAAAAGGATCCGATTGGATTTTATATCGCATCCCTTTCTTATAAAGTAATTGTATACAAAGGTCAGCTGACCAGCAAACAGGTCAGATCCTACTATCCTGACCTCAGCAACAGAAAAGTGGTCAGCGCGCTCGGACTGGTTCATTCCCGCTTTGCCACCAATACCTTTCCGTCCTGGAAACTTGCACAACCGTTTCGCTTCATTGCGCACAACGGTGAGATCAACACCCTTCAGGGCAACCTGAACTGGATCAAAACGAACGAAAAAGGATATACATCCCCTTATTTTTCCAAAGAGGAAATGGACATGTTGTTGCCATTGATATCAGGCAGCCAAAGCGATTCGGCCAGCCTTGACAACATGATGGAACTCTTGACCATGACGGGCAGGTCCTTGCCCCAGGTGATGATGATGCTGATTCCAGAAGCCTGGGATGGAAATGAAAGCATGGATCCCCTGAAAAAGGCCTTTTATGAATTCCATGCTTCCGTCATGGAGCCATGGGATGGGCCAGCATCCATTTCATTTACCGACGGAAGGATGATTGGTGCTACCCTGGACAGGAATGGACTCAGGCCTTCTAGGTACTGTGTTACATCTGACGACAGGGTCATCATGGCTTCTGAAACGGGAGCACTTCCAGTGGACCCATCACTGATCATTGAAAATGGAAGGCTGCAGCCAGGAAAAATGTTCATCGTGGACATAGAAGAAGGAAGAATCATCAGTGATGATGAGGTAAAAAACAACATTTGCAGCCAAAAGCCCTATGGCGATTGGCTCAACAAATACAAAATCAGGGTAAATGAACTTCCAGAACCAAGGGTCATGTTCACCCATCTGGAGCATGAACAAGTGTTCAAATACCAAAAAGCCTTTGGCTACAGTTCTGAGGACCTTGACAACATCATTGCTCCCATGGCGCTTGATGGCAAGGAGCCCATTGGATCCATGGGAACTGATGTTCCATTGGCAATCTTGAGCGAGCAGCCTCAACACCTCAGCAGCTATTTCAAACAATTGTTTGCACAGGTAACCAATCCGCCAATTGATCCCATCAGGGAAAGATTGGTAATGTCGCTGGCTTCTTTTGTTGGAAACAACGGAAACATGCTGATAGAAGATCCGCTGAGCTGCCATACGGTAGCCCTAAAACACCCGGTTTTAACGAACAAGGACCTCGAAAAAATCAGGAGCATAGATACCGGTATCTTTCAGGCCAAAACCCTGCAATGCTATTTCCGTGCCGATGGCACACCTGGCACCTTGAAAAAAGCATTGGACAGGATTTGCCGCTACGCAGTTGATGCAGTAGAAGATGGATTTGAAGTACTGGTCTTACAAGACAGGGCGATCGATTCCGATCATGCCCCTATCCCCTCTCTGCTCTCTACTGCAGCGATTCACCATCACCTGATCCGCAAGGGTTACAGGGGAAAAGTAGGCATCATCGTTGAAGCTGGAGACGTTTGGGAAGTTCACCATTTCGCCTGCCTGATTGGATTTGGCGCAACCGCCATCAACCCCTATCTGGCATTGTCATCCATCCGCGACATGCGCTTGCATGGAAAGATTGACACAGACATGGATCCGGAACTGCTCAAGAAAAATTACATCAAGGCTGTCAATGAAGGATTGCTCAAAGTGTTCTCCAAAATGGGCATTTCGACTTTGCAATCCTATCAGGGTGCACAAATATTTGAGATCATCGGACTCAACAAGGAAGTCGTTGACAAATGCTTTACAGGTGCCGTTTCCAGGATTGAAGGGATGGGACTGGATGAAATCGCAAGGGAAGCTTTGGCAAAACATGCACTCGCATTCAGCAAAAAAAGCATTCCGGTAGACCGTTTGCCTGTTGGCGGGGTTTACCAATGGAAAAGAAAAGGCGAATTTCACCTTTTCAATCCCCAAACCATTCACCTGCTTCAACATTCAACACGCATTGGCGACTACGGCATTTTTAAAAAATACTCAAAACTGGTCAATGACCAAAGTGAAAAAGCATGCACCCTAAGAAGCCTTTTTGAATTCAATCCGCTCCGGCCCTCTATTTCTATCGATGAAGTGGAACCAGCAGAGAGCCTCTATAAAAGATTTGCCACTGGCGCCATGTCTTTTGGTTCCATCTCTTGGGAAGCCCACACTACGTTGGCCATTGCCATGAACAGGTTGGGTGGAAAAAGCAATACTGGAGAAGGCGGGGAAGACGAAATCAGGTACAACCCACTGCCGAATGGCGATTCAATGCGTTCTTCTATCAAACAGGTAGCATCTGCAAGGTTCGGCGTTACCAGCCAATACCTTACGGAGGCGGATGAATTACAGATAAAAATGGCGCAGGGTGCCAAACCTGGGGAAGGCGGTCAATTGCCGGGGCACAAAGTGGATGATTGGATTGGAAGGGTTCGCCATTCAACGCCTGGCGTTGGGTTGATTTCTCCACCACCGCACCACGATATTTATTCTATTGAAGACCTTGCGCAATTGATTTTTGACCTGAAGAATGCCAACAGAAAAGCAAGGATCAGTGTAAAGCTGGTTTCAAAAGCAGGTGTGGGTACAATCGCAGCAGGTGTAGCAAAGGCAAAGGCAGACGTGGTATTGATTTCTGGAAACGATGGTGGAACAGGCGCTTCACCGGTAAGCTCCATCAAACATGCGGGTTTGCCATGGGAATTGGGATTGGCGGAGGCCCACCAAACACTGGTAAAAAACAAGCTGCGGAGCAGGGTCGTTGTGCAGGCTGACGGACAATTGAAAACCGGCAGGGACATTGCCATCGCCACATTGCTGGGCGCTGAGGAATGGGGTGTTGCCACCGCAGCATTGGTGGTGGAAGGCTGTATCATGATGCGCAAGTGTCACCTCAATACCTGCCCCGTGGGCGTTGCCACTCAAGATCCTGAGCTCAGAAAAAGGTTCAATGGTGCAGCAGAATACGTTGTCAATTTCATACAGTTCCTTACCCGGGAATTGAGGGAAATCATGGCAGAATTGGGATACAGGACCATTGAAGAAATGGTAGGCCAATCGGATGTATTGAAGATCAGGGAAGGCATTCAACACTGGAAATACAGCAAACTCGACCTCTCTCCCATTTTATACAAGGAACCTGCTGAAGCATCAACTGGATTGTACAAGCAGGAGGAACAAGACCACGGGATTGCCGGTGTACTGGATTGGAGCCTGATGGAAAAAGCTGCTCCGGCGCTTGAAAGACAAGAAAAAGTGGTGATTGAATCTCCCATAAAAAATACTGACCGTACCACAGGTACCATGCTCAGCAACGAGATCACCAAAAGATACGGCGCTAAAGGCCTTCCGGAGGATACCATACGGTTAAAATTCAAAGGCACTGCAGGACAAAGTTTCGGGGCCTTCAACACTGCTGGTGTCACATTGGAACTTGAAGGTGATGCCAACGACTATTTTGGGAAAGGATTGAGTGGAGCAAGCATGGTCGTTTACCCGCACAAGGAGTCAGGATTTGTAGCGGAGGAAAACATCCTGATTGGAAATGTAGCGTTCTATGGCGCTACATCAGGCAAATCATTCATCAGGGGTAAAGCGGGAGAACGTTTTGCAGTGCGAAATTCAGGTGCCACGGCAGTTGTGGAAGGATTGGGCGACCATGGTTGTGAGTACATGACTGGAGGAACGGTTGTTGTATTGGGTGCAACCGGAAGAAACTTTGCAGCAGGAATGAGTGGAGGTTTGGCCTATATATATGACATCTCGGGAAAATTCAGCGAAAACTGCAACATGGAAATGGTGGACCTCGAACCCATGGAAGATGATGACATGGAGACGTTGAAATCTTTGTTGAATGAGCATGCTCTTGCAACCGGAAGCAGTGTTGCAAAATTCATTTTGAGTGATATAGAGAACCAGAAACAACATTTCATCAAAGTATATCCGCGTGATTACAAGAAAGCAATGGAAATGAAAAAAAGCGGGAAAAAGGCAATCATCAAATAATCTACGCTATGGGAAAACCTACAGGATTTTTGGAATTTACAAGGGTCAGTCCTTCAAAGATAGATGCAGCAGAGAGGGTCCAGCACTTCAATGAATTTGTGAAGCCATTTGAACCTGCAGAATTGAACAAACAGGCAGCCCGGTGCATGAATTGTGGAGTGCCCTTTTGCCACAGTGGCTGTCCGCTGGGCAACATCATTCCAGAATTCAATGATGCTGTTTACAGAGAAAGCTGGCAAGAGGCTTACGAAATCCTCAGCTCAACAAACAACTTTCCTGAGTTCACCGGAAGAATTTGTCCTGCACCTTGTGAAAGCTCCTGCGTTCTCGGCATCAACCAACCCCCGGTTAGCATTGAGGAAATTGAAAAGCACATCATTGAAATTGCGTTTGAAAAAGGCTATGTCAAGCCAAGGGTGCCCGTTTTGCGCAGTGGAAAAAAGGTTGCCGTTATTGGTAGCGGACCAGCTGGGCTCGCTGCAGCGGCACAACTGAACCAGGCAGGACACCATGTTGTCGTTTTCGAGCGAGATGAAAAACCCGGTGGATTGCTGCGCTATGGAATTCCAGATTTTAAATTGGAAAAAAATATCATTGACAGGAGAATCGCCATCATGGAAGAAGAGGGCATTGAATTCAGATGCAATGCCAACGTGGGTGTAAATGTGGCAATGAATGACTTGAACAGGGAATACAATGCCATTGTATTGGCCGGGGGATCCACGATCCCACGGGACCTTGCCATCCCAGGAAGGGAATTGAATGGGGTACATTATGCCATGCATTTCCTAAAGCAGCAAAACAAAATGGTTTCTGGCAGCGATCCGCTTGCCCAAAAACATATCGAGAGCAATATTCTTGACCACCTGATAACTGCCAAAGGAAAAAATGTCGTCGTGATTGGCGGAGGAGATACCGGTAGTGATTGTGTTGGCACTTCAAACCGACAAGGAGCCGCAAGCATTACCCAGTTTGAACTCATGCCAAAACCACCTGAAAGCAGAACCGCCATCATGCCATGGCCAACTTATCCAATGGTAATGAAAACCACCTCTTCTCACGAAGAAGGCTGTGAAAGGCAATGGGCAATTGCTACCAAAGCATTCATTGGGGATGACAAAGGACAGCTGAAAGCGCTCAAAACAGTTGAGCTGGAATGGAAATCAGAAGACGGAAGGCCAAGTAAATTTGTTGAAAAACCAGGATCGGAAAAAACCATACCCTGTGAGCTGGCATTGCTTGCCATGGGCTTTGTTGCTCCCCAAAAAGAGGGCATGCTGGAGTCTTTGGACATCGCATTGGACGAAAGAGGCAATGTAATGGCCACAGAAAAAGAGTTCAAAACCAACGTTGCCAAAACATTTGTATGCGGAGACATGCGAAGGGGCCAATCACTTGTGGTATGGGCAATCAGCGAAGGAAGAGAATGCGCCAGAAAAGTGGATCAGTTTCTAATGGGTATTTCCTTTTTGGAATCCAAAGACAGCAGCCTCATGGTATAACAATTCATATCATTGTCTAAAAAAGGGACCTGTGCAAGTAGGTCCCTTTTTTTTATCAGACACTTACATATTATATATTTATATATATTTATATAATTTAATTTTATTTTTAATCTATTTTTTTACTTTTAATTGATTTATATATTGATTTACAATATTTTATGATATTTTTATATCATATTATATTTATTTATATGTATATTATTATTTGTTTTTTTGAGTTTATTTTATAGTTTTGATGAAAGAAAAGCTTTCATAACCAAAATTATTCAAAAATGAACCCAAAACTACTCAGAGACAAGCTTCCATTTTTGGTATTGGCTGTCATCGCAATTGCCGCAATTTTTGTTCCTGTCCTACCGAATTTTGAGGACAAAGAAGGCGTTTACAATGGTGCGGATATCACCTGGATTTTGATTGCAACTGCATTGGTCTTCTTGATGACACCCGGACTTGCTTTCTTTTACGGAGGCATGGTGCACAGAAAGAATGTGATTTCAACAATGATCAAAAGCACTGTTGCTGCAGGCGTTGTTACGGTAATTTGGATAACCTTTGGTTACAGCCTCTGTTTTGGTGATTCTGTTGGTGGTTTCATCGGTAACCCGATGACCAACTTCTTTTTCAAGGATGTTGCCAATGCAGCTCCTTGGGGATTGGCACCGACAATACCGAAATCCCTTTTTGCACTTTTTCAGCTGATGTTCGCCATCATCACACCCGGATTGGTAGTAGGTGCATTGGCTGAAAGGGTAAAATTCACTTCCTATATTCTTTTCATCATTTTGTTCAGCATATTTGTTTACGCTCCCCTCGCCCATTGGAGCTGGCATCCGGATGGGTTTCTTTTCAAAATGGGTGCGTTGGATTTTGCAGGCGGTACGGTCGTTCACATTTCAGCAGGATGCGCGGCACTGGCTGGAGCATTGGTACTCAAGCGCAGAAAAGCACACATGGAAGGTGTAGAAATTCCTCCAGCAAATGTGCCATATGTGTTGATTGGAACTGGATTGTTGTGGTTTGGATGGTTCGGATTCAACGCTGGATCTGCATTGGGAGCAAATGGTTTAGCTGTTTCTGCATTCGCGACCACCAATACGGCTGCTGCAGCTGCAGGCCTCTCCTGGATGTTCTTTGACGTAATGAAAGGAAAGAAGCCATCTGTAATGGGATTCTGTATTGGCGCAGTGGTTGGCTTGGTAGCCATTACCCCTGGTGCAGGTTTTGTTGGCATCCCACAAAGCATTTTCATCGGTGCTGTTTCTGCCATCATTTCAAATATTGCTGTTCATTACAAGCAAAAATCAAAGCTCGACGATACATTGGATGTTTTTCCATGCCACGGACTTGGAGGAATTGTAGGGATGGTTTTGACAGGTGTATTTGCTACAAAGGCTGTCAATGGTGCTGGAAATGACGGATTGTTTTATGGCAATGTTGATTTTTTCATCACCCAGCTAAAAGCCATGGGAATTGCAGTTACCTATTCATTTGTTGTATCATTCATCATCTTCAAGTTCATCAACCTGATACAGCCGCTCAGGGTATCTGAAGAAGAGGAAGAAATGGGATTGGATGCTTCCCAACATGATGAAAAATATGGCAGGAATCCACAAAAGATCTAAATCACCATCATTAAACAACAAGGGTACAGCGCAAGGCGGTGTTGGTCTAGAACATTCGCCTCTGCCATACCCTCTTTCTTGAACAAAAAACCACAACAATGTTACGAAAACTTTATGTAATGGGTTTGGCGATGACCCTGTGCTTCAATGCAATTGCACAAACAGATTCAGCAACTTCCAAAAAATCAAATTTCAGTTTCAGCGGTTTTGTGGATGGATATTTCAGGTCAGACTTCGCGAAAGATGCTGGCAACAACAGAACCAGCTTCACAAACAGTACAGGGAAACTTGCATTGGGCATGGTATCTGCAAAGATTGATTACAGCACCAAAAAATTCTCATTCACAGCTGACCTTGGAGTAGGCAAAAGGGCAAAAGAGTTTGCCTACAATGATAAAGGGTTAATGGCCAGTGTAAAGCAATTGTATGCTTCATATACTGCCACAGACTGGCTGAAGTTCACTGCTGGAACATGGGCAACCCATGTTGGATATGAATTGGTTGATCCAGTAGGAAACAGGAATTACAGCATGTCTTACATGTTCTCATATGGTCCGTTTCTTCACACAGGTGTCAAGTCTGACTTTACTTTTGGATCCACAGGCCTGATGATTGGTGTTGCCAGCCCTACGGACTACCGCAACGCGCCAGACCCAAACAAAAAGGCATTGCTTTTCCAATTGAGTCAAGCCATTTCTGACGATGTAAAGTTTTACCTGAACTATGTGGGGGGACAAAGGCCATCTGATTCAGCCAAAACAAACCAGTTTGACCTTGTGATGACTGCCAAGCTCAGTGAGAAGTTCAATATTGGCCTGAATGGAACGGTCTGCAACATCAAAACGCAGTCGCGCAACGTATATGGTGATGCTGCTTCATGGTCAGGCATTGCAACATACCTCAACTTCGATCCGGTTGAAAAATTTGGCATAACCCTTAGGTCTGAAATATTCAATGATAAAAATCAATTGGCCGCATTGGGTGCTGCAAAAACGGGTGCCAGTATTTTTGCCAATACCATTTCCGGCAACATCAAATTGGGTGGATTCACCATTGTTCCTGAACTGCGGTTGGAGTCGGCTGGAGCAAATGTGTTCTTCTCCAAAACAGGAACTGCCAAAGGATCAGCTTCTAGTTTTCTGTTGGCAGCCTATTATAAGTTTTAGCATTGGGTTTAGGATATACATACAATGGGGTGGCTTTCTGGTCACCCCTTTTTTAATTGCCGATAAAATAGATGGCACAGAAAAACATGCAAAGGGTAACCAACATCCAGCTATTTTTTCCTGAAAAATATCCGTACTGGAACCCCCTTGAAATTGAATTTTTCTCTCAGCTTGTTTTCTAAATAGTTCCTGTAAGGACTTTTGATGTCATCCGGAAAATTGGTAAAAAATGCAAATGAAGGAACTGCGGTGGGCAGCTGTGTGATGAATTTTATTTTTACGGAATTGCCCCTCACGACAGGAGGATGATATGCTTCGATGACCGGCAACATTTGCTCATTGAGAACAGAGGTCTGGATTCTCCGTTTCCTGCTTTCGTAAACCTCTAGTGCTGTTTCCACGACTTTAAAAACCCTTGTTTTTTCTTTGGCTGAAATGAACAAAACAGGAATGTCAGTGAATGGAGCAAGCCTGGATTTGAGTTCTTTTTCATACTCTTTGGCAGTGTTTGTTGCCTTCTCCATGGTATCCCATTTGTTAACAAGAAAAACAATCCCTTTGCCTTTTTTAACCGCCAAAGAGAAAATGTTCAGGTCTTGCTGGGCAATCCCCTTTTCGGCATCAATCATCATGAGACAAACATCGGCCTCATCCATGGCCTTGATGGCGCGAATCACTGAATAAAATTCCAAGTCTTCATGCACCTTGGTTTTCCTCCTGATCCCAGCAGTATCAATAAGAATCAATTCCTTTTGAAACAAATTGTAATGGGTATGAATCGTATCCCTTGTGGTGCCGGCAATTTCACTCACAATTGTTCTTTCTGTACCTACCATCGCGTTCAAGAGGGACGACTTGCCCACATTGGGCTGTCCAATGATGGCTATTCTTGGTAAATTCTCATCTGGGACCTCTACTCCGGCAACAATGAGTGCTGCAACGTCATCAAGCAACTCCCCTGTGCCACTGCCAGACATGGATGAAAGGAAATGTGTATGTTCAAAACCCAAGGAATAAAACTCAGTTGCATCCAACTGGCGGGCAGCATTGTCCACTTTGTTAACTGCCAAGAAAACAGGCTTTTTGGAAAGGCGAAGTATCTCGGTCATGGCTTCATCGAGCGTGGTAATTCCAGTTGTGACGTCCACCATAAAAACAATGGCATTGGCCTCTTCAACCGCAATCATGACCTGTTCGCGAATTTCCTTTTCAAAAATATCCACGCCATGCGGTACAAATCCACCTGTATCGATGATGTTGAACGTTTTTCCATTCCACTCGGAAACCCCGTATTGACGGTCCCTGGTAACCCCTGGCGTATCCTCCACGATGGCCTTGCGCTGCTCCAGCATACGGTTGAAAAAAGTACTCTTGCCCACATTGGGTCTGCCTACTATCGCTACTGTAAATCCTGACATAATATGTTTTTCTTCTCTGTTATTGTTTGCCCAAAGCATTCCATTGTTCGAGAAAAGCCAACAGGCCCTCCTCGTTCTTCAAGCTTATCTTGTTCTTCCGGATCCATCCTTCCAAGGAGTTGCTGTTTCCCAACAATGCAAAAACAGCTTGTTCCGAAAGTTTTTTAAGTGGCATGGTCTCCCCTTTGATTCCAAGGAAATAAGTGATTCCGGTCCCAAAATAGTATCGCTTCATGGTACCAAAAAGAGAATCTGCAGTAACCACAAAGCGTTTTGCAACTTTATACAAGACTACATTGCCCGTGTTCATTTCCTGGACATACCCCTCCGGTTGCTTTCCATTGAATGAAAATCGATTTTCACCTGCAATGAAAACTGCACTTTGCTTCATAGAATCCACCATATCATACAATACAATCCTTTTGGCAAGTTCCTTTGGCACAACATATTCAGCATTGTCATTCCCCAAAAAATGAAATTCCTGGGTCAACAAATTGAACTTCACCTTGTACCTACCAAGGCTTTTTTGCCCTCCCATGAATATTTCTGCAGGTTGAAAATTATCGTTGAAAAAAGGGCTGCCCTTGACTTGATCGTAAGAAAGCCTTTGCATTCCCCTTGTCGAAACGCCCTCAAAATTCACTTCATGCACCGCCAAGGTGTATTTGGCTGCGCTAAAATCTGATACCGGCAAATAAGATACACCTCTCTCTGTCTGTGCCATCACTGGCAGATGAAAGATGGCAGTTGCGCTCCAAAAAAGGAATGCAATGGGAAGTGAAAGAATATTTCTATGCATTGTATCCGTATTCATTGAGATAAAGCTCGTTGTTGCGCCAGTTGTTCCTGACCTTGACATGCAGCTCAAGAAATATTTTACTATCAAGAAAGTTCTCCAAGGAATGCCTTGACAGTGTTCCCAATTTTTTGATCATTGCACCCCCGGTACCCAAAATGATTGCCTTTTGTGATTCCCGCTGAACAATAATTTCAGCTGAAATCTTGATCAGGGTATTTTTTTCTTCAAAAGCTGATATCAATACCGTGGCTTGATAAGGAATTTCCTCATCAAAAAGTTCAAATATTTTCTCACGGATCAGCTCACCTGCAAAGAATCTTGTGGGCAAATCAGTCAGGTCATCCTGATCATAAAACGGCTCTCCCTCTGGTAACATATCGATGATCGCCAGCTGCAACCGATCGATCTGCAATTTTGAAGCTGCTGAGATGGTAACAATTTTTTTACAATAAGGCTTGTCCTGAAAATATGCTTCTGCCATTTCGATGCGGTCTCTCTTCACCATATCGCATTTGTTCAATACAAGTATTGCAGGCATTTTTATCTTGAGTGATGAAAACATGTTGTCCAACTCCAGGAGGTCATCCCTAAGATCCGCTACCAGAAGACAAACATCTGCATCTTCCATGCTAGACTTTACCGCGTGCATCATTTTTTCATGGAGCTTGTACTTTGGCTCTATGACGCCCGGGGTATCAGAAAAGACAATCTGATAATCAGGGCCATTTAAAAATGCCCTGATCCTGTGTCTAGTTGTTTGAACCTTGGAGGAAACAATGGCAAGTTTTTCGCCTATGAAAGCGTTCAGCAATGTGCTTTTGCCCGCATTGGGCTTTCCAATGATATTTACAAATCCTGATCTCATCTTGATGCTGCAAAGGTAACGCAGTAAAAATTGTTTTGAACATAATTGATTTTGGTGTACATTTGCAGTCACATCGCGAAGTAGAGCAGCGGTAGCTCGTCGGGCTCATAACCCGAAGGTCGCTGGTTCGATCCCAGCCTTCGCAACAAAAAAAGACAACCCATGGGTTGTCTTTTTGCTTTTAATGCGTTGTACTTTACGTCAGTTTCCCTTTTTGATATTGCTTGCCCCCATGGCCCTGGTGTTCGTCCCAGTCGGATTGCCATAATAGGTAATATTGCTTGCGCCTGAGGCATTTGCCTTTAAAGTTCCAGAAACACTGATTTTGATGTTTGAAGCACCGGTTGCATTCAAGCTGGCATTCTTTGTTTTCAATGCAGCTGCAGACATTTTGCTGGCACCAGTAAAATCTGCATCAACCGTTTGGCAGCTTCCCATTGCATCCATGTCAGATGCGCCTGTGAATGCCAATTTGAGCTCATCACATTCAAGCTTACCCGTAAAATCGCTGGCGCCTGAAAACTGCAAGGAAAGTTGACTTGACCTCAGTATGTCCGCAACCAGAAAATCAACGGCACCAGACGCCTTCACGGATTTGAGTGAAGGAGCAGCAACATATACGCGAAAATCAGGACTTTGCCCCAGCCAACTGGCCCATCCCTTGTCCAACTCAATGAACAAGACATTGTCATCTGTTCGGGTAACAACATGATCCCTTATCGAAGCTGACTTTGCACTCACCGCGAGCTCGGTATCCTTTCCCTCTGAAAAATAAACTTTGAAAGGGCCCCTCACAACAATGGAATTGAAATTTCCTGCTTCACGTTTGGCAATGTGGGGGTCGTTCATAAACAACTTGTCCTGTGCAGTTACAACAAGATTCACCAAAAGTGATAAGATCAAAAATGTTTTTTTCATGGTTTGAATTTCGTTTCAAATGGTTGATCATAAGACGGGATAAGCGCATTAAAGTTACACGCTAAAGAATTTTGTCAAACAATGACAGAAACTTAGCCATGATTTTATACTTTTGTACAGTTCCCGGGGTGCTCTGGTTGATTCCAGGGCTGAGATCAAACCCGTAGAACCTGATCAGGATAATGCCTGCGCAGGGAAGGACGAATCATCATATTCAATCCTTTCCTGTTTTTGTAAACCCGGCTGTTGATTCAGCCACAAAACAAAAACGGAATGAAACAAATTTCCACCCTTTTCTTGTTGATCCTCCTTGGATACAACGCCTTTTCCCAAACGGAGGCAAATGCCAAAGACAGCATCGATCAAAGCACTGGAGAAAAAATCAAGGTTGGACTGATGTCGCCCATTGAAATCAGGGCAGTCAGGGCCAGCAAGAATTATCCTTTCACCCAGTCACTCATCCTCAAAAGAAACATCGAAAAAAACAACCTGGGACAGGACATCCCTTTTCTGCTCAACCAGGTTCCCGGAACGGTTGTCAATTCAGACGCCGGAAACGGTGTGGGCTATACCGGTTTGCGCATCAGAGGCACCGACGCCAGTCGCATCAACTTTACCCTCAACGGCATTGCCTACAATGATGCAGAGTCGCAGGGTGTATTTTTGGTCAACCTGCCGGACTTTCTTTCCTCCACCAACAGCATCCAGGTGCAGCGGGGTGTTGGTACCAGCTCCAATGGAAGTGGCGCATTTGGCGCTACAGTCAATCTCCTGACCAATGAAGTGCAGGACAAGGCCTATGCGACGTTGAGCAACAGCATCGGATCCTACAACACATCAAAAAATACATTCAAGGCGGGCAGCGGCCTGATCAATGGCCGATATACTTTTGATGTTCGATTGTCGTCCCTGAAAAGCGATGGATACGTAGACCGGGCCAGCAGTGACCTTAAGTCGTTTTATGTATCCGCCGCCAGCATCACCGCCAACGCATCTTTGCGCCTGAATGTATTTTCCGGAAAGGAAAAAACCTATCAATCCTGGTATGGAGTTACAGAAGAACAGTTGACTACTGACAGGAGATTCAACAGTGCTGGCACGGACAAACCAGGAACCCCATATGACAATGAAACGGACAACTATTCACAAACGCATTACCAGCTTTTTTACAACAAAAAGTTCAACAGCAAATGGAGTTTCAATGGAGCCTTGTTTGCCACTACAGGAAATGGTTATTATGAGCAATACAAAGCAGACCAAAAATATTCCAGTTATGGCCTGAAAAATCCGCAGGTCAATGGCATTGCCATCACCAAGACAGACCTGATCAGACAGCTTTGGCTGGACAACATTTACTTTGGCACCAATTTTTCCTTTCAGATGAAAGATGAAAACAGGGAAATTATTCTTGGTGGTGGAAACAGCCAGTATAACGGTAAACACTTTGGCAAAATCATCTGGGCCCAGACCGGTATATCCAAGGACCATCGTTGGTACGACCTCGATGCAAAAAAAACAGAACAGCATGCTTTTGGAAAATGGATGGAAAAAATCGGAAAATTCCATTTGTTTGGAGACCTGCAACTGAGAAATGTCAACTATTCCATAGAAGGATTCAGGTACAACCCAACACTTGCCGTCGACCAACATTGGCTGTTTATCAATCCTAAAACGGGCGTTCGTTACACGGATGGTGGATACAGCAGCTTCATCTCTTACGCAATGGCCAATAAGGAGCCCAACAGGGATGACTTTGAAGCGGGTGCCACCAACATGCCCAAGCATGAAACAATGCATGATTTTGAAGCTGGAATAGAAAAAACATTCAAACGCCTGAAAGTATCTGCTACACTGTATCACATGCGGTACAAGAACCAGCTTGTGCTTACAGGAAAAATCAATGATGTTGGTGCATATACAAGAACAAATATCCCTTCAAGCTACAGGACAGGATTTGAACTTGAAACAGTTTTGTCAATTTTCGACTGGCTTGAATTCAACAACAATATTGCGTTGAGTGAAAACAAGTTGAAAAACCACAAGGAGTATTATGATGATTATGATGCAGGCGGCCAGAAAAGCAGCTCCTACGAAAAATCTAATATAGCCTTCTCCCCTTCAGTGGTTGAAAATGCAACCCTCACTTTCAAACTACCAAAGAACATTGAAGCAAGACTCATTTCAAAATATGTTGGCAGGCAATATCTTGACAATACATCCAGAAAAGACAGAAGCCTTGCCCCTTACCATGTTCAGGATCTCGTATTCAATTGTACGATCAATCCAAAAAAGATGAAATCCATTGAATTAATTTTGCAATTGAACAACATTTGGAACAAACTTTACGCGCCCAACGGCTATACCTACAGCTACAAGTATGGTGGGGAATTGGTCAAAAACAACTACTATTATCCGATGGCAGAGAGAAACCTGATGGTAGGGCTCAACATGAATTTTTAAGCTGCTGGATTAACTGCGATAAGGCAGGTTAGCAGAATTTCCACCAGAAATGAAAAGAAGGGATTTGAGTGTATCGACTAAGTTGCATTCAAATCCCTTTTATGCGCATTCAATATGTAAATACAGTATTGGTTTTTTGTATCTTTTTTTCATTTACCAATTGTGGGCCAACACAAAAAGTCACCTATTCATGGAAGAATCCGGCCTACAAATCCCAGCAGTCATTTAAAAAAATATTTGTTGCAGCCTTGGTCAAGAATCCCCATGTGAGGACACACCTCGAAGATGAAATGGGAATGGCAGCAACAGCGCAAGGCTTCATGGTAGAGAGAAGCCTTGATTATTTTCCCCCGACCTTCAAAGACAAGGAACCCGTTTCAAGGGAAACGATGATGGAAAAAATAAAATCACTTCAATGCGATTTGATCTTTACGATTGCATTGGTTGACAAGGAAAGTGAAGCCCGGTATGTGCCAGGAAATATGGGGATGTACGGTCCATACCCCGCTTATGGATTGAGGTTCAGGGGGTATTACTCCTATTGGTATCCGTACATGTATGACCCGGGATACTATGTCACGGACAAAACCTATGTAATGGAAGGAAACCTCTTTGAGGCTTCAACAGAAACCTTGATCTGGTCTGTGCAAACTGAAACGCTCAACCCTCCATCGATAGAAAGGTTCAGCAAGGACCTGATCGACATGATGATGAAAAAAGGGGTTGAGGACCTTGGTATGATCAAATGACCCATTATTGGTCAAAATGTTCACGCCATGAGAGCATACCCCCAGTGACGTTCACCACATTGGTGAATCCAAGCGACTCTAGGACCATTGCAGCCTGACCGCTTCTGTTTCCACTCCGGCAATACAGGAAAATCTCAGCATCTTTCAAATGCTCTATCGTTTCAGTATCTCCCACCCTGATTTCACCCAATGGCAAAAGAATGCCCCCTATGTTGAAATCACTGTGCTCAGAAGGTTCACGTACGTCAACAAGGTTGAGGACTTCGCCGGCTGCAATCTTTTGCTGTAATGTTTGTACATCGATTGTTTTCATTGTATAAAGATATTAGGGTTTGTTCTATTGTTCTTATTTGTTTGGAGCAAGCGTTGTATCCTGTTTGCGTTCAGGCTTTATCATGCTCAATTTGATGTCCATCAATTGGCCAGAACGGATGATGTTTGCATGCTGCAGGGCGTCAAAAGGCATTGGATTCTGCCAATACACAAAACCCAAGGTAGTGTCTGAAAAATCATCATCCAACAACACAACGCCAGGATTGAGGCCGTTCACTTCCAATACCAATTTTGCTTCTGCATAAGTAAGTCCAAAGAGGTCTGGGACAGAAATTGCCTCCCCGCCTAAGCCAGCGCCAATCACAAGGTCAATCCTTGAACCCATTCGGATGGGGGATCCAGGCTTGATGGAAATTCCATCGCTGACCTGATCCTTGATTGCATTCTTTGCCATATCAGGAATGAATGTTGTATCCCCCAGGTTGAGGCCCAGGGATTTCAATTCAAGCAAGGCGTTCCTAAAGCTCATGCCAATCAGATTGGGCATGGCGATGGTTGGAGGGACTGTGCAATTGACTGTGAGGTAAATGATTCGGTTTACCTTAACCGTTGCTTCCGGGTCAGGGAACTGCTTGATGATAACATTGGGTGCAAGGCTATCGATATAGATCGAATCCTGAATGACCACTTCAAACCCTTTGGTTTCGAGGTCTGATACAACATCCGCATACACCTTGCCCTTCACTTCAGGAACAGTGAGGTATTCACCATGGTTGGTGATAAAATTCAACAACAGCAGGAAAGCGCCAACCATAAAGACCGACAGCAAAAAACCGGCAATGATGTTCTGCCAAAGTGGTCTTTTTGTGATGAATGAAAAATTCATGAAATTATTTTTTTCTTGATTCCAGGGCCTCGTCGATCAACATGCTGTAAAAATCACGCAGCACCCATCCATTTGCAGCAACCTGCTGGGGTATGATGCTTGCGGCACTTTGACCAGGCACAGTATTGATCTCCAATAAAAAAGGTTGTTCTGCGGCTTCGTTGTATATAAAATCCATCCGAACCACCCCGTTGCAATTGAAAACAGCGTAAATGCCGGAAGCCGCGTTCCTGATCTGTTCTGCCATCTTTTCAGTGCAAACTGCTGGTGTCACTTCTTTTGACTTACCCTGGTACTTGGCCTCAAAATCAAAAAATTCATTTTCTGTGCTGATTTCAGTAAAAGGAAGTGTGATGATTTCACCCTTGGATTTGAAAACCCCAATGGTAAATTCCCTGCCACTGATGAATTCTTCGATCAAAACCTGGTCATCTTCGCGAAAGGCTTTTGCAATCGCTTCATCGAGTTCACCCGGGTGGTTGACTTTGCTCATGCCGATACTGGATCCTCCGTTGTTCGGCTTGACAAAAACGGGCATTTTAAGGCCTTCAACCAGGCCCGATGAAGCATGATGCGTTTTCTTGAACAAGTGTATGGATTTTGCAACATGAAATCCTGATGCACCTGCAACGGCAACGGTATACCTCTTGTTGAAGGTTATGGCAGATGTTGTTGCGTCACAAGAAGTATAGGGGATGTTCAGCAGGTCAAAATAAGCCTGCAGTTTTCCATCCTCACCAGGTGTACCATGAATACCGATCAATACTGCATCAAATCGAATGATGCTCGCCCCCAGGTCAAGGGAAAAATCACCTTTGTTCACCATGATTTCGGTACCATCGGGTGTTAGATGAAACCATTTCTCAGGAGTAATGTCTATCCGGTATGTTTCGTACCTTGATTTATCGAGATTGTTCTCAATGGTGATGGCACTTTTGTATGAGATGGCTGCTTCTGATGAATAACCACCGGTGACAAAGGCTATAACTGGCTTACCCATGTAAGAAATTTTATTGCATTGCTGAGTGATGTGGCAAATATAAGAAAAGGTGAAGGCATACACTGATACCTTCACCTTTATGACTTGTTAAACCAGGATCAGAGGTGCAGACTTTCCTTTTTTGTCATCAATTCCTCAATGGTTTCAGTATATTGGTCATCAGGAACACAACAATCTACCGGACAAACGGCGGCACATTGTGGCTCCTCATGGAAACCCTGGCACTCGGTGCACTTGTTGGGGGTTATGTAATAAGTATCATTGCTCAAAGGAGCATTTTTTTGATCTGCAGTCACTGTTGAACCATCCATGAGGGTGAAACTGCCCTTCACTGAAGTTCCGTCAGAAATGGCCCATTCAACACCTCCCTCGTAAATTGCGTTATTGGGACATTCGGGTTCGCAGGCGCCACAATTGATACATTCATCGGTAATCTTGATTGCCATGATATTTCAGTATTTTTGATGTTGGTTTATCGCCCTGGTTAAAAACCCAGTGCGACATAAAGATATTGAATGATCTGAAAATGCAAAAATGAATTTAAACAAGAGAATTGAGGCGCTTTGTCATATTGGAGAATACCTCAAGGAGGACAGTAGCGCTTACCAGGAAATCAGGCAAAGGGCATTTTTTGAGAACAAATGGTTTACACCCGAATATATTTACCGTTCTGGAAAAATGATAGCAGACAACATGCTGGAGCAGGATATGCTAAGGGTATTTGCCAATCAATATGGCGCAGGTGAAGCATCCACAGGAAAAACCATAGGATTGGTGATGGCGGGGAACATCCCCTACGTTGGCCTGCATGACCTCCTGTGTATTTTCCTCTATGGGCATCGGCAAAGGATAAAACCTTCTTCAAAAGACACCATCCTGATCAAAAACCTCGTCAAAATGGTTTCAACAACCTTTCCTGGGTTTGAAGAAATGGTGGTCATCGATGAAATGCTAAAGGGATGTGATGGATACATCGCGACCGGAAATGACAACAGTGCCCGGTATTTTGAATATTATTTCAGCAAATATCCCCATCTCATCAGAAAAAACAGAACCTCCGTAGCTGTTTTGGATGGCACGGAAAGCCAAGAAGATCTGGAAGGGTTGGCAGATGACATCCAATTGTATTTTGGATTGGGATGCAGGAACGTAACACAATTGCTGGTTCCGGAAGCCTATGATTTCGTGCCATTGTTGAAAGCATTGAGAAAATATGACCACTACAGGGATCACGAAAAATACCGCAACAACTTTGATTACCAACTGACCATCGCCATCATGAACAACCGGTTCTACATGAGCAATGATTCAATTGTGTTGCTTGAAAACGAAAGCCCCTTCTCCCCCATCTCACAATTGCATTATCAATATTATTCCGATAGGGAAACCGCGACGGATGGCCTGGATAGCAACAAAATTCAATGTATTGTTGGAAAAGGTTTCATCCCTTTTGGTGAAGCGCAACACCCTGGATTGGGAGATTTTCCAGATGGCATTGACACGATGGAATTCCTGTCTTCCATCGACAAATAGAATGAAAATCGAACCATTTTTTCAACCAAAAATAAACATCCAATAAAAGAATTTGTTAAATAGGATGACAGGTTGACTGAAATTCAGTCATGTTTGCTTAATTGCAGTTGATCAGGCATAAAAATTGTTCTTATATATTAAATTTTAAACCATGAACATCAAACAGACATTTTCAGTTGTGCTGATTAGCGCAGTAACCACTACGGTGGCCATGTTTGGTTATGATTCATTCATCCGCAAACAAGGCCCACTTCAACAAGGCAATGGAAAGCTTCCTGCCAGTTATGCAGGATTTTTTGACAGCAACAACAATGTGCCTGGGCAGCCAGTAGATTTCCAGCCTGCATCTCAGGCGGCAGTTCCGGCAGTTGTGCACATCACAACAACCATAGGAAGCAGCCAAACCAGCAACAATCTCCCCAAAAATAGAAAAAGTCCATTTGGTGAAATTTTTGGGGAAGACCTTTTCAACGATTTTTTCAATGGTCCACAAACCAGGAACATGCCACAACGCGCAAGCGGGTCGGGTGTCATCATCAGCGAAGACGGGTATATTGTGACCAATAATCATGTGATTGAAGAAGCCAATGAAATTACAGTTACCCTGAACAATAAAAAGCAATACAAGGCGAAGTTGATGGGGACAGACCCCAGCAGCGACCTTGCACTGATAAAAATTGAGGAAAAGGGTTTGAATTTTCTTTTGTATGGCAATTCTGACAACCTCAAACTTGGCCAGTGGGTGCTCGCAGTTGGTTATCCGTTGAACCTTGAAACCACCGTTACAGCTGGAATCGTCAGCGCCAAAGCAAGGTCACTGGGCCTGAACGCACGCAAAAGCAATTCTCCGATTGAGTCCTTCATTCAGACAGATGCTGCAGTGAACCAGGGAAATTCTGGCGGTGCATTGGTAGGCCCGAATGGAGAGCTCGTTGGCATTGTTTCTGCCATCGCCTCGCCTACTGGAGCCTATGCAGGATATTCATATGCGATTCCTGTGAACATTGTGAAAAAGATCATCAACGATCTGCTGCAATATGGCACGGTGCAACGCGCTTACCTGGGCATCAGCTACCTTCCGGAAAACGCACCGGAATCTGAAAAAACCAAACAAAACTATAAGGAAGGTTTGGGTGTATTGGTAATTGATGTTACAAAAGATGGCGCCATGTCTGGCAGCGGACTCAAAGCCGGTGACTACATCACCAAGATCAATGGCATCAAGGTAACATCCGGCAGTGAAATGGTGGAGCAGGTTGCAGGATATAAGCCTGGCGATAAAATCACTGTTCAGTACCTCAGGGACGGAAAACCTTATACCACTACGGTTTCCCTCAAAAACAGGTCAGGAAGTTTCGATATTGTAAAAACTGCGGTTTCAGATAAATTGGGCGCAGAACTTCAAACCCTTGACAAAAAGAAAGCAACCGAATTGGGCGTGAACGGCGGAGTAGTTGTAAGCAAAATCAATACTGGCTTGATAGACGAACAGACAAGGATGAGGGATGGTTTTGTGATCCTTAAAATCAATGGTACTGAAATCAAGTCTGTTGAAGAGTTGAACACAGCCATTGCAAGGTCTTCAAAGCGCATCATGTTGGAAGGCTTCTATCCCGGATATGATGGAATTTATCAATATCCCATTGAAATAACCGAATAGGAAAATATAGCGTTACAGGTTTTGATAAGGCGGGCCAAAAGGTCCGCCTTATTTATTGCTGTAGCCAGATCTGATAGCCCCAAGGCTGCAAATGAAAAAAATGGTTTTGGCCTTCAAAGACTTCGGCCAGATCAGTAAAATGCTCAACAAAAAGGCCCTCGCAGCCATTGGTATCGACTTCAATGTTGTGCAAGGGGAATGGAGAAAAATTGATCAAAACAATCACCTTGGAATCATCGTGTTGCCGTTTGAAGCTCAACACATGGTGATCAACCCCGTTTCTGAGCTGAAGACAATGTTGCATTTCCGGAACAGCAGTAAATGCAGCATGTGTAGCCCGCAGACGGTTCAATGATCGGTAAAAACCATGCAATGCAGGCGCTTTGGTCCAGTCCAATGGATCATGTTCAAAGAACTGCAAACGCTTGAGATTGGGAATTTCCTGACCGCTGTACATCAGGGAAACACCCTTGTATGTTGAAGAAAACACCGCAAGGGGTATGGCCATCTCACCGTATTTTTCCTGCTCGGTTCCATTCCAACTGTTTTCATCATGGTTGGAAGTAAACCAGGCTGGACAAGCAGAGGCAGGCAGCACATTTGCGTATTGATCAAGGACGAACCGCAGGTGATGAATCTGCCTTGAGCCCTCATCCCTGAATTGTTTTGCAGCATTCATCCAGCGCCAGGTGTATGCAGCATCGAATACCTTCATGTAGTCTGGATGGTCAAGCGGGTCCAGTTCAGCCAACCAAAACATTTTGCGATCGGCTTCCAACAACGACCTTGCCTGCATCCAAAAATCAAGTGGAGTAAGCATTGCCATGTCACACCTGAAACCATCGATGTTGGTTTCATTCATCCAGTAACGCATGCTTTCAATCATTTCAACCCTCATGGCAGGATTGGAGTAATCAAGGTCGATTACATCATCCCATCCATTCGCATCGTAAAATTCTCCTTTTTCATTTTTCTTGAAATAATCGGGATGACTTTCCGTCCATTCGTGGTCACATCCTGTATGATTTGCCACCCAATCGATGATAACCTTCATTCCAAGTCCATGGGCTTCTTGAACCAGCTCACGAAATTCATGCATCGTACCAAATTCTTGGCTGAAACGGCGATAACTTGAACATGCATAATAACTTCCGAGACTCCCCTTTCTGTTCTTTTTGCTGATGGGTGTCAGTGGCATGAACCATAGGACCCCGACGCCCATGTCTGCCAGTCTTGGCAAGTGCAACCTGAATGCCCCAAGGGTTCCCTCATCCGTATATTGACGAAGGTTTACCTCATAAACATTGGTATTCAGGCACCATGGAACCGGTGGGAAGGATGCATTCATGTTTGAAAGATATGAATGAAACCATAACTTTGCAACCAATCCATGAAACAGTTTTCAATACCTGTCAGATACAGAAGTCCGCTTATCGCAGCCATCAAGGAAAAAAGGAAGGCATCTGATAAACTCAAAAAGGATTTCAGCCCTACACTGCTGGATTTTGGTCCATTGCAGATCTACCTTGCAAGGCATTTCGGATTCTGCTATGGGGTAGAAAATGCCATTGAGATTGCATTCCAAACCATTGAGCAAAATCCGGGAAAGCGCATTTTCCTGCTCAGTGAGATGATCCACAATCCTTTTGTAAACGACGACCTCATTGCCAGGGGATTGCAGTTCATGATGGATACAAAGGGTAATACCCTCATCCCTTTTGATGCATTGAATGCAGATGACATCGTGATCATACCTGCATTCGGCACCACAATTGCCATAGAGAATACCCTGAAAGAAATTGGTATCCAAATTGAAAAATACAATACGACCTGCCCCTTTGTTGAAAAGGTATGGAACCGTGCTGAGCAGATTGCAGCAAAGGGATATAGCATTGTCGTTCATGGAAAACCAAGCCATGAAGAAACCAGGGCAACTTTTTCACACAGCAATGAACATACCCCCACTGTGGTCATCAACGACATGGATGAGGCCATCGTGTTGGGAGAATTCATTTCAGGAGAAAGGCCTTCGGCAACGTTTTCAGCGCTATTCAAAGGCCGCTGCAGTGAAGGATTTGACATTGGGAAAGACCTTGAACGCTTTGGCGTAGTCAACCAAACAACCATGCTTGCAACAGATACCCAGGCGATTGCAGATTACCTCAAACAGATTGTGATCAAGAAACATGGAGGGAATGCCCAAATTGGCGATTATTTTGCGGACACAAGGGATACCCTCTGTTACGCAACGAATGACAACCAAACAGCCGTCAAGGAGCTGCTCGAACAGCAGGCTGACTTTGCCATTGTCATAGGAGGAAGAAAAAGCAGCAACAGTTCGCACCTGGTTGAGTTGTGCGAACATAAGCTTCCGACGTATTTTATTCAATCAGAGGCTGATATTTTATCCAAGGATGAAATCAAGGCCTACAATTGGCAAACCCACGAAGAGCATATCACTTCAGGTTACTTGCCCAAAGAAAACAACACAAAGGTTTTGATCACCAGCGGGGCCTCCTGCCCTGACGCAATTGTAGAGGCTGTCATCGCGAAGCTTTCTTCATTTTATCCAGCATCCAGGTCAATAGAAAGCATCAAAGAAAACTGGAGCTGATCAGGAATTGATCTTTTCATTTGCCCACGCCAGTGCCAGTGCAAACTGCTGCTCGGGACTGAGTTCACTGTTGTCTAGTACAATGGCATCTTCTGCTTTTCTGAGGGGCGACACTTCCCGCGTTGAATCCATCAAATCCCTTGACTCAAGATTGGCCTTCACCTCCTCCATGGTAATTTCCGGATGCTTGGCACGCAGTTCCCTGAAACGCCTTTCCACCCTCACGGCTGGTCTTGCGGTCATGAATATCTTGAGCTCTGCTGTGGGAAAAACAGTTGTGCCGATATCCCTTCCATCCATGACAATTCCCTTTTGGCGCCCAATCATTTGCTGTTGGGCAACAGCAAATTCCCTAACTGCTTTCAGTGCTGCCACATCACTTACTTTAGCTGCGACATCCATCTCACGAATCAGCCTTTCCACGTTATGTCCATTCATCCAAATCTCATTGCTACCGCTTTGGGGATCTTTTTGAAAGGACAAAGAAATATTGCCCAAGGCATTGTCTACGGCAACAGCATCGTTCAATGCTATTTGGTTTTGAATAAAATACAACGCAATGGCACGGTACATGGCACCAGAATCGATGAATATGTAATTCAGTGCTTTTGCAAGCTGTCTGGCCAAGGTGCTCTTGCCGCAAGACGACCAGCCATCTATGGCAATATTGATTTTTTTCATGGGTGTACTGATAAAAGCATCCTTTGTCATAAAATTAAGGTTTCACACTACAAGGGTTACTTGACCAATACAACAATTCCTTGCCTAACTATCTTGTTCCCAAATATATCAATTCCTGAAACTGTCACCAGATAAGGATCGGTAGGCAAAAGATTGCCATTATATGTTCCGTCCCATTTGTCTGTCAATTTGTTTGTGATAAACACTTGTCGATTGTGTTTATCTGCGATCCTGAAGTATTCCAAGATCTTGATCTCAACATACTCTGGTGCATAACGATCATTGATTCCGTCCTTATTGGGAGAAAATCCAGATGAAAGATAAATGTCAGGTTTGTTGAAGGCCCAAACCTCTTGTTTGTCCTTGTAAACACAACCGGCAGAATCTACAATGGTTATCGTATAACTTACCTTGTCATCAGACAAATTGAATTTGGGATTTCTGATTTTGGAGTCTGTCAAACCAGTGTAAGGGAACCAGCTATAGCTCCTTCCGTCTCCATTGGCATTGAGCTGCCCCATCAACCTTTTGACAGTTTGAATCCTTGGATATTCAATGTTTGCCCTCGGACTTTTAATGGTCATGTTAAGAACAGTATCGGTAAACAGATAAGGACAATTGGCACTATAAGCGGTCAATTTGACTTTGTAAGCGCCATACTGCTTGAATACATGTTGTGGATGTCTGGCAGTAGAAGTGGTACCGTCATCGAAATTCCAGCTGAAGTTGACTACGGAATCAGGCAAGTAAATGGTACTGCTCCTGTTCGTGAACAAAACGGGGAAACCCTGACAGCTGTCCTGACTGGTAAAGGAAGCAGCTGGCTTACCATATACCATCAGGGTTTTGGTCAAAGTATCCACAATACAACTGCTGTCACTTGCTACAATAAGGCTAAGGGTTTTTTGACCAGGAGACTTGTACGCATATCCTGGAACTGTTGCAGTGTTTCTAATGATGACCGTATCACCAAAATTCCAGGTGTACCGGATGAGTTTTGAACTTCCGTAACCAAACAATGAACTGTCCCTGGCAATGGATGGCATGGTCAAACAATTATCATTGATGGCAAAAGAAGCGGTTGGCTTTCCATAATTGATGACATATTTGGACAGGGTATCAGAAACACACCCCTTTGTATCCATTACAGCATGACGGATTGTATAAGCGCCGCTATTCGTAAACTGATACCCCACAGCATTGAGATTCGGTAGAATTCGCTTCTCCTCTTTCACCTGCCAATAATTGCTGGCAATGGCAAACAATGACCTGGTGGTATCAAGCATGTTCACCTTCAGTGCCCCTTTACAAGCATCTGCAGTGTCCAAACGGTAGTTTGCAAATATCTGGTTCAAGGCAAGTTTTGCAATTGGCACATTCAAGACACCACAGGAATTGGCAAGGGAAATGGAATAGACTCCTGAATCAGCAGCATTGAACTTAACAATTGGATATTGAGCAGATGATCCTCCAGGAATCAGTAGACCGTCTTTATACCAACTGAAGAACAAACTGTCATCGTTGTTAAAGTAATCGCTTATTTTCAAGGTTGTTCCTGTTTGGTAGCAAACAGTATCCTTCATCAGGGAATGTGTAGACCTTGGTATATTTTTCATGATAAGGCTACCATCCTTTGATGCGGTGGAGCCGCAACGGTTGCTGATCAAAACGTTGTATGCGGCAACATCATTGTTGGAAAAACGCTTGAGCAACAAACTGTCCAGCTCTTGCCCTACATAAGGCAAACCATTTTTGTACCATTGGTAAGTATTGGGCAACAATGAAAATACAGTTGGTTTTAATACCATTTGTTCACCCTCGCAAACCTTTTGTGCAATGGGCAACTGAACGGTAACCAAAGGTTTTTCAGCCACCTTGAGCTCAGCTTCCGTTGAATAGGAAATACCACAGGCGTTTGTAATTTTCAATTTGTACAACCCATTGTTTACCTTTTGTACATTGTCAATAGACAGTGAACTTCTTACCGCGTTGGCAATGGGTTCCTGGTTAAAGAACCATTGGTATCCCACAACCTCATTGGGTTTCGTTTTTACGCTTACATTATAATTCAGCTGGGCACCGGAACACAGCACTTGGTTGAGAATATTTTCAACCAACAATGGCCTTGTGTTGACCGTAACAACCTGCTTGGCAGTATCCAAACAACCATAAGCGCTTTTGGCAAATAGGAAAGCAGTGAAGTCATTTGCATACTGATAGCTATGGCTAACCTGATTCTGTTTGCTGTATACACCATCTCCAAAATCCCAGGTAAGATCAACAGTTGAATTATCACTGATTGAAACAGTTGGTTTGAATACAAAAACATTTCCTTCCAAACACTGGTTTGGAGGAGTAGCCAACAACGAAACACTGACCTCAGGCTTTGCCCTTACCTGAAAAAGTTCCTTGTTGCTCATGACATTACCGCAAGCGGAACTCAACCTTACATTGTATATCCCCTGGTTGGATGCATTGACGTTTGAAAGGTATATTTCAGGGCTGTTTGCACCTGACAATGGGATACCATCCTTGTACCATTGGTAAGTAAATCCAATTTGATCTAAATTGGAGACGACCACTTTGTTTGACCAATCCAGGTTTTCACACACCTCACCGGGTAGAGGGTGTGTTTCAATTACCGGCAGATTGGTAACACCCAATTTGAACAAGTCAAGCAATGAACTGCCACATGAATTGGTAGCCAATACAGCATAATTACCAACATTTGTTTTGGTAACCGCTAGCAATTTTATGGTATTGGTGGTTGCAGATGCATCTGCAATGTCAACGCCATTCAGCTTCCATTGATAAGAAGAAGAAAGGTCAACCCCTTTTAAGTTTTTGCTGATGTCTACTTGCAAATCAGTGCCAACACATATTTGTTTGTCTGCAATGGTTGATACCTGACTGATCTTTTCCTTGATCACCACCTGAAAATTGGCTGTTGTTGAAGTGAGCTTGCATCCATTGGTCACAAGCGCCTTGTAAAGGCCTACATCTGCTGATCCAATCTTGGCAAAGAGCAGTTGAGGACCAATTTGTCCGGGCACAATGATTCCATCCTTGTACCAACTGTACGAAAGGATGTTGTCGTCGGATGTCGCCACAACAGCAGCCATGGTTTCCTCACCAACACAAGCCGTGATAGGAAGTGGCTGTTGTGCAATGATTGGATTGCCCACCAAGGAAAGCCTTCCGGATGATGATTGCGTAGTACCGCAACTGTTGCTTACACGCACCGCGTAAAGACCCTGGTCTGCCACAGCTATGTTCTGCAACAACAATTGCTGAGCAGCACCATTGTTAGAAATTATATTTCCATCCTTGTACCACTGATACGACAACGGCAACTGTGCAGCATTGGCCACAATCACGTTGTTCGTAAAGCTTCCGCCAGCACATGCAAATCCAGCAATTGGCTGCGTAGTAATCTCAGGTGCTGCTGTGGTCGTAAGCTTGAACAGGTTCAATGTCGACGCACCACAACTGTTGCTCGCAACAATGCTGTAAGCGCCGTCATTGGTCTTGGTTAAATTCAATAACTTGATAAAATTGGTCTTTGCACTCGCATCAGACACATCAATGCCATTCAGCTTCCACTGGTAGGTGGAGCTGATGTCTGTACCACTCAAAAATCCGCTGATATCCGCATTCAGGTTACTGCCTGCGCAAAGCGTTTTGTCTGCAATGATGCCATTCAAAGAAATCTTTTCCTTGATTACAATCTGGAAGTTGGAACTTGTTGTACTCAGGTTACAACCATTTGTCACAACCACCTTGTATGTACCACCATCACCCGATCCTATCTTTGAAAACACCAATTGAGGGTTGATCTGACCAGAAATCAAGGCCCCATCCTTGTACCAACTGTAGGACAAACGGTTGTCGTCAGAGCTCGCCACGACAATCGCAGTATTCTCTATTCCTGAACATGAACTGATTGCTGCTGGCTGTTGGGTAATGACGGGATTGCCCACCAAGGAAAGCCTTCCGGATGATGATTGCGTAGTACCACAACTGTTGCTTACACGCACCGCGTAAAGCCCCTGGTCTGCCACCGCTATGTTCTGCAACAACAATTGCTGAGCAGCACCATTGTTGGAAATTATATTTCCATCCTTGTACCACTGATACGACAACGGCAACTGTGCAGCATTGGCCACAATTACGTTGTTCGTAAAGCTTCCGCCAGCACATGCAAATCCAGCAATCGGCTGCGTAGTAATCTCAGGTGCTGCTGTGGTCGTAAGCTTGAACAGGTTCAATGTCGACGCACCACAACTGTTGCTCGCAACAATGCTGTAAGCGCCGTCATTGGTCTTGGTTAAATTCAATAACGTAAGGTTGCTGGTTCGGGCAGATCCATCAGTAAGATTGATACCATTCAATCTCCACTGGTAAATTGTATTGATGTCTGAACCGATAAGATAACTGGAAATGTCAGCGCCAAGGTTTTGTCCTATACATATTTGCTTGTCAGCAATGGTGGCATTGAGGCTTACCTTTTCCTTCACAACCACCTGGAAAGGATTGCTGGTGGTACTCAGGTTACAACTGTTGGTTACAATGACCTTATAAGTACCGGCATCGGAAGCTGCAATGGCATTGAAGGTGAGTTGTGCGGCAACTTCACTTGGCAGGATGTTTCCGTTTTTATACCATTTGTAATACAATTGATTGTCCTCGGAACTGGCTACCAGTGTGACTGCATTCTGAATTCCTGCACAAGTACTGATCGCAGAAGGTTGTTGGGAAATCGATGGCGCAGTGGCAACTACTGTCAATTTACCCGTAGAAGAGGTATTTATTCCACAGGAATTGGAAGATTGCAATGCATAATATCCAGCATCGGCAACCTGTACATTTGACAAACTCAGTTTTTCGCTGGTGATCACCCCTGTGCCTGAATAATTAACACCATTTTTCAACCACTGGTAACCAAAGGGGGATCCGTCGGTAACCGATTGCAGTTTTGCAGAAAAAACAGCACTCCCATTAATACAGGTGGTTACAGCAGAAGGAGCCTGACTGAACTGGGGTATGTCTATTACGTTGACATTGACCTTTCCTTTGGTTGTTCCGCAAGCATTGGTAACGTTGATGGCAATTTCTCCTGAATTGGATTTTTTGATAGAGGGGAAATTGAGCCTTAGGCTTTCTTCGCCAGTCAATGCAACACCGTTTTGCTCCCAACTGATCGTATAGCTGCTGTTGTTCAATGTTGTTACAGAAGCATTCAACTGCAACCCTGTATTGACACAAATGCCTGATTCAAGCGAAGGAATCGAAGCAATGGAATTTACGGTGGGGAGGGTCTCTGCAACAACTAAAATTGAATTGCTTTCAACAAACCCTACCGAGTTGGACAACTTTACAAAATAGTTTCCCACATCTTTTACTGCAAAAAGGTCAAGGTTAAACACCGGACCTGATGCTCCTGGAATTGGCTGGGGGGAAGCATCAATGTCTTTGCGGTAATACCATTGATATAGCGGTGAACTGTTGTCATTTGAGATTCCTTCCACTTTTAATTGCAGGGTTTTTCCATAACAAACCTTTGTGGTAATGGGCTGTAATGTAATTGTTGGGATATCGTGCACCTTAACAAAGGTGGTATTGCTCCTGGTTGACCCACATACATTGTTCACCAAAACATAGTAGCGTCCTGAATCTGAGGTAAGAGCATTGGTAATGGTATTGAAAGTATTGCTATTTGTTCCAATCACAGAAGTTGATGGCTCCTTATACCAGTAATAATTTACTGGCATTTGAAGACCCTCTGCATCAACAGCACCTGCGTTGATTTCGAGCACTATGGGATCTCCTTTTTTGACTGTTTTGGAAGAAGGAAGGTCCGCATTGATGATTGGAACACCGTCAATGCTAATCCTGTTGGCAGAATTACCATTGAGAAAGCCTGTAGCACTGCATCCTCCGGCCGAAGCAGTAAGCGAGACATCGTATTTGCCTGTGTTCAAAAACTTATGAACAACATTTGTGCTGGTATAAAAAGTTCCATCGGAGAATGACCACAGATAGGTGGCACCAGCCACAGCAGGAGTCGTATTGGTAAAGGTATATTCGGCAGCTGTAATACAGGATTTGAGTGATTTTCCTCCAACATTAAAACTGACATCAGGGCGTTCCTGATAAGACACATTGACGGCTTCCGATTGGGAAGAAAGGTTACAACCAGAGTTCATCAGCTTCACATAATATGTTCCTGCATCAGAAGCGCTCATGGAAGTGATGGCATATGCATTTTTATTGTTATTGGATATGGGTTGTCCTTTAAAGTACCATTGGTAACTCAAGGATGTCGCACCTCCGTTGTCGATGGTAACAGAAAGTTCATACCGGTCTCCTTCACAAACAACTTTTCCAATGGGCTGGGAAGTAATGCGTGGGCTGGCTGCAATTACAACGTTTCTGGTGTTGAAGCTTGAACAACCAAATTCATTGACAGCAGTCAACTTAACAACCTGGGTTCCTGATACAGTATATGTATGGGAAGCAGTGCTCACAGAAGTGATGTCTTTGACACCATCCCCAAAATCCCATGTAAAACGAATTCCTGCTGTGGTATTGGTTGAATTGTTGTTGAATGTAAAGATATTTCCTGCCAGGCACTGGGTGGTCTGGCTACTTACAGCAAAATCCACATTGGGGGTTGGGTTGATGGTTACGGGGATTGAAACCGCATTGGCAAGTGTTCCACAGTTGTTGGTGATGTCAACAGTATAGGTTCCTGCATCTGCTACTGTAGCAAACTTTTGAAAATCGGAAGAACTCGGATTTCCAGATTGATTGGTCTGAACAACTACTCCACCCAGCTTCCATGCATAGGTCTCATACCCTGTGGAATTGGTGGATACATTTAGTTTTATAGCATCCCGTTCACAAAATGTGGTTAGTGGAGGCCTGGTAAAACTTTTTACACTGGGCAAAGCCACTTCATTGAATACCACAATTCCCCTTCCATCGTTCAGCTGAACAGAACCGCATGCATTTGTCATGGTTGCAAAATAGTTTGCATTTTTCCCAACACTGCCTATGGCAATAGTTGTTGTATTGGATGGGCCAATGATGCTTCCTACATCCGTCGTCCACACAATATTGGGCTGTACACCATTCTCTGCATAAACATTCAGCGCTATCGATTTTGTCTGTGAAGTGGCCGAACAAATGGAAAACTCAGTTTGGGGAGTAAGTATATTGTATTTTGGCACAGAAACAATAGTAACAACTGCAATGTCACTGAACACGGATCCACAATCATTGCTGGCCCTTAAACGGTAATTGCCTGTATTGCTGGTTGAAATGTTGGAAAGGGTCAAATTGGCATTGGTTGAGGAAAGTGCATTCCCATTAAAATACCAATTGTAAATGATGGGTGACGAAGTACCACTTTTGTTTTGGGCAAGCGCACTCAAATTGAGTACTTTTTTCTCACAAAGTGTAATATCAGCTGGTTGGGTGACAAATTCAGGTTTATCTTGAACGCCAACAATGATGCTACTGCTGAGTGAAGTTCCACATGCATTTGAAACGCTAAGCTTGTATACGCCAGCATCGGATGAAACACTGGATACAATGGAAAGTCCACTCGTTGATTGTACGCCCTTGCTAAGATCGTCCTTGTACCATGTATAGGTTGGTAAAGCGCCATTGGAATTTGAGGTAACATTGAATGAAATGGGTGTTCCTATACAAACTGAGGGGTTACCGCTTGATGCATTGATTGGAATGGTCGTGGAGATGGACACAGTTGGCTTGTCAGCTACTGCAAGCACAAAACTTCCTCCATTGATTTTACCACAGGCATTGGAAACAGCAACCGTATAGGTCTTTGCATCCGTTAAGGCAACAGCGGCAATCCTGTATGTAGATGAGGTTGCCCCAGCAATGGTCCCTGATGTGGAACTCCATGCATACACGAGCGGACCGCCACCATTGGTATTGGCAACAACAGACATGGATGCAGGTTGCCCCACACATGCCATGTCTATGGGCGACGGAACAGCAGTTGGCGCTTTACCCACCCTCAAGATGGCATTGTTGCTGGTGACTGAATAGCCACAGTTGTTGGACACTTTTACATTGTAGCGACCAGCATCTGATGCCAACAAAGAAGATCTTGAAAAAATAGCATTGGTTTCTCCTATAATGGCAACATCATCCTTGTACCACTGGTACGACTGTGCGTCGGTTGCAGCCACTTGTAAATTAAAAATCGTTCCCAGACAGGAATCCGTTGATGCGGATGGCTGCGTTCTTATTACCGGTAATTCCAGCACATTTACATTGAATGGCGTGCCACTTACTGGCGCACATCCATTGTTAACAGAGAGAAAATATACTCCTGACTGAGCGGCCTGGATATTGCTGATCTTCAACTGTGCTGAACGTTGAGCATCCAAAGCTGCACCCTTGAAGTACCACTGATACGTGATGGAAGTCCCGCTCACATTGGTCAGTCCGGGAGATACATTGAGTGCAGTATTCAAGCAGGGATTTTGGTCGGCAACAGAAGAAACAACAGGAGCTTGAACCAGTTGGATGTTTTTATCAAGTCCAACGGTTGATGAGAGTACAAATCCGCACCCATTTTCAACCCTTAACCCATAATTACCGGCATTGGCAGACTGAAAATTGGGTACTGACAAAGTAGGCACATTGCTGTTGGGAATTGCAGTTCCATTCAATGTCCATGAATACACCAGATTGTTGTCTCCATTTCCACTCACACTGCTCTCCAAAACAGCTGTGTTTCCTGCACAAACAGATGCAGGTGCAATGATGCTGTTGATGACAGGCTTGTTGTTCACAACAACAGTTGCAGAAGAACTGGTACTTGTACCGCACGCATTGGACGCAACAAAGCTATACAAGCCAGCATTTGAGGCGATGACCGTGGCAAGGGTGAAGGTCTTGGTAGAATTTCCAACATCAACACCACCCTTCTGCCATTTGTAAGCAGTGGCACCTACAACATCAGCTAAAAGCGAAAGGGAAGCTCCAGCGCAGACTGTATTGGATACTGGCTGCAAGGTAATGATGGGTTTCTGTGAAACATCAATCTGAAGATTTTCACTAACGGTTTTACCACAAGTATTGATCACCTCAACGGTATAAATTCCTGCATCAGTGGTTTGCATATTGGTGAGGGAAAGGGACGTGTTTGTTGCGCCAGGAATAAGCACACCCGCCTTTTTCCAGTGGTAACTCATCGCTCCACCCCCATTTGAGCTGGCAACAACCTGAGCAGTAAAATTTTCTCCAACACAAATAGAGGCAGGACTGTTGAAAGTACTTGTAATTACAGGAGTTGTAGCATTAGAAAGCGTACAATCTAGGCCAACACTAGTACTGGTAGAGGTTCCGCATGAATTTGTAACGGCAACTGAGTAAGTCCCTGCATCATTTAAGCCAAAACTTAAAATGTTATAAGTGGCGGCAATTGCTCCAGTAATTGAAGAACCGCTTTTACTCCATTGATATGACATCCCTGGATCATTGTTGCCATTGGCAACAACACTCAAGGTAGTAGAAGTTCCTTGGCAAATGGTTGCACCAGGAGTTACAGATACAAGCGTTGGCTTGGCTTTTACTGTTAAAACTGCATCACTGCTTGTTACGGTACCACAGGTATTTGTGGCTGTGTACTTGTATGTTCCGCCATCTGAGAGCTGTACACTTGAAATGGTTACACGAGAGCTGCTGTTCCCTGTTCCAATGCTATTCTTTGTCCATGCATATGTATCAGCACCCGACACATCTGCAGTTGCTAAAAAAGAGCCTCCAACACAAACCTGATTGCTGCTGGGCTGGGTATTGATGACCGGAGTCTTGTTAACAATAAGTTGTTGAACCGAGCTATAAACAGTGCCACATGAATTTGTCAAGGCCAGTTTGAATTGACCAGCATCCCCCTCAACAACACGATTTATTACATAGTCGGAAGTAGTGGCTCCAGTGATGTTGGTTCCACCTTTAGACCATTGGTATGACAACGGATCACCATTGTTTGTTGTTGCTGTCACGGATGTGCGAAAATCAGCACCCACGCAAATAGCCGTTGAGCTGGTGACATTACTGACTATGCTTGGTGTATAAGCGGAAGTCAGCTGAACAGCATTTGACACGGTAGCAGTTCCACAGGCGTTGCTTACTTTCACTGTGTAAGAAGCAGCATCTGCATTCGAGTATCCATTGATGGTATACTGACTGGATGTTGCACCTGTGATTTGTGTACCATTCTTGTACCAGACATATGTAAGTGTTGACAAATCTGGAGAAGTGGCATTTACTTGTATTGTAATACTGGCTCCGATGCAAACTGCACTGCTGTTGGTGATCGAATTGATCACCGGACAGGATTGGGACATCAAGAAGTTGGAAGCCAAAAGCAGCAACATTGTAAAAGCAAACCGAGCTTGTGTAATTGACTTCATGAAACGTCGATTGTGTTTTTTCATAGGTAACTGTTTATTTGAAACAACTCATGTGCCGCTTGGCCAATGTATTTCTTTCAGAAGGTCTGGAAAAAATCAGCTGAAGGCCGATTTCAAAAGCATTTGATTGTTGCACATAGGAAATGTTGGGTGCTATAGGAACATTGTAGGTAAACGAAAACTTGAAAAGATTCATGTTCAAGTTCACAAAAGGGGAAACACTGTTGTTCAGGACATAAATACCTCCAACATCAAAGCCTATTGATCTTGAATAATCTGGCATCAGTTGGACTGCACCCACAATCGATGTAGCCCGCTGTTTGAACGTTGAGGAATGAAGCCCCCCAAGAAATACCTGACTGTGTTCAGACAAATACCTGGAGTAACCCAAATGATAGTTATACGTGGATCCATCCCTGTTGGCAAGCTTTGCACGGTCAGCACTGATCTGATTGACATTGTACATTGAAAAACCCGCCGTAAAAGCTTCATTCTCTCCTACGGCACTGTAAAGCAAACCTGCATTCAGGTCAAAAAAATTGGCATTGATGATCTGAATGGGTTCATTGTTCGGAAGGCTTGAGGTATAGCCAATGATATCAAATTGATTTGGAAAAAGCAGTTGGGTATAATCCACCCTTTTGGAGTTGTAGCGGCCCTGAAAACCAATGGCCAGGGTTTGTGTAGATTCATAGTCTAAACTCTTGGAGTAAGACAAGGAGGCTGACAATGCATTGTGTGAGTATGCAGTGAGGGTTTTATGCGAATATGCATTCAATCCAAATCCAAAAACATCATTTTCAGGGATGAAATCCATGTATGGACGCATCTGGAAGGAGGCGTTGGTAAAAGTAGAGGTCACCAGCTTGGAATAAGACTGAGACCGATAAATTGCATTTAACTTTATATCATCATCAAAATAGCCTGCAAATGAGGGATTTATGTTGAGTTGATTTTGAGAAAATTGGGTAAATGTCGGCAACTGGGCCTTTAGAACATTCCCTCTAAAAAGGAAAAATGATACTACTAGTGCAGTAAAGATACATTTTTGGTATTGGGGTTGTCTAGGCATAGCATTTTCATTTTGTATAGGTACTTAAACAAATTTAGTAAAATTTGAATCCATTTTTTGCGTTAATGTAAAAAGAACCCAGAAAACCATTGGGATTCGAACGCTTTTTTCCGTTGTAGACATAGAAATACCTCGGATGATTCTCTCTTAGCCAATCAGGTCTGCATTTTAACTTTCCCTACCTTTGTTTCATCATGTTAAAAATTGGCATTTTCGGTGTCGGACACCTCGGAAAATTTCACATCAGCAATTGGAAAGAGATTGAGGGAACTGAGATCATAGGGTTTTATGACCCCAATGATATGGCAGCCAATGAAGTGATGGAAAAATTCGGCTTAAAACGGTTTACGGACATGGAAATGCTGCTGGACGAAATCGATGCTGCAGATGTGATAACTCCTACCCAATTTCATTTCCCTGTCTGCGAACTGGCCTTGCGCAAAAGCAAACATGTATTTGTGGAAAAACCTTTGGCCAATAACATGGGCGAAGCCAGAAAATTATTGAAGTTGGTGAGCGAAGCAAAGGTGAAGTTTCAGGTAGGGCATGTAGAGCGCTTCAACCCGGCCTTTGTGGCCCTGAAAGGCAAACCACTTCAGCCAATGTTCATCGAAGTCCACAGGCTGGCACAATTCAATCCCAGGGGTACGGAAGTGAGTGTGATACTGGACCTCATGATCCATGACATCGACATCATCCTTCACCTGGTGAAAAGTGATATAAAAAATATTTCAGCAAGCGGTGTTGCCGTAATGACCGATACTCCAGATATTGCAAATGCAAGGATAGAGTTCAACAATGGTTGTGTAGCCAACCTGACATCATCCAGGATTTCCATGAAAAAAATGAGGAAAATGAGGCTTTTCCAGAAGGATGCCTATATCGGAATAGATTTCCTCGATAAAAAAACGGAGATCATCCGGTTGAAAGGAGAAGATGAAAGTGATGCAAACTTCAGTTTTGATATCGAAACACCCAACGGCCCCCGCACCATTGCTGTTGAAAATCTAGAACCCATCAACGTCAATGCCATCAAGGCGGAACTCTCTGCATTCAGGGATGCGATTGTAACCAACAGCAATACCATTGTTTCAGAGTACGATGGGTTTCAGGCCATGGAAGTTGCACACCAAATCCTTGAAAAGATTGCCAACGCCAAAACGAAAGAAGAAATCAAATGATCAGTGACTGGAAGAAGCGGATAATTTCCAATCCGCAAAAGCAAGGTCATCTGGGAATGTTATCTTGATGTTCCTCTCCTCTCCTGCCACCAAATGGACCAAATATCCTGAAGCCTCCAAAACACTGGCCTCATCCGTAAAACTGGATTGATCATCAACATCAAATGCTGGCAAAATGATGGCGCCCATAAAAACCTGGGGGGTTTGAACCATGAACAATCCCTCACGGGGTACCACAACAGATGCATTCGTTTCAGCATCCAGCCTTCTTATGCTATCCCGGACGGGAATCACCGGAATGGCAGAGCCTTCCTGGATGGCAGCATTTCCGCAACGCCTCACCAAGTCAGGGGTAAGCAAACACCGCACAGCATCGTGCACAAAAACAAGGGAATCTGAATCAACCCTGCTGAGTCCGTTTTTTACGGAATGAAAACGGGTCATGCCCCCTTCAATGATTTCAATTGCTTCAGGATAGTCGTGCTTTTCCAAAAGAGACTTTGCCATCGAACAATATTCCCTGGACATGACCAAAACAATGCGCATATCGGCATATGCTTGCAGGAAGGCATCGATGGAATGGAGAAATATTGGCTTGCCGCCAACCGGCAGAAATTGTTTGGGTAATGCAGTGCCCATGCGCGTGCCGGAACCCCCTGCAACAATTATGGCTGTTTTTTTCATCTATGCTTTGCTTGATCTTGCTGCAAAGAAGTACAATGGAACTCCCAAGAGTGTAATGATCAAGCCTGGCCAGGTATATTCTGGCTTGAACATGACCAACAAAATGCAAAAGCTTGTTCCCATGATGACATAAACCAATGGAAGAAAGGGATAGCCAAAAGCCTTGTAAGGACGTTCCATTTCGGGCTTTTTCCTTCTTAAAATGAAAATCCCGATGATGGTAAGCACATAAAATATGACAACCACAAAAGAAACCATGTCAAGCAATTCTCCGTAGCGACCACTGAGGCAAAGCAATGCAGCTACTATGGCCTGGCTCCAAAGGGCCCATTGGGGAACAGCATTCTTGTTGAGTGTTGCGGCTTGTTTGAAAAAGAGTCCATCCTGGGCCATGGTATAATACACCCTTGCCCCGGCCATGACCAAACCATTGATGCACCCAAAGGTTGAGATCATGATCAGTACGGCGATGATCGCCCTTCCAGCTGAACCAAATATGACACTGGCCGCTGCCACAGCAAGACGGTCCTCTTCCGGCTTTGCAATCTGCGCCATCGGTAGCACATTCAAATACATGAGGTTTGCTGCAATGTAGATGATGGTAACAATAAGCGTACCCAGAAAAAGGCTGAGCCCGATGTTGCGCTTGGGATTTTTTATCTCCCCCGCGATAAAGGTTACATTGTTCCAGGAGTCGCTGCTGAAGATTGATCCCACCATGGATGCTGCAATGGCACCCAACAATGTGATGCCGCCAATGGCTTCCCAGGTGATGGAACCATTCTCAGCAATCACAGCTTTCTGCGAGATCATTCCAGTTGTCCAGTTTTCACTCCAATGACTGTGGTCAACAAACAGAAATCCGCAAAGAATGAGACCGAACAAAGCCAACAATTTGGAAACGGTGAATGTTGTCTGGATCAGTTTTCCCTCCTTCACTCCCTTGGTGTTGATTTGGGTAAGCAATACAACGACTGCTATGGAAACCAATTGGGCTGGGTAAATGTTGACTGATCCTAGATGAAAAAGAATGTTTTTCTCTTGCATGTTGAGTGCCGGGAAAAAATAACCGGCAAATTTTGCAAATGCCACACCCACAGCAGCAATGGTTCCGGTTTGGATGACAGCAAAAAAACTCCAACCATACAAAAAACCAACCAATGGATTGTATGCCTCTTTGAGGTAAACATATTGCCCACCTGCCTTGGGATACATCGCACTCAATTCACCATAACTCATGGCCGCGATGATGGTCATGAATCCTGTAATCAACCATACGGCAATACCCCATCCTGCACTTCCTACATTGCGGGTAATATCTGCACCCACAATAAAAATTCCGGATCCTATCATTGAGCCTGCAACAACCATTGTTGCATCCAACAGTCCAAGACTTGGCTTGAATTCAGTTTGACTTGACATAATCAATATTTAAAAAAATCCCGGCTGCTTTAGCCGGGATTTAAGATAAGAAAATTCGGTTGTTATATTATTTTTTATCCCCGCTTTTCTTGTAAGCCGCGTTAAGTCCAGCCACAACATCATCCGTAATGTCTTGTGAAGGATCCTTGTAAAACAAGATATTGAGTGCAGTAGAATAAGAGAAAATATAACTATAGGCATGTTTCTTGTTGTACTCTTCCAAAAAATCATTGATGCGTTTTTTCAGGTCTTCCATCGTCTTTGCACCCTCTGCTGCAATGCTGTTTTCCAGCAATTGTTTCTGTTGGTCAAGGTTTTGCATTTTAGACTGGTATGCCCTTTGAAAGTTTTCATACTCGGCTTGGGTAATGGACTGCCCCCGTTGTGCAAATGCATTTTTTTCAGCTTCTATTTTCTGAAAAGCATTGTTCAGGTCCCTGTCAGCAGATTCCTTTTTCTTTTCAAACTCCTGCATCTTCTCCTTGTAAAAAACATATTTTTCCTGGATGCTGTCGAGGTCAACGTAAGCCAGCTTAAGGGGCCTTGAGGTATCTGATTTTACAGCCGATGATGTTGACGTTGTATTGCCAACATTTTTCAATTGAAGGAGCAACAATAGTGCAATACCTGCACCCAGGATAATATTGATCAATTTTTGGTTCATGGTTTTATTTTAAAGGTACAATATGCAAAGGGAGCAGTTGCCTGCTCCCTTTGAGTGTTTTATTCGTCCTCATCAAAGCTCATCACTTCTCGGGTCGTTTGAAGCAATTCGTACTCTTCCTTGCTTCCTACAAGAATGTTCTCGTAGTCCCTCAAGCCGGTACCGGCCGGAATATGGTGCCCTGTGATAACGTTTTCCTTGAGACCGAGCATATCATCAACTTTGCCTTGGATGGCTGCAGATGAAAGCACTTTGGTGGTTTCCTGGAATGATGCGGCAGAAATCCAGCTTTGGGTTCCAAGTGAAGCTTTGGTGATTCCAAGAAGCACTGGCCTTGAAGTGGCTGCTTCTGCATCACGGAACTCGACAATTTTCTTATCGGCCCTGCGGAGGATAGAGTTTTCTTCCCTGATTTCACGCAAGCTGGCGATCTGTCCTGCTTTCAACACCTCTGAATTTCCCGGATCAACTACAACCTTCTTGTCGTAAATCCAATCATTCTCAACATTGAAATCAAAGCGGTCTTCAAGATCACCTTCCAGGAACCTTGTATCGCCCGGATCAACAATTTCAACCTTTCTCATCATCTGGCGAACGATGACCTCAACGTGCTTGTCGTTGATTTTAACACCCTGGAGGCGATAAACCTCCTGAATTTCATTCACTACATACTCTTGTACGGCAAATGGTCCTTTGATCGAGAGAATGTCGCCGGGTGCTACCTGCCCATCGGACATTGGCGTACCTGCTTTTACAAAGTCCCCATCCTGAACGAGGATCTGGCGTGTAAGCGTAACCAGGTATTTTTTAACAATACCATCTTTTGCTTCCACTGTGATTTCGCGGTTACCACGTTTAATGGCTCCGAAACTAACCACACCATCAATTTCAGAAACCACTGCAGGATTTCCTGGATTTCTTGCTTCGAAGAGTTCAGTTACACGTGGAAGACCACCCGTGATGTCCCTCAACTTACCAAGCACCCTTGGAATCTTCACCAATACCTGGCCCGCAGTTACCTGATCACCTTCCTCAATCACAATATGTGATCCGACAGGAAGGTTGTATGTTTTTTCATCCTTGCCCAAAATCTTGAGTGAAGGAATTCTTGTCTTGTCTTTTGATTCAATGACCACCTTTTCCCTGTGACCTGTTTGCTCATCGGCTTCCTCACGATAAGTAACCCCATCAATGACATTGTCAAAAGCAATCTGACCGGCAATTTCAGCAACAATGACGTTGTTGAAAGGATCCCATGTACATATGATGTCACCCTTTGCAACTTTCTTTCCATCAGCAATGGAAAGGACAGATCCGTAAGGAACATTGTTGGTGATGAGTACACGGTCGTTCTTCACATCCATGATCCGCATTTCAGCTGTACGGCCAATGACGATCTGAACATCCTTTCCTTCCATGTTTTTGGACTTGACGGTACGCAGTCCATCAAACTGAACCTCACCATCAAATTTGGCAACGAGATGGGACTCAACTGAGGCTGAGCCCGCAACACCACCCACGTGGAATGTACGCAGGGTAAGCTGTGTACCTGGTTCACCGATGGACTGTGCCGCAATAATACCCACGGCATCACCCCTTTGGGCAATGTTACCGGTGGCAAGGTTGAGACCATAACATTTTACGCAACAGCCACGCTTGCTTTCGCAAGTAAGAACAGAACGTATTTCAATGGTTTCTATGCTTGAGTCTTCAATTTTTTTGGCTGTATCCTCGTCAATTTTTTCACCTGCAGCAACGATAAGTTCGTCAGTCTGGAGGTCATAAACATTGTGCAGGGAGGTCCTTCCGAGGATCCTGTCGTACAATGGTTCAACAATGTCCTCATTGTCTTTCAAGGCGCTGGTTGCAATTCCCCTGAGGGTACCACAATCCTCTTCAGTAATGATTACATCCTGTGCAACGTCTACCAGGCGGCGTGTCAGGTAACCTGCATCCGCAGTTTTAAGTGCAGTATCTGCAAGACCCTTACGGGCTCCATGTGTTGAGATGAAGTATTCCAATACGCTCAAACCATCCTTGAAGTTGGAGAGGATCGGATTTTCAATGATTTCCGAACCAGATGAACCACTCTTACGCGGCTTGGCCATCAATCCACGAATACCAGCAAGCTGCTTTACCTGCTGTTTGCTACCCCTTGCACCTGAGTCAAGCATCATGTAAACAGAGTTGAAGCCCTGCTTGTCAGTTGCCATTGCGCGGATAAGGGTTTCAGTAACTCTTGTATCCACCCTTGACCAGATGTCAATGATTTGGTTGTAACGCTCGTTGTTGGTAATCAATCCCATGTTGTAATTGTCCCATACTTCCTGAACTTCTGCGGATGCCTGATCAATCATGGCTTCTTTAGGAACATCCAACACAAGGTCTTGTATGTTAAAAGACAATCCGCCCCTGAAGGCCATGCGGAAACCAAGTTCCTTGATGGCGTCGAGGAATTTAGCAGTGGTAGGAACATTGGTGATCTTGATGATGTTACCAATGATCTCCCTGAGGCTCTTTTTGGTAAGCAATGCATTTACAAAACCAACCTCATGGGGAACAGATTGATTGAACAATACACGTCCTACTGTAGTTTCAAGCAATTTGAACTCCAGGTGACCCGCTTCATTCCTGACATTGGTTTTTACCTTGATATAAGCATGGAGATCCACCTTGCCTTCGTTGTAAGCAATGATAACCTCTTCCGCACTGTAGAAACGCATACCCTCTCCCTTTACCACATCGACGTCGGTGTTGCGCTTTCCTTTGGTGATATAATACAAACCAAGTACCATGTCTTGTGAAGGCAGTGTAATTGGTGTACCATTTTGTGGATTCAGGATATTGTGTGAGGCCAGCATCAACAGCTGTGCTTCCAAGACCGCAGCATGGCTGAGGGGTACGTGAACCGCCATCTGGTCACCATCAAAGTCGGCATTGAAAGAAGAACAAACCAACGGATGAAGCTGTATGGCTTTCCCTTCAACCAACTTGGGCTGGAAGGCCTGAATGGACAAGCGGTGAAGTGTTGGGGCACGGTTCAGCATGATCGGATGCCCTTTCAATATGTTTTCAAGGATATCCCAAACAATTGCTTCCTTGCGGTCAACCAGTTTTCTGGCAGATTTGACTGTTTTTACGATACCCCTTTCAATCAGTTTTCTGATGATAAATGGCTTGAACAATTCGGCAGCCATGTCTTTGGGCAAACCACATTCGTGGAGTTTCAATTCAGGCCCTACAACAATAACCGAACGACCTGAATAGTCGACACGCTTACCCAGGAGGTTCTGACGGAAACGACCTTGCTTGCCTTTCAACACATCGCTGAGTGATTTCAGTGCACGTCCGCCTTCAGCCTTGACAGCATTGGATTTACGGCTGTTGTCGAACAATGAATCGATGGCTTCCTGCAACATCCTTTTTTCATTCCTCAGGATTACTTCAGGAGCCTTGATTTCAAGCAAACGCTTGAGACGGTTGTTCCTGATGATCACCCTGCGGTAGAGGTCATTGAGGTCTGAAGAAGCGAAACGGCCACCATCCAATGGCACAAGCGGCCTGAGTTCAGGTGGTATGACAGGAATATATTGCATGACCATCCATTCCGGACGGTTAACGATTCTTGAATTGGCGTCACGGAAAGACTCAACAACACTCAAACGCTTAAGGGCATCCGCCTTACGCTGTTGTGAAGTTTCTGTTGCTGCAGCATTCCTGAGGGTATAGCTGAGTGAATCAAGGTCAATCCTCATCAGAAGGTCATGTACTGCCTCAGCGCCCATTTTGGCAATGAACTTGTTGGGGTCTTCATCAGGCAGGTACTGGTTTTCTTTTGGCAGGGTATCCAACAGGTCGAGGTACTCCTCTTCTGTCAACAGGTCACCCTGTTTTTTACCCTTGTCTTCCATGATACCGGGTTGTATGACTACAAAACGCTCATAATAAATGATGCTTTCCAACTTCTTGGAACTGATGCCCAGCAGATAACCGATTTTGTTGGGCAAGCTTTTGAAGTACCAGATATGAACCACAGGTACAACAAGTTTGATGTGGCCCATGCGCTCGCGACGAACTTTCTTCTCGGTCACTTCCACACCACAACGGTCACAAACAATTCCCTTGTAACGGATCCTCTTGTACTTTCCACAAGCACATTCGTAGTCTTTTACTGGACCAAAAATCTTTTCACAGAACAAACCATCCCTTTCAGGCTTGTAGGTTCTGTAGTTGATGGTCTCTGGTTTCAACACCTCACCAAACGACCTGTCCAGGATAGAATCCGGGGACGCAATGCTGATGGTGATCTTTGAAAAAGAAGATTTTGGGCGATTGTCTCTTTTGATAGCCATAATAAGATATCTGTTTTACAATGTTCTAGTACCACTATAGCTTCCCTGTCCAGCTGCAAGCAGCCAGTCAAATATTATTGAAAATCAATAATTTATGAGCAAACAGGATTGAAATAAATAGGGGCATGCCAAATTTAAGGATGGCAAAAGTACTCAAAACAGCCGAAATAACAATAAATTTCTTTTGAAAACCTGCTTTTTTAACTGTTGGGATAGGCCGCGGTCCTGGCCCTGAAATGTGAGGAGATCACTTCCTGAACAGGAACATTTTTGATCTTGCCTTCCAGCCAGGAAAGAATATCCAGGTACATGAAAGATCGACTTTCCAATGGATTTCCCTCTACCCCTTTCAATTTCTCAAAAAGCGCCAAAAATCCATTCTGCAATTCAACCTTGCCGAGAGAGAAGGCGCTCCTCAAAAAAGCGAATATTTCGTTTTCTACAACACTCAGGTTCTTCATTTTTGACATAAATCGGAACACAGACCTGAACTGGCTTTCCAGAATAGCATCATTGCCCAGTTCATAGTGTGCAATCATGTGAAGCAATCGGGCATAGCACTGAAGATCCGCCCGAAGGTCCGCCTTCCAGTGTATAATCTTGTTGAGGTAAACAATGGTATTGTCATAGTCGCCACACCCAAAATACAAACATGCAATCTTGTAGTAAAATACCAATGTCCTGTGGCGATCCAACTGCATTTCAAATTCAATGAGTTTTTCCTCAATTTCGGGTATCAGTTTCAGGCCCTCGGAAAAACTACCTTCAAGGAAATGCCTGTTTATTTTGGCAAGGTAGAGATAAACAAAGCCCTGTACCCTCGTATTGATGCTTGCATTGCCTTCCTTTGACGCGTAGAAATCTTCAAACCTTTTGATCTCCATTTCAAATTTCCTGTCATTTCTGAGCATGAAATGGGCATTGAGCAAATTGTGCATGCCCTTGATGAAATGTTGAGGTTCAACTTTCATCATCTGGGGTTCCTTTTCAAAAAGATCCACCCAGCGCTGGCAATTTTTGTAATAGGCCAAGAAATCCTGGAGAATAAATCCAAACCAGGCATGGCTTTGTGCAAAGTAGAGCCTTTCATAAAAGCCTTGGTATTCTCCAGCGTTAATGGGCATTTTGTTGTTGAAAAACAACCGGATGGCCTCAGCATCCTTTTCATCCCTGCTGTGTCCATTCTTGATGTACCAGCCATAAAGTTGCAATGCAAGACTGCTCAACTTCCCCACCATTGCCAAGCGGTCATTCAACTCTTCCACCTCCAAAGACAACTGCTCGGCCCTGTCTTCAAAACTGCGCGTAATGTGCAAAGCCTCGATTTTCTTTTCGAAGAAAAGTGCCTGCAACCAAAACGTCATCTGGTTGTACTGCTTTGCAAGGTCTTTTGTTTTTTGAAGCATTTTCAGGCTTTGGTGGTAAAGCCCTTTGTTGTAAAGAATTCTGCCATAATCCAATTGTTCGTGTAGCTGGATGTCGACGGCCTGATCATTCCTCAGCAACCGAATGCTGGAGAGCACTTGCTTGTAGAGATGCCCCTTGAGATTAGACAATTGTTGTTTCTGAATCGAGGGATTCCTTTTCAGCAACAAATCCTCATCATAAACATCTGCTTTGTCAATGGCATCAAAAAGGGTAATCACTTTGAGGTCATCGGTGGCCGCATTCCTGCCCATATAAAGCTTAAAATTGCGCTTCTCCCCCTTTTCGAGGGTTTTGATGAGCAAAAAAAGTTCGTCAATTGACCGGTTGGGCATCGTAATTGATTTTCAATGAAATCCTTGTGGGATATGCATTTTAGCAATATCGGCAGTGTTTACACAGCGTAAATTACGTTGCATTTTGGGGAAAAAAGAAAAAATGGAAGTGTTAAATTAGCAGAACGGCCATTTTTATTCCACCAAAAAGATTGAAATGGCAAAAAGACAACCATGACAGATCAAAAAATTTTCATCTTCGATACCACACTGCGCGATGGCGAACAGGTGCCCGGCTGCAAGCTCAATACCAAAGAAAAAATCGAATTGGCACTTGCATTGGAATCCCTGGGTGTAGACATCATTGAGGCAGGTTTCCCCATTTCAAGCCCTGGTGATTTTGAGTCTGTTTCAGAAATCTCCAAGATCATAAAGAATGCCACTGTATGTGGTCTTTCCCGTGCAGTTGAAAAGGACATTGAGGTGGCAGGACTTGCGCTGAAACATGCAAAAAGAGGGCGTATACATACCGGCATTGGAACATCCGACTCACACATAAAAAGCAAGTTCAACAGCAACAGGGAAGAAATCCTTCTCAGGGCTGTGCAAGCTGTGAAGTGGGCAAGGAATTACACGGATGACGTGGAGTTTTATGCTGAAGATGCAGGAAGAACAGACAACAAATACCTTGCAAAGGTTGTAGAAGCAGTAATTGCTGCCGGAGCAACCACCGTAAATATCCCGGATACCACAGGATATTGTCTCCCCAATCAATATGGTGAAAAGATTGCCTTTCTGAAAAACAACGTTTCCAATGTGGATAAAGCCATATTATCCTGCCATTGCCACAACGATTTGGGGCTTGCTACGGCCAATTCCATTGCCGGTGCCATCAATGGCGCAAGGCAAATAGAATGTACCATCAATGGCCTGGGTGAAAGGGCCGGCAATACAGCATTGGAAGAGGTGGTGATGGTATTGAAACAACATGCGCATTTGGGACTGTACACAAGTATTGATGCCCCGCAGCTCAACCCATTGAGCAGGTTGGTTTCTGAAACCATGAGGATGCCGGTTCAACCCAACAAAGCCATCGTGGGAGCCAATGCCTTCTCTCATTCTTCAGGGATTCACCAGGATGGATTTTTAAAAGACTCCCAGACATATGAAATCATTCGTCCGGAAGAAGTGGGTGCTGAAACATCAAAAATAGTATTGACCGCGAGGAGCGGAAGGTCCGCATTGGCCTACCGGTTCAAGAACCTGGGGCATGAATTCAACAGAAATGACATAGACATTCTATATGATCAGTTTTTACAGTTGGCCGATACGTTAAAAGAAGTCCATGACAACAATCTGCGTTCACTTGCCATTCAATACCTTGAGTCAAAAAACAAATAGTGGGAGTCAACAAACATATCGCAATCATACCAGGTGATGGAATCGGGCCGGAGGTGACCAACCAGGCCATTCGCAGCTTGGATGCGGTTGCCAAAAAATTTGGCCATCAATTCACATACAGTTTCGCTCTGATGGGGGCAGATGCCATTGATAAGACCGGTGATCCTTTGCCGCAAGAGACAATTGACATCTGCAAAGCGTCAGATGCCATATTGCTGGGGGCAGTCGGACATCCAAAATACGACATCGACCCTGCAGCAAAAGTAAGGCCTGAACAAGGTTTGCTCAGGATCAGGAAAGAGCTCGGACTTTTTGCAAACATCAGACCTGTTGCAACCTACCCATCACTTTATCATTTGTCTCCCGTAAAATCAAACCTTCTTGAGCATGTGGATATTGTCATCTACAGGGAATTGACAGGAGGAATTTACTTTGGAAAAAAGGAATTGAATGAGACAGGGACAGAGGCCTCAGACCTCTGCATTTACAACGTTTCCGAAATCAGAAGAATTGCTGCCCTTGCATTCGAACACGCGCTAAAAAGAAAAAGAAAACTGACATTGTTGGACAAATCAAATGTACTGGAAACCTCAAAACTCTGGCGCAAAACAGTCTCTGAAATGAGTGCCGGATATCCTGGCGTAGAACTGAATTGCATGTATGTAGACAATGCTGCCATGCAGCTGATCATCAACCCTGCACAATTTGATGTTATCCTTACAGAAAACATGTTCGGCGATATTTTGAGCGATGAGGCAAGCGTTTTGTCCGGATCCCTTGGCATGCTTCCATCTGCCTCGGTTGGGACAGGTACTGCCCTGTTTGAACCCATTCATGGGTCATACCCACAAGCCGCAGGAAAAGACATTGCCAATCCTGTGGGTGCCATCCTTTCTGTTGCCATGATGCTGGACCATCTTGGCATGCCGGAAGAAGCTGGCACCATAAGACATGCAGTAGAATGGACAACCCAGAACGGATTTGTAACAAAAGACATTGATCCGATGAACTTCTATTTCACCTCTACCATCGGTGAACTGGTCTGTGATTGTATCATGAACAAAACGGATGAAGCCATCCACAAGGCGAATATCGAAATCAGAAAATCAACCATCATTTAAACAAACAACCATACCATGAGCGAATTGAACAAATACAGCAAAACCATCACCCAAGATCCGACACAACCTGCAGCGCAGGCGATGTTCTATGGCATTGGCCTGACAGATGAAGATTTGGCGAAAGCACAGGTAGGTATCGCCAGCATGGGATACGATGGAAACACCTGTAACATGCACCTGAATGATCTTGCGGCTGTCGTGAAAAAATCAGTGTGGGAACAAGACCTTGTTGGATTGACGTTTCACACCATTGGTGTCAGTGATGGCATGTCGAATGGAACAGATGGCATGCGCTACTCTCTCGTGAGCCGGGATGTGATTGCTGACTCCATTGAAACCGTTTGTGGTGCACAATATTATGATGGGTTGATTACGGTTCCCGGCTGTGACAAAAACATGCCAGGATCCATCATGGCCATGGGCAGGCTGAACCGTCCTTCCATCATGGTTTACGGCGGAACGATTGCTCCAGGCCATTATAAAGGAGAAGACCTCAACATCGTGTCTGCATTTGAAGCATTGGGGAAAAAGATTGCAGGGCAATTGGATGAGACCGATTTCAAGGGTATCGTTATGCATTCCTGTCCTGGAGCCGGCGCCTGTGGCGGCATGTATACTGCAAATACGATGGCTTCAGCCATCGAAGCTTTGGGCATGAGTCTCCCCTATTCCTCTTCCAATCCTGCATTGAGTGAGGATAAAAAAAAGGAATGTGCTGAAGCAGGCAAGGCCATCAAGCGCTTGTTGGAAAAGGATATCAAGCCTTCAGACATCATGACCAAAAAGGCTTTTGAAAATGCATTGACCATCATCGTTACACTGGGCGGTTCAACAAATGCTGTGCTGCACATGATTGCCATGGCACACAGTGTTGGCCTTACCCTAACACAAGATGATGTTCAGGCAACAAGCGACAAAGTACCTGTGATTGCTGACTTCAAGCCGAGTGGTAAATACTTGATGGAAGACCTGCACAACATCGGAGGTGTACCACTTGTTATGAAGTATCTGTTGAGCAAAGGCATGATCCACGGGGATTGCATTACTGTCACCGGAAAAACCGTTGCTGAAAATCTTGCCGATGTCCCTGAAATTGAATTTGAAAAGCAACAGATCATTCGCCCCATTGAACATCCATTCAAGACATCTGGCCATCTTCAGATCCTTTACGGAAACATTGCTGAAGGCGGAAGCGTAGCTAAAATAAGCGGCAAGGAAGGAGAAAAGTTTGTTGGACCTGCACGTGTATTCAATGGGGAAAAGCAACTCATCGAAGGCATCAGCAGCGGTAAGGTCCAAAAGGGTGATGTTGTTGTGATCAGGTATGTTGGGCCAAGAGGTGCACCTGGTATGCCAGAAATGCTCAAACCCACTTCAGCCATCATTGGTGCAGGATTGGGCAAAGACGTTGCATTGATTACTGACGGCAGGTTCAGTGGAGGAACGCATGGCTTTGTTGTTGGACACATTACACCTGAAGCATTTGACGGAGGTACAATGGCATTGATTGAAGACGGAGACATCATTGAATTGGATGCAACATTGAATAAAATCAATGTCTTGGTGGAACAATCCATACTCGACGAAAGGAAAAAACTATGGAAACAACCACCTTTACCTGTCACCAAAGGAATACTATACAAATATGCAAAACAAGTGACTACTGCAGCAGAGGGCTGTATCACTGACAAATAAAAAGCGATATATGCAAACAGATACAATCAATGAACAAATAGTGGAAACGCCTGCGGCGATTGAAATTACCGGCGGAGATGCCGTAATGAAAGCCTTGGTCGCAGAGGGTGTCCAAACAATCTTTGGATATCCGGGTGGTGCCATCATGCCCATATACGATGCGCTGTACGATTACCGCGATCAATTGGAGCATATTCTGGTAAGGCATGAGCAAGGAGGAATCCATGCAGGACAAGGTTATGCCAGGACTTCCGGAAAGACGGGTGTAGTATTTGCTACCAGTGGTCCAGGAGCTACCAATCTTGTTACTGGATTGGCGGACGCAATGATTGACTCGACACCCCTGGTATGCATTACTGGACAGGTTTTTGCACACTTGCTGGGAACAGATGCATTTCAGGAGACAGATGTGATCAACATCACCACTCCCGTAACCAAGTGGAACTACCAGGTAACAGATGCCAATGAAATTCCTGAGGCATTGGCCAAGGCTTTTTACATTGCAAAAAGTGGAAGACCCGGACCCGTCCTGATAGACATCACCAAAAACGCACAGCTACAAAAATTCAGTTACACAGGCTATACTCCATGTACCCATATCCGCAGTTACAGACCCAAGCCTGTGGTGAGAAAAGAATTTACAACGGCTGCTGCTGAAATGATCAACAAGGCAGAACGTCCACTTGTCATTTTCGGACAAGGGGTAATCCTTGGCAATGCAGAAAATGAATTCAAGGCATTTATTGAAAAATCAGGCATGCCAGCTGCATGGACCATATTGGGATTGAGTGCTTTGCCCACCGACCATCCCTTGAACGTTGGCATGCTGGGCATGCACGGAAACTATGGCCCCAATGTACTTACAAATGAATGTGATGTTTTGATTGCCGTAGGAATGCGGTTTGACGACCGCGTTACAGGAAGACTGGACAGGTATGCAAAACAAGCGAAAGTGATTCACTTGGATATTGATCCTTCAGAGATTGATAAAAATGTAAAAGCAGATGTTCCTGTATGGGGTGATTGCAAAGAAACATTGCCCATGATCACTGCCCTACTGGAAAGAAAAGACCATGGAAAATGGGTCAACAAATTCAGTGTCTGCATGGACAAGGAAAAAGATGCAGTCATCAATGAGGAGTTGAAGCCTACTTCAGACATCCTGACCATGGGTGAGGTCATCGAACAACTCAATGTACTGACCAAGGGAAATGCTGTTATCGTTACCGATGTGGGACAGCACCAGATGGTGGCCTGCCGTTATGCAAAATTCAACCAGTCCAAAAGCAATGTAACATCAGGTGGGCTTGGCACAATGGGCTTTGCGCTGCCTGCGGCCATTGGCGCGAAATATGGTGCTCTAGACAGAACAGTGGTGGCGGTTATCGGTGATGGCGGTGTTCAGATGACGATACAGGAATTGGGCACCATCATGCAAAACAACATCAATGTTAAACTCCTGATCCTCAACAACCGGTTCCTTGGAATGGTGAGGCAGTGGCAGGATCTTTTCCATGAAAAACGGTACTCTTTCGTTGACATTGCCAGCCCTGATTATGTGACTGTAGCAAAGGGATACGGGATTGAAGGAAACTCCATTTCAGAAAGAAAAGACCTCATCAATTCCCTTGAGACCATGCTCAACCATGATGGGGCTTATCTGCTGGAAGTATTTGTGGGAAAGGAAAACAATGTATTTCCAATGGTACCACAAGGATGTGGCGTAAGTGAAATAAGACTTAAATAAATAACCATGAAACAGGAATATACACTTACCATTTATACGGAAAACCAGGTTGGACTGTTGAACAGAATTGCCATCATGTTTTCAAGAAGAAAGATTAACATTGAAAGCATGAATACATCACCTTCGGAAATCGAAGGCATTCACCGCTTCAACATCCTGATCAATGAAACCGAAGATGTTGTCAGAAAGATTGTTCGACAAATCGAAAAGCAGGTGGATGTTCTCAAGGCCTATTTCAACACCAACGAAACAATCATCTGGCAGGAGCTGGCGTTGTACAAGGTGCCGACGGATATCATTGCAGAAAAAGTTAAGGTTGAGCGGCTCTTGAGGACCTATGGAGCAAGGGTCGTTGCAATAAGATCCGATTATACGATTTTTGAAACCACGGGACAGAGAGAAGAAACAGACAATCTACTGAAAGTACTGGCCCAATATGGATTGATAGAATTCGTAAGAAGTGCAAGAATTGCCATCATCAAGGACAGCAAAGGTTTCCATGAAAAACTCAAGGAATTTGAGTTGGCAGAACCAACACAACACATCATCGACGAACCGATTTCAGCTGCAGAAGCCGCATCTCAAGTCGTCTAATTCTTTATACAATTTAAAACAACAAAACACAGGTTTATGGCAAAGTTAAATTTCGGTGGCACTGAAGAAAACGTGGTAACCCGCGAAGAATTCCCATTGTCCAAGGCACAAGAAGTATTGAAAGATGAAGTTGTTGCCGTGATTGGCTACGGCGTTCAGGGTCCGGGACAGGCATTGAACCAGAAGGAAAATGGCATCAATGTCATTGTTGGGCAACGCAAGAACTCAAAAACATGGGACAAGGCCATTGCCGATGGATTTGTGCCCGGTGAAACACTTTTTGAAATTGAAGAAGCACTTGAAAGAGGCACAATCATATGCTACCTGCTCAGCGATGCTGCCCAGATTGCAATGTGGCCTACCGTGAAAAAACATTTGACTCCAGGAAAGGCCCTGTACTTTTCTCATGGTTTCGGTATCACATATAACCACCAAACCGGCATCATTCCTCCAGCCGACGTTGATGTATTCCTGGTTGCACCCAAAGGGTCAGGAACTTCCCTCAGGAGAATGTTTCTTCAGGGCAGGGGCTTGAACTCCAGCTTTGCCATCTTCCAGGATGCGACAGGAAGGGCACATGAGCGTGTTGTAGCACTTGGCATTGCCATTGGAAGCGGCTACCTGTTCGAAACAGATTTCAGGAAAGAAGTTTACAGCGATCTTACCGGAGAAAGGGGAACCCTCATGGGAGCCATTCAGGGAATTTTTGCTGCACAGTACCAAGTACTGCGTGATAGGGGCCACTCTCCTTCCGAAGCATTCAACGAAACGGTTGAGGAGCTGACACAATCACTGATGCCGCTGGTGGCTGAAAATGGCATGGATTGGATGTATGCCAACTGTTCAACCACAGCACAGAGGGGTGCGTTGGACTGGTGGAAGAAATTCAGGGATGCAACAGCGCCTGTATTCAATGAGCTGTATGACAGTGTAGCTGCAGGCAAAGAAAGCCAGCGCAGTATTGACAGCAACTCCCAGCCTGATTACCGTGAAAAACTTGAGGTTGAACTCAAGGAACTCAGGGAAAGTGAAATGTGGCAGGCCGGAAAAACGGTCAGAAGCCTCAGGCCTGAAAACCAGGGAAAATAAACAATCCTTAAAACAGCCATACAAGGGGGAACATTTCAATGTTTCCCCTTTTTTATTGCGTTAATTTGAACCCGAAAGTGAATATGCTATAGTATATTTGCAAAAATATTTTCAGATGAACCTCCACGAATACCAAGCCAAGGAACTGTTGAAGAAATACAATGTACCGGTCCAGGAAGGCTTTGCCTGCAGCTCTGTTGAAGAGGCGGCAGCAGCATATGAGCAAATCAAAGAAAAAAGCGGTAGCCGATTTGCGGTGGTGAAAGCCCAGATCCATGCTGGTGGACGTGGCAAAGGGCAAGTCATAGAGACAGGCATCAATGGTGTGAAGGTGGGTAAAAGTCTTGAAGACATTCAGGAATTTGCACAAAAAATATTGGGCGGAACACTGGTCACCATTCAAACAGGCCCTTCAGGAAAACTGGTCAGCAAGATCCTTGTTGCGCAAGACATGTATTACGATGGCCCTTCGGAAAGAAAAGAATTTTATCTCTCCATTCTTTTGGACAGGGCAACTGGTCAGAATGTGATCATGTACAGCACAGAAGGTGGAATGAACATTGAGGATGTTGCACACGATACGCCTGAGAAAATCTTCAGGGAATCGGTTCACCCAGCAGGTGGACTTCTTCCCTTTCAAGCCAGAAAAATCGCTTTCAATTTGGGCGTCAGCGGTGATGCCTTCAAAAACATGGTCAAGTTTGTAACCAATTTGTACAATGCATACGTTGGATTAGACTGTTCCATGCTGGAGATCAATCCATTGTTCAAAGCCGCAGATGACAAGATCATTGCGGTGGACTGTAAAATGGGTATCGACGAAAATGCACTGGGCAGGCATGCAGATGTTGCCGCTTTGCGTGACCTCTCAGAAGAGGACCCCACTGAAGTAGAAGCGGGAAAATTCAACCTCAATTTTGTGAAACTGGACGGAAACGTTGGCTGTATGGTCAATGGTGCAGGCCTTGCGATGGCAACCATGGACATGATCAAACTCAGCGGCGGTGAGCCTGCCAACTTTTTGGATGTAGGGGGTACTGCCAATGCCCAAACTGTTGAAGCTGGTTTTAAGATCATCATGCAGGATCCAAACGTGAAAGCCATTCTCATCAACATCTTCGGTGGAATTGTGCGGTGCGACAGGGTTGCTTCCGGAGTAATTGAAGCCTACAAGAACCTGGGCAACATCAATATTCCTATTATTGTTCGCCTTCAGGGAACCAACGCAGTTGAGGCCAAAAAGCTGATCGACGAGAGTGGGTTGAAAGTGCAGAGTGCCATTCTGCTCAGCGAAGCGGCAGACTTGGTGAAGAAAGCAGTTGCCTGATCGTTTTCAGACACTACATATTGCCCATTTTAATGGTGTTTTCATCATTCCCTTTGTTCCTCATGGGACAGCGGAAAAATGAGAATTTGAACTACCATATCAAGAGGGCAACTGCTCCCATAATCATAGATGGAGACATCGATGCAGCCTGGATGTTGACAGAAACAGCAGGAAATTTCAATATGGTATTGCCCATGGATACCAGCAAGGCATTGGTCAAAACAGAAGTCAGGATGAGTTTTGACAATGATCAGCTTTACCTCATTGCCATTTGCTACCGTAAACCGAACCAATCCTACATGGTGGAATCCTTAAAAAGAGATTTTGCTTTTGGGAAAAACGATAATTTCCTGCTTTTCATGGATCCCTTCGACGACCAGACCAACGGTTTCAGCTTTGGATCAAATGCCGCAGGAGCACAATGGGATGGTATCATGTATGACGGCGGTAAGGTGGACCTGAACTGGGACAACAAGTGGAGTTCAGCAGTAAAAAATTACAGCGATAAATGGATTTGGGAAGCTGCCATTCCTTTTAAAACCATTCGGTATAAAAATGGCATCAGGACTTGGGGCATCAACTTCAGCAGGCTGGACATCACCATGGCTGAAAAATCAAGTTGGGCGCCGGTTCCCAGACAATTTCCCACTGCAACCCTCGCCTATTCAGGACAGTTGGTCTGGGACGAAGCTCCTCCTGAAGCAGGAACAAATATTTCAGTCATTCCTTACCTGCTCAGCAGCGGAAGCAAGAATTACACCGCCAACACCAAGACCGCATTTAAAAAAGAAGTGGGCGTGGAAGCCAAAGTTGGCATCACCTCATCGCTAAACCTCGACCTCACCATCAACCCAGATTTCTCTCAGGTGGAAGTGGACCGCCAGGTCACAAATCTTGACCGGTTTGAATTGTTCTTCCCGGAAAGAAGACAATTCTTTCTCGAAAATGGGGACCAATTCTCCAACTTTGGCTACGCTTCCATCAGGCCTTTTTTCTCAAGAAGGATAGGATTGAATGCGCCCATCCAATTTGGTGCAAGACTCAGCGGAAAACTGAACAAGGATTGGAGGATGGGGCTCATGAACATGCAAACGGGTGAAAACACCATCAGCAAGACCGAGGCGCAGAACTATACTGTTTTTGCCTTGCAGAGAAGGGTGTTTGCAAGATCGAATATCGGCCTGTTGGTGGTCAACCGCGACCAGCTGCTTACGGGCAAAAAAGATCCTTCGCTGGTCACCAACCCTTTCAACCGCAACATTGGGATCGAATACAACCTGGCCTCCGCCAACAACCTTTGGACAGGTAAGGCTGTTTTGTTGAAATCATTTTCAAAGAATACCAGCAAGGAAGATTGGGTACACGCAGCAAACATCCAATACAGCAGCAAGAAATGGTTGTTCAGTTGGCAACAGGAGTATGTCGGCAAAAACTTTACGGCTGAAGTTGGGTATGTACCCAGGAAGGACTTTATCAAACTCACTCCGGGAATTACAAAAACCTTTTTCAGTAAAAATAAAAAACTTACAAGCCATTCGCTGAAACTAAGCAGTTACAATTACTATACTGACAAGCTTAGGCTCACTGACAATACCACCTTCATGGCCTATACCCTTGCGCTGAGAAACCAGGCAACGTTTACACAATGGGTGGCCTATGATTATGTGAAACTGCTTCAACCATTTGACCCCACCAACTTCAACAAGGACACCCTTGCCCGTGGTTCAAAGCACAGCTGGAATGCTACAGGAACAGAGTTTGTATCGAAGCCACAACAGCTTTTTACTTATGGTTTTTCAACACGATTTGGCGGGTATTATCAAAATGGTTCAAGAAGTTTTGTCAGCATTGAAATGGGATACCGGTTCCAGCCTTTTGTCAGCGCATCCGTCAATGCCAGTTATAACCACATATCCATTCAAAGCCCTTGGAACAAGACAACGTTCTGGCTTGTTGGGCCAAGGATTGATGTTACTTTCACCAATACCTTGTTTTTTACCACCTTCGTTCAGTACAACAATCAGCAAAAAAACATCAACCTGAACACCAGGTTCCAGTGGAGATACAGGCCGGCATCAGACCTATATATCGTATACACCGACAACTACTTTCCTGCACCTTTCAATGTAAAGAACAGGGCACTGGTTTTGAAATTCAACTATTGGTGGAACTTATAAGGGACGCCATGGTCAAGAACTGACCTGTACTACATCTTTTTGGCGTCCTCTAAAAACTGTGCAAGCCCGATATCAGTCAAGGGATGCTTCAACAATCCAAGTATGGAGCTCAATGGGCAAGTACAGATGTGTGCACCAGCCTCAGCAGCACGCACAATGTGCAGTGGATTTCTTATGGATGCAGCAAGAATTTCTGTTTCAAATCCCTGCACCATGAAAATATGGGCCAACTGCTCAATCAACTGAACACCATCCCAGCTGCTGTCATCGATACGACCCAGGAATGGTGACACATAGGATGCACCGGCCTTGGCAGCAAGAATGGCCTGGCCTGCTGAAAAGACCAATGTACAGTTGGTCCTGATGCCATTGTCGGTGAACCATTTGATGGCTTTGATACCATCCTTGATCATGGGAACTTTGACCACAATATTTGGATGAATGGCAGCCAGGGCCTTTCCTTCTGCAACCATGGATTCAAAATCCGTAGACAATACCTCCGCACTCACATCCCCATCCACCAATGCACATATGTCGGCATAGTGCTTGAGGATGTTCTCATTGCCCTTGATGCCTTCTTTGGCCATCAATGATGGATTGGTTGTGACACCATCCAGGATTCCAAGATCAGCAGCTTCCTTGATGTGAGAGAGGTTTGCGGTATCGACAAAAAATTTCATGTGTTGTATTTGAAACGGCAAGATAATGAAAGGATGCATCCAGTTGCCGAATGAAGCGTAAAAAAAATGGCAGGTTGATTACATCGCACCGCTCAACCACCTACCCTTGCTACCTTCCGGTCCTGGGGGAGTCAGCAGGAGCTGGTCGTGTAAGACCTGCCGGTGCAAATATACGACTTTTATCGAAGTGACCGATTGAATTGGCTGTTGAATTGCCTGATTCCAATCAGTTCGTCATAGCGTCCTCCGAGTGGTCTGAAATAAACCAAAATCATGTAGGCATTTTCGGTTTCCCACGCATCATTTTCTGTTGGAGTAGCGCTGATCTTTTCCTTTCCCTCGACCCTTTCCCTGATGGCATATTGGTAATCATAATACCCTTGCTTCAGGATCATGCTGGTTTCATATCGTCCTGTCTCAGGGTTATAAATCATTGTAGCGGAAGGGTCTTTCCCTTGATTGGACAACTCTCCTACGATGACCAAATCACCGTTTCTTAAAGCAAGCCCACCGGGTGGTATATAGGTAAAATGAACTTTGGCGTAATCAGCATTCCACATAGGGTTGATGTTCTCAATGGTTTCATTGATGGAGAGTCCGTTGATGTCCCTGTAAAAAAAATACTGCCGGGGCAATCTTGGCTGATCCTCTTTCACAAAAAGACTGAAACTGCTGTCTGTATTTTCCTGCCTTCTCACACGGTCGCCCAACAACCTGAAGCTCCTCAGGTTCAGCCATCGGAATTCCTTTCCTGCCGCCATGACCATTTCATTTTCATTGCTGTACTGGAGCATGTCTTGTTTGACGAAGGTTGGAGAAGTCAACACCAATTGGTTGTCCCAACGGTAGTTTTGCAGGATTTGAACCTTTACCTGTTGCTGAGGATATCGGATATCCAGGTTTTTGGTATCCAATTGCACTTGTAAACGATGATGGGTCATGTAATATTGCTGGCTAAAAGGTTGCAAAACCTGTGCAGCCATGCTGATGCTTTGGTTCACCACCAGAAAACGTTTTGTAAAAGCCAACTTGCTGGTATCTCCATTCAGAAAAACTTTCAGAAGGTAATTTCCGGATTTGGTGGGGATGCAATTTTTGTCTGGAAGATTTGCCTGGTAATGGGTATACCGTGTAAAGGAGATGGAAGAATTGCGGTAGGTTGAAATCCTTACCTGTGTATATCCTTTTACATAATCGAAATAACTCAGCTGAGCAGGCGTCCAGTCTGCATTGCACAATACAAAAGTGTAGAAGTAATTTTTAACCCCACCCGCCATGTCATCAAAGTGCAGCTCCAAAAGGTCTGGGGAATTGAGGTTGATGACTGGATAAGAAACAGGATCTCCAAATCTTGTCAGCTTGATGGTTTTGATGGAAGATTGAAACACCTTATCAGGCTGGCGTTGGGAAAAAGCCGGTACTCCAACAATTGAAATGAAAAGCAACATTAACAGTGCTTTCTTCATGGGGTTGATTGTTTGACAAATTTAATCAATAATTCATTTGTATTTTTACGGAAGAAGCAGAACCCTTGAATCTTCCATTTCGCATAGCAAAAAAACTCGTTTCAGGCAGAAAAAAGGCCTTTTCAACCTTTATCATGCGCATTTCAATCATGGCTACCACTGTCAGTGTTGCAGCAATGATTGTTGCCCTTTCCTTTATCAATGGTTTCCAGAAAATTGTTGCCGAAAAGGTTTTTGGCTTTTGGGGGCATATGCGCATACAGCACTACGAACCCATCCGGTCAACCATTGCAGAAGAGGTACCCATCAACAGGAATGATACAGTTGAGTTAAAAATGATGTCCCATCCCAACATTGCTGCAGCAAGTACTTTTGCCACAAGATCTGCCATACTGAATGCCAATGGTACCATTGAAGGGGTGATGATCAAGGGTGTGACAGCATCGTATCCGTTCAATAAACTCAACAGGTTTCTTGTGAGGGGTACTTGGCCATCCCTGAATGATTCCATCCAAAACAACCAGGTTGTATTGTCTGAATATACCGCCAATCAGCTGGGCATTGATACCGGTAAGAACTTGTTGATTTATTTTATTCAGGAAAATGGATCTTCGCCAAGAACCCGAAAACTGGTCGTATCAGGCATTTACAGGACGGGGATTGATGTGTACGATAAGGTCTATGCCATCGGTGACATACAAATGATTCAAAAGTTAAATGATTGGGACAAGTCTCAAATTGGGGGATATGAAGTGGACCTCAAAGATCCAGAAACCATGGATTCCACGGCAGCTGCGGTTTTCAACTTCATCCCAACGGGATGGAATGCCCTTACCTTGAAGGAAATATCACCTGAAATTTTTGACTGGCTGAACCTTCAAAATACCAACAAGTATATCTTGATCACAGTGATGGTTATCATCGCCATCATCAACCTGATTACCTGTCTGATCATCCTCTTGTTGGAAAGAACACCCATGATTGCACTGTTGAAATCAATTGGCGCAAGGGATGGCGTCATTCAAAGGATCTTCATCATGTATGGCACATGGATAGCGGGCATCGGCATTGTTTTGGGCTGTGTTATAGGCCTTTCGCTGTGTTACCTTCAACAATATGGTGGGTTGATCAAACTCAATGAGGAGGCCTATTATGTGCGCACTGCCCCGGTTGATGTGCATTTTGGACAGGTTGCAATGATCATGACTGGCACTTTTCTGATATCCATGCTGATCCTCATCCTCCCTTCCATGATCAGCAGAAAAATCAATCCGTCGAAGGCATTGCAATTCAAATGAGCGTACGTGTCATTGATGATAGAATGATGGATGTTGCGACACCAGCATTGAGCGATTCAGCCCTGCCCCTGCTGGGAATCGTTATTGCATGGGTAGCAAACGATCTTGCATCCGGAGATATCCCGTTCGACTCATTTCCCACCAGAAGCATGCAGGGAAAAATGAAATCGACTGTGTGAATGGATTGACCATCCAACACCGCGGCATATACTGGAAGTTGATGATGTGCGGCAAGAAATTCTTTCAAATCCGCATAAAAAACATTGACCCGTGGTAAGCTGCCCTTTGCAGACTGTACAACCTTGGGATTGTAGGCATCAACGGTATCAGAAGAACATACCAGGTTTTCAATTCCAAACCAGTCGCAGGACCTGATGATGGTACCCAGGTTTCCCGGATCCTGTATATGGTCAAGGACCACTGTTATGCCTTTTGGTACAAAAGCAGAAAGTTGAAGGGCAGGTATTTCAACCAAGGCAAGCAGGCCATCCGGTGATTTTAGTCCTGAAATTTTTTCCAACTCAAAATGCTCCACAGCCTGCACCCTGATTGCTTTGGGGAGGGATGAAGCGTGCTGCCCTAACCATTCATCAACAGCATAAAGTCTTTTGATGCCGGATGGATTTTCCGCTATGAGTTCTTCCACCATTTTCAACCCTTCCACTACATACAGCTGCTCCTTTTCCCTGAATTTTTTATGGGCTAAACTTTGAATATATTTGACTTCCGCTTTGGCGATCATTTTGTTCAATTTTAAATGCAATCCTGTTGTATAGATTACTCCTATATATTTTCACAGCCTTGGCTTTCCTTGCCATTGCGGGCACTGCATGTACGGTTGTAAGAAAATTTCCGCAAGACAGACCGTTTCATTTCGAAAATAACATAAATATTGAAGGAAATCTTTCAAGGGATGAAAAGGCCGAAATAAAATCCAAACTTTTTACCCAACTGGACGATAGTGCGCAAATCAGGGTTGCATCCAAAATACCTTGGCCTTCTTTCCCCTTTTTCATTCCTGTTTCGGTAATGGAATATCCGACCGCCTACAATGATGAATACTTGCGGCAATCGGCTTTCAATATGAAAAACCTGATGGGCAGTATCGGATTCCGAAGAAGCCAGGTTGAGTATGATACCAATATTGTCACCAAAAAGAAACAGCAAAGGGTCATTTCCAACTTTACTGTCCATACAGGACCCAGGTATACCATCGACACCCTGATGTATGCGTTCCAAGATTCAACCTTGCAGCGTATTGCGCATCAATCCTCCAACAGCTCCTTTCTCAAGAAGGGCAATGCATTTGATTATGCCTCCATCGACCAGGAGATCAGCAGGCTCACGGATATATTTCAAAACCAGGGGTATTTTAAAATTTCAAAGGAAGACATCATTGCAGAAGTTGACACCAATTACACAGAACTTTTTGATGCAACAATCGACCCTTTTGAATATGCAAGCAGGATGGCCAAAGCAGCATTGAAATCAAAACAACCCGGTGTAGAACTTTACTTGCGGTTGAGGGCAAACCGGGATAGTTCTCATTTCACGCCATACAGGATTGGAGAACTGGTGGTTTATACTGATCAAAAAACGGAAAACGGTGATTCTACCGACGCCAACATCACCAAGGATTCCAGCGGCATAACAATCCATTCATGGCACAATACATTCAACCATGCATTCATAAGGAAAAATATTCTAATGACGCCTGGAGCACTTTACAAAAGGGACGACTATAGCAAAACCCTGAACAATTTCAACAAGCTTGGGGCCTGGCAAAACATCAACATTAGCACTGATGCCGATGAACAAAAAAAAGAGATCAACCACGTATTGAAGCTTCAACCTGCAAAACGACAATTTTTCAGCATTGACCTTGAAGGAAGCAGCATCATCAATACCTCTCAGTTGATTCAGGTGGGCAGTGGACGCGTTGGTTTGGCCACCAATTTTACGTTGAGGAACAGGAACATCGGAAAGCGGGCCATTCAATTGGAAAACAACCTCAGAACAGGTATTGAATTCAACAACTTCAAGAAAATCCTTTCCGGAGAAATAACATTGACCAACCGCCTCACATTCCCCTGGCTTGTAGCCCCTGTCAGCAACAGGATCAAATCCTATTTCCAACAAGCGAAAACCGTTGCATCAGCAGACTATTCTTACATTGACAGGTTCCGGTTTTTCAAACTGAATACCTTCAATACTTTTCTTGGATATGAATGGAAGCCTAACCCGCATACTTCGTGGCAGTTTCGGCCGATCAATTTTGAAAACACACGCTTCAGGGCAGACAGCCTGTTTCTGGAATCGATCAGAAATTTCCCCCTCCTGCTGTATACCTATAACAATGGCCTGATCATTGGGGCAAATGCCATGTTCAACAAGAACCTCACACCCAGCAGCAGCAAGAGAATCAATTTGTTGAAAATATTTGCAGAAGAAAGCGGACTTACGACCGGTGCTTTGTTGTACAACCAAACCAAGAAGGGCAAAATTTTGGAAGACCTTTACAGGTTCATTAAAATGGATGTTGAATTCAAGCACATTGTTACACACAAGAGCAGCAGCCTTCATTTGCGTGCGTTTGCGGGTGCAGGGTTGGCACTGACAACAGGCTCAAAAAAAGGGGAAGTAACCTTGCCGTTTTTCAAAAGCTTCATCGCAGGCGGGCCGAACAGCATGCGAGGTTGGGCCATCCGAAAACTGGGCATAGGATCCAATGTTTTTTACGATACAGTTGCCGCAGGAACGTTCAACGACAAATATGCAGATGTTCAATTGGAGGCGAACATTGAGTACCGGTTCAACCTCTTCCAGTTTTATGGATTTTGGATGCGGGGCGCAGCATTTACTGACATTGGGAACATCTGGTTCAGAAACGACCTCGACAACACATTGAAAAATGCAGGGTTCCGCCTAAACCGTTTGGGCAAGGATATTGCAGTTGCGAGTGGTTTGGGAGCAAGGGTTGATTTCAGTTATTTTCTCTTGCGCTTTGACCTCGGTTTCCCCATCAAAGACCCCAGGTACGGACCTGAGAACAAGGGAAATCCGAACATTGAAAGGTACTATTCCAACAGGTCTGGAGGTTGGTTTGCCAACCAAGTTTGGAACAAACCTGCATTTCAGTTTGCGATAGGCTACCCGTTTTAAAGCATGTCCATTACAATTTACCAGCAAACCTCAACTGCATTTTCTCCACCATCTTAAAGGTGGCAGGGCAATACTCAATGTTTTGTTTGTGGACATGAATATAATCCGTCATTTTTTTCTTTGCCAGGTGTGGAAACCCTGCACAGTCTTCCGGACGGATTTCATATATCGAACACATGTTGGTTTTGAGGTCAAGGAACTGGCATGGAGTCTTGGTATTCATCCAATCCCCTTTTTTATCCAAGTAAAGCCATTTTTCCCTGAATTCATCAGGTGTCTGGTTGAAGTGTGCCGCAATGCGCTCTGTATCCTTTTTGGTAAATGTAGGCGTCATCGACCTGCAACAATTTGAACAGGTAAGGCAATCCACCTCCTGCCAAACCTCCTTGTCCACTTCCTCTGCAACCTTGTCCAGCCTCCGTGGAGGATTCTTTTCGAGCCGCGAAAGAAAGAGTTTCATTTTGCGCTTGTTCTTGCTTACCTTGACTTTGAAAGACCGAAGATTGATAGGTTCCATGGTGTGCGATTGCTGATTGAATGTGTTTTACTGATTGCGAATTTAATGGAATTAAATATTCTTCTTCAATGTACCTAAAATAAAGAAACATGTGGGATGCGTTCAAAAAAGGTTTTGAAGTACACCTCCAGTTGGAAAAATCGCTTTCTTCCAATACGATTGAAGCATATTTGCATGACCTGGAAATGCTTACCCAATTCTTGCAACTGACAGGCATAAAAGCAAGCCCGGAAGACATCACCTTAAAAAATCTTCAGGATTACATCAAATGGATTGCAGAACTGGGCATGGGTGAGCGGTCTCAGGCAAGGATCATTTCAGGCATAAAGGCATTTTATAAGTATTGTGCACAAGAGGAAATCACCAAAAACGACCCGACTGCCTTGTTGTCTGCACCCAAGCTGAAAAAAACCTTGCCCGACACACTGACCTTTGAAGAGATTGAGTTGCTCATTGCACAGATTGACCAAAGCAAACAAGAGGGAGGAAGGAACAAGGCAATGCTCGAAACCCTTTACAGCTGTGGGTTACGGGTCAGTGAAATCATCAACATGAAAAGATCTCACCTCTATCTCGACATTGGTTTTGTCCGGGTGATTGGAAAGGGTGACAAGGAAAGACTGATACCCATAGGTACCGATGCGGCCAAATACATTCAAATTTACCTTCAGCAGATACGGGTACATGTGCCAGAAAAAAAAGGCTGTGAAGACATCCTATTTCTCAACAGGCGTGGTGGTAAACTCTCCAGGGTGATGGTATTTTATATCATCAAGGACCTTGCACTGAAAGCCAATATCCAGAAAAGCATTTCACCCCATACCTTCAGGCATTCGTTTGCAACACACCTCGTGGAAGGAGGTGCAGACCTGAGGGCTGTACAAGAAATGTTGGGGCATGAAAGCATCACCACTACAGAAATCTATACACACTTGGACAGGAACTTCCTGCGTGATACCCTGAACAGGTTCCATCCTGGATTCCATCCACAGAAAACACCTTAATTTTACCAAAAACCATTTGACATGAATGCAGCCCCCATTAGGCTATTGAGAAAAGTTGGCATTGCCGAAGGCGCATCCTTTCTGATACTGTTGCTGATCGCCATGCCCTTGAAATATTACTTCAAAATGCCCCTCGCGGTAAAATATACAGGATCCATTCACGGCTTGTTGTTTGTAGCATATGTTGGGTTGGCTTATTATGCAAGAGAAGTGTACAACTGGCCGTTCAAGCGATTTCTATTGGCTTTTGCTGCTGCCTGGCTGCCACTGGGAACCTTCTTCTTTGATGGGCGTTTGAAAATTGAAGAACAAAGAATTGCATCAGGCTTGCACTGAAAATTGCATAATTTCGCAAAAAACAAGCAATATGAAAAAAACATTCCTGGCCTTGCTTTCATTGGCATTTGTTATCCATACAAATGCGCAAAGCCTTAAAACTCCAGCACCATCTACTACGCAAAACGTAAAACAGGAATTTGGATTGGGTTCCATTGAGCTCTCCTACTCAAGGCCCAATGCCAAGGGAAGGACCATATTTGGAGACCTTGTTCCTTATGGTGCAGTATGGCGCACTGGCGCAAACAGTGCAACAACACTAAACTTCAGCGACGAAGTGATGATTGGCGGAAAGAAAATTGCAGCTGGAAAATATGGCCTGCTCACCATCCCCGGTGCTAGCGCGTGGACCATCATCATCACCAAGCAAACTGATGTCACTTCACCATCGGCATACAAGCCTGAAATGGATGTGGTCAGGGTATCTGCACCAGCCGTTGCCATGCCTTTTGCTACAGAAACTTTCATGATTCTTTTCGACAATGTCAAGAACAACGAAATTGAATTGAACATTGTTTGGGACAAGACCATGGTGAATCTTCCCATAAAAGCGGATATCGACGGCAAAATCATGGGGCAGATCGACAACCTCATGAACAAGGACAACAAGCCTTATTACAATGCAGCGATGTATTATATGGACAACAACAAGGACCTGAACCAGGCTGCAGCTTGGCTTGACAAGGCTACTGCCCAAACGCCCAGCGCCTATTGGGTTTGGTACCAAAAGGCAAGATGCCTGGCCCAACTGGGTAAGAAAGCGGATGCCATGGCGGCCTCAGCAAAATCCATGGAACTGGCGAAGGCTGGAAAAAATCCAGACTATGTAACCCTGAACGAAAAACTACAGTCAACCCTCAAGTAAGAGACTGCAACAATAAAAGCAACTCCCCTGGGCAATCGGGGGAGTTTTTTATTGGATGATGGCCTGCATATGGCTGAACCATACCTCATTCACCCGCTGATAATGGACAGGGTAAATGCCCTCTTGCTTTCCAACTTTGACCTGGGCAACTCCTTTTTCTGCTTGCAAAAATGAGATGATGCTGATGTCATGCGAGATATCAACCCCACCCTTGCCCTTGCATTTGTATACCGTCTCTTTTATGCTCCAAAACAGGGATGCATAGGCAATCCTGTCTGGCAATGAAAACGGACTGAGCAACGAAAATTCGTGCTCATTCAGAAACTTCCTTTCAACCTTAAGTACCCTTGGTGATATGTGTTCAATGTCAATGCCAACAGGGACTTCACTTGCTATGATGGCCGCCGCAAATCCAATGGTATGGGAAATGGAAAAATGGGTTGTTCCCGTCTCGATGATGGGTTTCCCAGCAGGGTTCAATGTTATTTGACTGAAAGGAAAACCAGGTTGCAGCACATCAAGAATCATCCTTGAAGCCAATTGCTGCAACCGCTTTCCAGGGTTGGAGGCATGAGACCTGTAATCAATTGCCTCCTCAAAAAAAACAACGGATTCGGATATTTCCCAAATCCCCAACAAAGCACGATCATGGGTTGAATTGAGCAACATTGGCATGACGCAAAGATAGGTTCTACCTGTTCACAGTTTGTTGAAAAAATATCTTTCTAAGCTTGGTCCCAATGACGAATTTCGAAGACAGAAAACCAGCATGCAATGATCCTCTCCGACAAACGAATTTTAGAAGAAATGGACAAGGGAACCATCAGGATTGTGCCCTTCGTGAAATCCTGTCTGGGCAGCAATTCGTACGATGTGCACCTTGGAAAATGTCTTGCCACCTACAAAAATCATGTGCTTGACGCAAAGGCACACAATGAAATCGAGTATTTTGACATACCGGATGATGGGTTTGTACTGTATCCCCATGTCTTTTACTTGGGGGTAACACAAGAGTACACCGAAACACATGAGCATGTTCCTTTTCTCGAAGGCAAATCCTCTACAGGCCGCTTGGGTATTGACATTCACGCCACCGCAGGAAAGGGTGATGTCGGATTTTGCGGCAACTGGACCCTGGAAATTTCTGTTAAGCAGCCCGTGAAGGTTTACCATGGAATGCCAATCGGCCAATTGATTTATTTTCCAGTTGAGGGCGAAATTGAAGTTAAATACAACCAGAAATCAAATGCCAAGTACAGCGGACAGCCAGACCGTCCGATTGAAAGCATGATGTGGAAAAACAAGTTTTAAATCCCTGGCAAGCAATTAAAGTTATTGGAACACAATAAACTGCATACGCTGCTCTTTGTCAACCATTATCGCAACCGGTATATTCCTTTTGCGTTTCTTTCAATGGCCATTTTTCATTTGCCGCTTTTCCTGAACAAAAAACTCCGTTTCTACAAGTTGATGGGGTCAGGGAAAAACGGAACTTTTGACATTTGGCCAGATTTCAACCAATGGGCAGTGATGCTTTTTTTTAATGCAAGTGCATTTCCGGAAAAGGAAACTGGCCTTCTATCCAGGATGCTGGCTGGAAAATTCATCATGGGATGGTGGGCATTCTTCAAAGTCAAAACCCAGGTTTTCCTTTTGGAACCCTATGCCGGACATGGCAGCTGGGACGGACAACGCTTTGTTGATCCAAAAGAAAAGAATCCTGATCCGGAGGGTAAAATTGCAGTACTTACCCGTGCAAGCATTCGGCTAAGCAAGTTGAGTCAATTTTGGAAGGCAGTACCCGCCACTGCTGAAAAGTTAGAGGAAAACAAGGGGTTCATCTATTCTATTGGCATTGGAGAAATCCCACTTGTGAAACAAGCCACATTCAGCATCTGGGAATCGCTTGAAGACATGAAGGCCTTTGCATATAAAAAAATGGCACACCAGGATGTTATCAGAAGAACCAGAAAAGAAAGCTGGTACAGCGAGGAGATGTTCCTGCGCTTTAGGGTAATTGGACAATCCATCATTTGATCCACAAGTTACTTGCACATGCTACATTGGCAGTGGAAAATTGGCCGAAAAATGTTAAATTTGCGACCACAGAGGGCAATGTGCCAGCAACATGTTGCCTGCAGCCCGACCCATTAACCCGACCAAGTAGAACATGGAAAAAAAAGTTACCAAGATTGGTGTCATGACCTCAGGGGGGGACTCCCCAGGAATGAATGCCTGCATAAGGGCTGTAGTAAGGACTGGCCTGTACCACAATCTTGAAGTTTTTGGAATTACCAGGGGATATGCCGGCATGATCGATGATGATATCCACCAGATGGATTCCAGAAGTGTGGCCAACATCATTCAAAGGGGTGGTACCATCCTGAAAACTGCCAGGTGCAAGGAATTCATGACACCGGAAGGCAGAAAAAAAGCATACGAAAACCTAAAAAAACACGGCATCAATGGTTTGATCATCATCGGCGGAGATGGATCATTCAAAGGGGCACAGATTTTTTCAAATGAATTTGATATCCCCTGCATCGGGATTCCCGGAACCATTGACAAGGATATTGCAGGCACTGATTTTACCATAGGTTTTGATACTGCAGTCAACACTGCAGTTGAAGCCATCGACAAAATCAGGGATACTGCTGATGCTCACGACAGGCTTTTCATCATTGAAGTGATGGGAAGAGATGCCGGCTACATTGCCTTGCACAGTGGTATTGGAACTGGAGCAGAGCATATCCTTATTCCTGAAAAGAAAACCGATGTAGAGGCAGTCTTGGGCTCATTGCAGGAAAAGGAAAGAAGAAAGAAACTCGTAAACATTGTTGTAGTGGCCGAAGGTGACGATTTTGGAGGCGCCAACCACCTTGCTGCAGTAGTGAAAGAAAGGATTCCTGGATTTGATATCCGGGTAGCCATTCTGGGACATATCCAACGCGGGGGAGCGCCAACCAGCATGGACCGGTTGATTGCAAGCCGCATGGGATATGCTGCAGTAGAATGCCTGCTGGAAGGACGGAACAATGTTATGGTTGGCATCATGAACAACAAAATGCATTATACTCTACTGGACAATGCAGTCAAGGCAAAACAAAAAATAAGCGACGAATGGATGAAGATTGTTAAGATCCTCGCCAGCTAATGCGAAAACAGCAGAACCCAATCTGCTGTTTTTTATTTTAAACAAAACAAAACTAGAACTATGAGTAAAAATATTGGCAAATACTTTCACCAGGATATGGACAACAATGCCGCACAAGAACATGCAACACACAGAACAAAAATTGTTGCTACAGTTGGTCCTGCATGCGACTCCCATGAAAAATTGCTTGAGTTGGTCAAGGCTGGTGTAAATGTTTTTAGGCTGAATTTTTCACACGGTGCTCATGAAGACAAGAAAAGAATCATTGACAGCATAAGAAAAATCAGTGCCACAGAACCATATAACATTGCCATTTTAGGCGACCTCCAGGGACCTAAGCTTAGGGTAGGTGAAATTGAAAACAATGCACTCCATGTAAAAGAAGGCGATGTCCTGACTTTCACCAATGAAAAAATGGTGGGAACCATGGAGAAAATATATGTCTCCTACCCCAATCTCGCAGGTGATGTATTGGTTGGAAATACCATCATGATTGACGATGGAAAAATTGAGGTGGTCGTAAAGGAAATCATGGGCAATGGTGATGTAAAAGTCAGGGTTAAACTTGGTGGCATCATTTCTTCAAAGAAAGGGCTGAACCTACCGGACACCAAGATTTCACTGCCCGCACTGACAGAGAAAGATTTGATGGACCTGGATTTTATCATCAGGGAAAACCTTGACTGGGTGGCACTTTCTTTCGTCAGGAAAGTAGAAGACATTGTTGGCATTAAAAAAATACTTCGTGACAACAAAAGTAAACTAAAGGTAATTTCCAAGATTGAAATGCCTGAAGCATTGGAAAACCTCAGGGAAATCATCCTGGAATCTGATGGCATCATGGTCGCGCGCGGCGACCTCGGAGTGGAGGTTCCCATCGAAAAGGTTCCTTTGATCCAAAGGCAGATCATCAGAAAATGTCTTCACAGGGGTAAACCAGTTATCGTTGCCACGCAAATGATGGAAAGCATGATTGATCGGGTCAAACCCAACAGGAGTGAAAGCACTGACGTGGCGAATGCCGTGCTGGAAGGCGCCGATGCAGTGATGCTCAGCGGTGAAACTGCAACAGGCATGCACCCTGCCTTGGTAGTGGAAACCATGCGCAAAATTATCATTGAAGCGGAAAAATCAGAATACCGGTACAACAGGGACGAAGACATCAAACCCCTTCCCCATTCACCAACATTCATCAGTGATGCAGTATGCCTGACGGCATGTAAACTTTCTCAAAACACAAATGCGGATGCGTTGATTGGTATGACCCAAACTGGATATACCGCTTTTATGCTGAGTTGTTTTCGTCCAAAATCGAACCTTTACATCTTCACAAAAGAAAGATCGTTGGTCAACCAGCTGAGCCTGAGTTGGGGAATCAGGGCATTCTTTTATGACGAAGAAGTGAGCCTGGACGAAATCATTGCAGACCAGATCAAGATTCTAAAAGAAAGGGGCTTCATCAGGGAAGGTGAAGTGGTGGTCAATACAGGTAGTACGCCCATTGAGCTGCACCTCCCTACCAATACCATCAAGGTTACGGTTGTTCAATAAATGATTAACGCAAACGGACTCACTATTTATACAGATGGCTCCGCCAGGGGAAATCCCGGTAGAGGCGGTTATGGCGCTATCCTGATATGGGGTGGCAAAAGCAAGGAGCTGTCCAAAGGATACAGGCATACCACCAACAACAGAATGGAGCTGATGTCTGTAATAGCAGCACTGGAGGCGCTCAACCGGACTGGACTGAATATTGAAGTGTATTCAGACAGCAAATACGTGGTGCAAGCGGTGATGGAGCGTTGGCTTGACAAATGGATGGCAAGTGACTTCAAAGGGGGGAAAAAGAACAGCGATCTTTGGAGGCGGTATTACAAGATTTCAAGACAACATACCATAAAATTCATCTGGGTTAAAGGACACGCTTCCAACCCATACAACCAGCGCTGTGATGAGCTGGCTACAGCAGCTGCAGATGGAGGAAATCTCGTTGAAGATTTGGGATATGAAGGTTAGGCTGCCTGCCGGCCCAATGCCGATTTACCAAGCAGATAAAATCCCCCAAAAAGTACAGTTCCAAAAACGAAAGTGGCTATAAGGCTATTGGTATAAAAGGGAATTCCATCAATCAAGGTCTGTGATAAACCTGTTATGGTTTTAGGCCTGCTGTAACCTCCATTTCCCAACCATGTCACAAAGTTGGATGCAAAAAAGAAAATGGTAGGTGCAGCGACAGCCCCTTTTGCAATGGAGATTGGCTTCTCCGCATTGATGAAAAATCCAACAATGGTCAAAGCGCCAAACAACAGATAGTTCATCCACATGCCGGAGTAAAATCCCTTGATATCGAAAATTCCGTTGATATAAAGAATCTCATAAAAAACATCAGAAATCAACAATGACAACAGTGGCAACAAAAAAGCTAGTTTCTTGTCCTTGATAACAGATCCTCCAAAAATTGCCATGGCAAACTGAGGAGCAAATCCCCATGGTCGTCCAGGTATCGCGCGGTATGCAGCGGCTACAACCACCAACATGAGAAATGAAAACAAGGTGTATTTCGAAACTTTCATGGAATCAATTTTAACAAAATTAATGAATTAATATTGCTGTTAAAGAAAATGCCCATACAGTTATCCTCATGATGTGTATAGCGGAGGAAATCAAAGGGGAACAGCAGCCCAAAACAAGCTGGTTTCCTCCAAAGCTTCTGCAATCAGCTGTTCACCAGGCGCTGAAAAAAAAGCATCTGCTCCGCCAAGCAGCTTATCGGTACTGCCTTTCCAGTGGACCTTTCCATTGAGCATCAGAAAAATACTGGGCGATTGGACATTCAATACCACCGTTTCTCCGGGGCGCAAAAAATACCCAGTCAATTCAAAATCCTCTATCGGGCAAGGGTAATGTTGGATGCCTTTGTTTAAAGATCCGTGAATTATTGCAGGATTTGTCACAACAAATTCGGTATTCGCCAGCAACTCCTGTATGTCCACGTACTTCGGGGTCAACCCCGCACGCAACACATTGTCTGAATTGGACATCAACTCAATGTTCTGGCCTTCCAGGTAGGCATGGGGCAAACCTGCGCCTTGAAAAATACCTTCTCCGGGTTTAAGATTGAGGATGTTGAAAAGATAGATTGAAAAAATCCCCCTGTCGTAATGACCATCAACACAAAAGGTTTTTATTGCCCTCGCTGCCCAAAAATCAGGCGATGTCTTGGGCAAAAGTCCCTTTTCATAGGCTGGGATGATGTTCTTTGCATGTGGAGCCAGAAGGGCATCCACATGGTCTTGTGGCAGCTCCATGAGTTCCTTGTATAGCCCTTTAATGCCCCCCTGATAGAATGTTTGGGAAAAGGGTTTTAATATTTCGTACATCTCAAGATGACTTGCAATGGCAGGAGAGAACCCATGCAGCAACCAGAAATCACTGAGCGCTACCATCATCTCAGGCTTGTGGTTGTCATCCTTATAATTTCGGTTAGAAGCCGTCAGTGGTATTGCCAATGCATTCTCTTTCTTGAATCCTTCCTCTGCTGCGTGCTTGTTGGGATGTACCTGAATCGACAGCATATCTTTCACATCAAGGATCTTCAGCAAAAAAGGAAGGTTTCCAAAACGTGTGTTCACGGCTTTACCCAGGTACCTGGTCTTGTCTGAACCGATCAAGGCCTGCAAACTGGTGTGTGCACCTTGCCCAAGCAACACCTGGGACGGGCCTCCGCCATGTATGCCCAACCAATATTCTGCCGCAGGTTGGTTGGCAGCCGGCATCTGAAAAAGCGATGGAATAAATGTATTTCCACCCCAGGAATATGGTTGAATTCTACCATTTAAGCTGTGCATATCCCATTGATTGTATTGGTTACTGAGAGAATTTTGAAGTTGGATTAACCTTTGTGCATTCAAAGTTAAATCAATCAAGCTTTATGGCAAGACACAATGAGACAGGGAGATTGGGAGAGCAGTTGGCACGCAATTGGGCAGAAGAAAACGGATACGAGATCAGGGCACAAAACTGGCGGTATGGACACTGGGAAATTGACCTTGTGGCAACAAAGGAGGGACGCCTTCATTTTTTTGAGGTAAAAACAAGAAGAAGCAGCATTTTTGGACATCCAGAGCGACTGGTAGACAGGAACAAAATGAGGTACTTTATTTCGGCCGGCAGCGCATACATCATGCTCAACAGGGGACATAAATGGGTCAGGTATGATATCCTTTCCATCAGCCTTGACGAAAGCGACAAACCAAGTTTTTTCCTGATTGAGGATGTGTATTTTTAAATACCTATTTCAAGAGGGAAGCCAGCCTTGATTGCAGTTCCTCACCACGTAGATTTTTAGCGATGATTATACCATTCGGATCCACCAGATAGTTCTGTGGAATGCTCTGGATTTTATATTGAACCGCAACAGCATTGCTCCAGAATTTCAGGTCACTGACCTGTGTCCATGCCAGGTTATCGGCTTTGATCGCTTCCAGCCACTTGTCTCTTGCCCTGTCGAGTGAAACCCCCAAAACGGTGAAATTTTTTGCCTTGAACTTGTTGAATGCGTTGACTACGTTGGGATTTTCCTGGCGGCAAGGACCACACCAGCTGGCCCAAAAATCTATCAACACATATTTACCCTTGAATGAGGAGAGTTTGACATCCTTTCCATCAACGTCTTGCTGTGTGAAGTCGGGAGCAGGACTGCCGATGGACCCGAACCTGGCATCTGCAACCACCTTGCTGGCTGTCCTTCCAAAATAATTGTCTTTTGCTGCAGGTGTAATTTTGGCAAGCCTTGCTTCCATGATGTTCGGGTCATCATTGAGCTGCATCAGCACCAGCAATAAAAAGGGAGATACCGGAGAATTGGTGTGGGTGCTAACAAATTTTTCCGCCTGGACGTTTACTTCTGCAACCACATCGGCATATCCCTTTTTGATGGCATTGTTCTCATCCTTTGCGCCCTGGTTGAGCTGTTGTGCAAATGATGAAAGCTTGGCAAACAGTGGATTGAATGTATTATTGAAAGCGATGAAATCATCGTGGGTCTTGGATCCGGTAAGTGTAGCATTTTGCATTACGGCAAAATCACCAACAATGTTTACGTTAGAGGCGTCTAGAAATATGAACATTTTCTGTTGCCCATTTTTTGCAGAAAGCTGGTAGAGACCTGGTTCCTTTAGCTTTCCAGCAACTTGAAACTGCTCTCCCTTTGAAACAAAGGTGGCCAGTGGTTCTGGACTGACTTCCTCATTCTTCAATACAAGTTCAGTTTTATCAGGCATGCCCTTGAACATTCCCTTGATGGAATAGTTTCCTTCTTGGGCAAAAACAAGAGCAGGAAGGGTCAGCAGTATGATGATGATTTTTTTCATTGTTGATGGCGTTGCTTGAGAATGTCTTTTATATTGTCTAAATTAAAGCCTTTGCTGTTAAGCAAAAGCAAATAGTGAAAAAGCAGGTCTGCTGATTCATTGAGAAACTTGTCATCGTCGTTGTCCTTTGCTTCGATAATGACTTCAACTGCTTCCTCTCCCACTTTCTGTGCAATTTTATTGATTCCCTTTTTGAAGAGTGACCGTACGTAAGAATTCTCATCGTCACTGCTTTTTCGGAGGTCGATGATGGATTCCAGGTGCTGAAGGAAATCATCAGAGGCATTTACCTCATTCCAGCAGGTGTCTGCGCCGGTATGGCAGACAGGACCAACAGGTGATACCTTGAAAAGCAATGCGTCCTGGTCACAATCCAGGGCGTAAGATTTCAGGTAAAGAAAGTTTCCGCTTTCTTCACCCTTGGTCCAAAGACGGTTTTTGGAGCGGCTGAAAAATGTAATTTTTCCGGTTGTCATGGTTTCATTGAAGGCGTCAAGGTTCATGTACCCCAGCATCAATACTTTCCCGGTATTCAGGTCCTGTATGATGGCAGGCATGAGTCCATCAGAAAATTTCTTAAAATCCATGTTCAACTCCATTTCATTGCAAAATTAATCAATATACCGGTCATCTGACCGGAATTCCCTTTTGTTTAAGGAATGCCTTGAGTTCGGGAATGGATATTTCACCGAAGTGAAAAATGCTGGCAGCAAGGGCTGCATCCGCATGTCTGTCCAAAATATCGTAAAAGTGGATGGGGGTCCCACCTCCGCCGGATGCAATAACAGGCACGTTCACTGATCGGGAAACCAGACCTGTGATCTCCTTGGCAAATCCGGCCTTTGTTCCATCATGGTCCATCGATGTCAACAGGATTTCACCTGCACCCCTTTGCACTGCTTCTATCGCCCAATCCAGGCATTTTTTTTCTGTTGCCAACCGCCCACCATTCAAGTAAACATACCATTCCCCGTCCTCCCCTTTTTTGGCATCAATGGCCAGCACAATGCATTGGCTTCCAAACTCAGCTGAAAGCCGGTTGATCAATTCGGGATCTTTGAACGCAGAAGTATTGACTGAGATCTTGTCTGCCCCACTGTCCAATAGCACCCTGACATCCTCAACTGAGGAAATGCCACCTCCCACAGTGAATGGAATATTGATTCTGTGTGCAATCCTGTCTACAAGAGCAGCCAAAGTCTTTCTCTTTTCGTTCGTTGCCGTGATGTCGAGAAACACCAGTTCATCTGCTCCTTTTTCTGCATATAGCGCAGCCAACTCAACGGGGTCTCCTGCATCGCGCAGGTCAACGAAATTTGTGCCTTTTACAGTACGGCCATCTTTGATGTCGAGACAGGGTATGATGCGCTTGGTGAGCATTCAATGTGGTGTTGATTGTATAAATGTTTTCAATGCTTCAATTGATATCCTATTCTCGTAAATGGCTTTTCCAACAATGGCAGCATCGCATCCTGCGGCTGAGAGGTCGAACAGGTCATCCATCTTGGCAACGCCGCCACTGGCAATGAGAAAAAGATCTGGGAACTGCAGTTTGATCTTGGTGTACAAAGCAGTGGATGGCCCTTCCAAGCGTCCGTCTTTGCTGATGTCTGTACAAAAAACATTCCTGATGCCCATCTCCATGTAAGATGCGATGAAGGGCAGCAATCTGATGGATGATGCTTCAAACCAGCCGTTTACCATGATCATTTCATCCTTTACGTCGGCACCCAACATAAAGCGGGATGGTCCAAAATTATCGATCCATTCCTTGAAGATATCTGGTTGTTTTGCTGCAACGCTGCCCACTGTTACATAAGCAATTCCCATATCGATGATACGCTCAACTTCCTTGCGGGTCTTCACCCCACCACCAAAGTCGACAACAAGGTTGGTATGGCTTGAAATTTGTTCTGCAACTTTCCAATTGATTACCTTTCCCGACCTTGCACCATCCAGATCCACCAAATGGAGTCGGCTGATGCCATTGTCCTCATATATTTTCGCCATCTCCAGGGGGGATGCTGAATATTCAGTTTTCTGCAGGTAATCGCCCTCCGTAAGCCGAACGCATTTACCATCAATGATATCTATGGCAGGGATAATTTGCATCCGTCAGACGATGTTTAAAAAGTTTTCAATGATGGTTGCCCCCAATCTTGCACTTTTTTCAGGGTGAAATTGAACGCCGTAATAATTTTTTGTTTGCAAGGCAGCACTGAACAGCCCACAATAATCTGCAGTAGCGATGGTATGTTGACCCAGCTGAGCACAATAGCTGTGTACAAAATAACAGTGACTATTTTCGGGAACATCCTTGAACAGGTTGGACTTCAACCCGTGGATGGTATTCCATCCGATCTGTGGAATTTTTTGTACAGATCCGTCTGCTACAAATCGCTTTACCTTTTCCTGAAAAACGCCTAAACAAGAAGTGTCATTTTCTTCGGAATGCGCGCACATGAGTTGCATGCCCAGGCAAATGCCCAGAAAAGGTTGTTTTGCTTCCAAAATGGTCTTGTCCAAACCACGCTGTTTGAGGTAAGCCATTGCAGAACTGGCTTCGCCAACCCCGGGAAAAATGATCCTGTCAGCAGACAATATTTCCACAGGATCGTCTGTCAGCAAGGGCTCAACACCCAATCGCTCCAAAGCGAATTGAACCGACCGCACATTTCCAGCATTGTATTTGATCACCACAGTTTTCATGGACATCAATTGAGTACGGCATTGATGAAAGATGTTGTTGAAGCTGCAGGACTCTTTTCCGGTGTCAGGGCCTTTATAAAAGCGGAACCAATGATGGCACCATTGGCATATGGCGCAACAGTTTCAAATGTTTCCTTGTCCTTGATGCCAAAGCCCACCAATACAGGATTGGAGAGTCCATAAGATTGCAACCTTTTGAGATAGGCAATGACATGATCAAAATTCTTTTCCTTTCCAGTTGTGGACGAAGACGAAACGGCATACAGAAAACCAGTGCTGAGTGCGTCGAGTTTCCTCACCCTTTCCTCGCTGGTTTCCGGTGTAACCAGGAACACAAAATCCAAACCATGATGCCTTACAACCTGGCCATATGATTGCTCAAATTCAAGCGCAGGAAGGTCTGGAAGGATGAGGCCATCTATGCCCGCCGCAGCTGCATCAGAGCAAAACTTTTCAAAGCCATACTGCAAAACAGGGTTCATGTACCCCATCAATACCACGGGAACATGGATCTTCTCTCTGAACCCTTTCAATTGCTCAAAAAGTTTGGCAATGGTCATCCCATTCTCAAGGGCTGCAAGACTGCTTTCCTGGATTACAGGCCCATCAGCCAAGGGATCACTGTAGGGCATTCCCAATTCAATCAAATCAACCCCTGCATGTTGCAAAGACTGCATGATTTCCAACGTACTGGTGAGGGTTGGATAACCTGCTGTAAAATACACGTTCAACACACCCTTTGATTTCATTGCAAACAACTCTTTTATTCTGCTCATGTCCTTCCCTTTTATTGTTCGTTCATTGCGTTCATGTAGGTGCCCAAATCTTTGTCCCCACGGCCACTGAGGCAAATCACTGAAACCTCATCTTTTTTCATCCCCAATTTGCTCAAGACTGCAAAGGCATGGGCAGTTTCCAGGGCAGGTATAATGCCTTCCACGCGCGAAATTTCAAAGGCCCATTTCAGGGCTTCCTCATCTGTTGCACTCATGAAAATGGCGCGACCGCTGGCATAAAGATTTGCATGCATGGGACCGATACCTGGATAATCCAACCCTGCTGAAATGCTGTGTGGTTCTACAACCTGGCCATCGGCTGTTTGCATCACGATGCTTTTGCTGCCATGCAGGATTCCTGGAACACCCAGCTGTGTAGTGGCTGCACTCATTCCCGTGTTCACGCCATGTCCTGCAGCTTCCACTGCAACAATATCAACCTTGGGTTCGTCCAAAAAATGATAAAAGGCACCTGCAGCATTGCTTCCACCACCGACACAGGCTATGACGCGTTTTGGCAACTCAGATCCTGTTTTCTCCAACAGTTGAGCACGCATTTCCTTGCTGATCACAGCTTGAAACCTGGACACCATGTCGGGATATGGATGAGGACCAACAACCGATCCGATGATATAGTGGGTGTCTGTTGGATTGTTGATCCAATCGCGGATGGCTTCGTTGGTGGCATCCTTGAGGGTCTTGCTACCACTGGTGGCCGGAATCACTTTTGCCCCCAGCATTTTCATCCTTGCTACATTGGGCGCCTGGCGCTGGATGTCTTTTTCGCCCATATATACAATGCATTCAATTCCTTTCAAGGCACATACGGTGGCGGTGGCAACCCCATGCTGACCTGCACCTGTCTCTGCAATGATTCGCTTTTTGCCGAGGCGTTGGGCAAGAAGAATCTGACCGATGGTGTTGTTGATCTTGTGTGCACCGGTATGACAAAGGTCTTCCCGTTTGAGGTAGATGGTGGAGCCAAATTGATCACTCAACCTTTCTGCCAAAAAAAGTGGCGTAGGTCTTCCGACATAATCTTTCAACAATGCATTGAACTCAAGTTGAAAAAGAGGATCGTTGGAAATGGATAGATAATTTTCACGAAGATGCTCTACATTTTGAAACAACATTTCGGGTATGTATGCCCCACCAAAATCGCCATAATATCCTTGCTCTGTTGGTTTTGAAAAACTTGTTATCATGTCAGTTAATCATTTTAATAGCGTTAAAAAAATTGGCCACTTTTTCCATATCCTTTATTCCCGGTGCTGATTCAAATTTGCTGTTGACATCAACCGCAAAGAGCTTTTGCCCATTGTTGGAAAATGCTGTCAACCGATCAATATCATCTGGTCCTATTCCACCACTGAGAAAATAGGGCTTGGGGACGGGTGCATGGCTGAGCAAATCCCACTTGAATTGTTCACCGGTTCCACCATATTGCTTTCCCATCGTATCGAAAAGATACAAATCAACAGCATCGTTGAAGGAAAAAGTTTTATAGGGTATATTTTCATTTTCACCAACCCTGAACGCCTTGATGGTATTTATATGTTGCGAGATGCGTTCACAATAGCTTGGAGACTCATCACCATGCAATTGCACCATATCCAATTTCCATTTGTCCACCGTTCTCAAAACGGTATCCGCCTCCTCGTTCACAAATACCCCTACCCTGTTGATGCGTAAATTTTCCTTTTTGACCAAATCGGGAGTCAGCCCGGCTTTTGTAGCATACCTCGGTGACTGTGGATAGAATATCAACCCTGCAAAATCGATACCGATGGACTCGAGTTCCTTCAGCTGTAAAATACTAGTCATGCCACATACCTTTAGTCTCATCCCAACAATTGTATTTCTTTTATGAAAGAACTTAACGCCACACCCGGCTCATTTGTTTTCATGAAATTTTCTCCAATCAAAAAAGCATTGTATCCATTTTCACGGAACAACTTGACCTGTGCAGGGTCATCGATACCACTTTCAGCCACTTTCAACTTTCCTTTGGGAAGTTGGGCGGCCATCTTCAAACTCCTTTCGATGTTCACATCGAAGGTTTTGAGGCTGCGGTTGTTGATGCCCACCAGATCAACCGTCTCACAAACATGGGACAGCTCATCCTCGTCATGCAGTTCAAGCAGTACTTCCATCCCCAAGGACCTGGACAATGTTGAAAACCGAACCACCTCTTCAGGGCTCAGACAGGCTGCAATCAGCAATATCATGTCAGCACCCAATGCCTTTGCTTCATGCACCTGGTATTCATCTACCATGAAATCCTTTCTCAGGATGGGAATATCCAAAAAAGGCCTTGCCCTTTCAAGGTCGAGGTCAGCACCACCGAAAAAGTATTCGTCGGTGAGTATTGAAATGGCCGACGCTCCTGCATTCTGGTAGGCTTTTACCACGTCTACAGGATCCACGCTGTCATTGATGATGCCTTTGGATGGCGACTTGCGTTTGAATTCGGCTATGATTCCAGATGCACCAGGCAAAGACAAGCATTTCACCAAGGAAATGGGCTGACGGGAATATTGAGGAATGTCTTGTATTTCAGACAGGCCCATCATTTGCTTCCTCTGGGCAACTTCCACTTTTTTTCTTGCAACAATGGTATCTAAAATATTCATCGGGTTCAGGATTGTATTGCAATCAGTGACTGCAGGGTTTGCAATGCCTTTCCACTTTCAAGGCTTTCCTTTGCTGCAGCAAATGCGGTTGGATAATCAGAATAACCGGGCGTCATGAACAATGCCATGGCAGCATTGGCAGTTACAACAGCATTTTGCGCCACCGTGCCCTCACCCTTGAGAATGCGCATGAAAATTGCAGCAGCATCTTCAACTGTGTCACCTCCCCAGATTTCATTTCCATCAATCTGCATACCTCCAAGCTGCTCAGGTGTAAATATTTTTTCACCATCTTCAGTGATTACTTTCACATCCGATGTAAGTGAAATCTCATCGTAACCATCAAGGGAATGGACAATTGAAAAATTACGTTGTTGACCCTGAAGCAAGTAATTGTAAATCCTCGCAATCTCTAAGTTGTAAACCCCTACCATCTGAAAGGCAGGATTGGAAGGGTTTACCATTGGCCCAAGCATGTTAAAGAAAGTCCTTACCCGCAGGTTTTTTCGGATGGGTCCCACCGCCTTCAATGCAGGGTGAAATACCGGGGCATGAAGGAAACACATGTTGGTCTTATCAAGTTCTTTGCGCAGCTGACCTTGGTCGTTCTTGAACCGGTATCCAAGAGATTCCATGAGGTTGGATGCCCCGCTGATGGAACTCGCACCATAGCTGCCGTGTTTGGCTACAGCCTGCCCGGCACCGGCTACAATGAAGCAGGACAAGGTAGAAATGTTGAAGGTATTCTTTCCGTCCCCACCTGTTCCAACGATATCCATCAGTTTTCGGTCTTCAAAATCAACTGGAACACAGAGTTCCAGCAATGCATCCCTGAAGCCCATGAGTTCCTCGATGGTGATGGTTCGCATAAGATAAACGGTCATGAATGCACTCAGCTCGTGTTCATTGTATGCGCCCCGGCCCAGGTCCAGCAAAATAGACTTGGCATTGTCTCTTGACAATGTCTTGTGTTCAAAAAGATAATTCAGTGTCTGTTTCATCCATGAATTTTTTATGTTATGGCCTGCTGAGGAGCCAGTTTTCAAGCATTTTTTTTCCTTTGGGTGTCAAAACACTTTCAGGATGGAATTGAACACCCTGCACGTCGAAATTCCTGTGGCGCAGCGACATGACCATGCCATTTTCATCGATAGAGGTAACCTCAAGTACTTCGGGAAAATTTTCTTGTTGTACAACCCAACTGTGGTATCTGCCCACTTCAAGTGTAGGCTCCAAACCATTGAACCAATCATTTCCAAAGGCAGATGGATGGGTATCGGGCAACAGATGAACAGGTGTCGCAACGCCATGAAACACAGTGGAGAGGTTGACCAATTGTCCGCCAAACGCCTGACCAATCGCTTGTTGACCAAGACAAACCCCAAACAGGGAATGGGTAGGTGCATAGGTCTTTATTAATGGGAGTAAAATGCCAGCCTCTTCCGGAATACCTGGGCCGGGTGAAAGCAATATCTTTTCATACTGGCCTGCTGCTTCAATGGATATTTGGTCGTTGCGGAATACGTCAATTTCCTCACCCAGTATTTCAATGGCCAGTTGTACAAGATTGTACGTGAATGAATCGTAATTGTCCAGTACCAGTAGTCGTTTCAAGGGATTTGATTGATTTTATTTTTTGTTAATCTCATTGGCGAACAACACTGCTTTCTTCAATGCGCCCAACTTGTTGTTCACTTCCTGCAACTCGCTTTCTGGAACACTTGAAGCTACAATGCCAGCACCCGCCTGATAGTAGAGTGTATTGTTGCGACTCAAGAAACTCCTGATGAGGATGGCCTGGTTGCAAGACCCATCAAATCCGGTGAACCCAATGGCCCCACCATAAAAAGAACGTTTTGTCGTTTCATATTCATCAATCAATTGCATGGCCCTGAATTTGGGCGCACCACTCAGGGTTCCAGCAGGAAATGTTTTTGCCATCAACAAGAATGGATTGGCATCCTTTCTGGTTGACGCCACCACCTCACTGACCAAATGGATGACATGGGAATAATACTTGACCTGTCTGTAATGGGCCACCTTGACATGATCGCAAACCCTGCCGAGGTCATTTCTTGCAAGGTCAACCAACATTACATGTTCCGCATTTTCCTTGGGATCTTGTAAAAGCCGTTCGGCCTCTTTTCGGTCAGTTGCGTCGTCTCCCGTTCTTTTAAACGTTCCAGCAATGGGATGAACAACCGCCTGCCCGTTGGCGATGATCAGCTGGCTTTCAGGAGAGGATCCCATCAGCCTGTATTCACCATAATCAAAAAAGAAAAGATAGGGCGAGGGATTGATCATGCGCAAGGCCCTGTAAACATTGAATTCATCTCCCTTGAATGACTGTTCAAAGCGCCTGCTCAAAACGATTTGAAAAACATCTCCCCGGTAACAATGTGATATTCCTTTTTTGACAATATCAATGTATTCCTCATCGGTCAGATTGGATCTTTCTTCACCGGAAGATTCAAAAGGGAACAAGGGCAAATCCCTTCCACAGATGATATTTTCAATCAACTGCTTGTCTCCATCTACACCAGCAATATGATTCTCCAACAGATACAGCTCATCCTTAAAATGATCTATGGCGATGACATATTGATATAACCTGTAGCGCATAATGGGTATGGCATCGGTCAAATGATCGGGTGCCATTTTCCCGGCTTTGTCTGCGGCATAGGGCTTGTCTTTGAACCGGATGGTTTCAAAAAATGGGATGGCGTCATATGCGGTGTATCCATACAGCCCTTGTGCAAACTTGAGCTCCTTCACACCTGCCTCAACCTCATATCCTTGCATGTAGTTCCAAACAAGATCAGGAACTGCATTTTCATCCAACGAAATCTGCTTTGGCAGGTCACCAGGATACTTGAACTCAACAAGATTGGTCGCAGTGATTTCAATCCCACCAATGGCATTGATGGCAATGAAGGAAAAACTGTTTTCAGAAGTATGGTGATCGGTACTTTCCAACAAAATGGTATCCCGAAACTTGTCCCGCAGTCGCAGGTAAATTCCAACAGGAGTGTAGAGATCAGCCGCCATTTTGCGAAATGTCGTCTTTAACCCAACCTTGTTCATTTTTTCCATGCAGTGATTGATTTAAAAATAAAAGCCCCGAAAAATCGGGGCCTTGGTTATATGAATATACATCAAGTGACTACCCCTCGTCTGAGACAGCATGCCAACCATTGATTGTATAATTTCTTTTCATTTGAACAAATTTGATGAAAAACTTCAATAATTCCAAAAAATTGACAAAAACGGATAAATAATGTGGGGCAAATGATTGATTTTTCAACCCAAATATCTTTTGATTTCCCGCTCTGACTCACGTTGCTTTACAGACTCGCGCTTGTCATGCAATTTTTTGCCTTTTGCCAATCCAATCTGCATCTTGGCATAACCGCGTTCATTAAAATAGATTTTCAGGGGAATGATGGTGAACCCCTTGTCCTTCATTTTTTGGATGATGCGTGTAATCTCCTTTTTTTTCAAGAGCAATTTCCTATCGCGAACTGGGGGATGATTTGCATAACTACCAAACTCATAATGCGAAATATGGAGCCCTTTTACGTACAATTCACCATGGTCAATCAGGCAATAACTGTCGCTGAAACTGACACGCCCATCGCGTATTGCTTTCACTTCTGTTCCTGTCAAAACCATCCCCGCATCGAACTTGTCTTCGATGAAATACTCGAAAGTGGCGGATTTGTTTCTCAGTTCCATTGTTGGTTGAGCGCACGCAATTCTTTTTAAAAACAAATTTAATTGGCGAAGAGACCGAGCAAAGTGGATATGCGTTCCTTAAGCTCCTTGCGGGCTACAATCATGTCGAGAAACCCATGGTCCATCACAAATTCAGCGGTCTGAAACCCCTCTGGTAGATCGCGCTTGATGGTTTCCTTGATGACGCGTGGACCCGCAAAACCAATCATGGCCTTGGGCTCACCAATATTGATATCCCCTACCATGGCAAATGATGCAGTCGTGCCTCCGTAGGTTGGATCTGTACACAAGGAAATGTATGGAATGCCTGCTACTGCAAGTCTGCTGAGTTTACCTATTGTTTTGGGGAGTTGCATAAGGGAAAATGCACTCTCCATCATTCTTGCTCCACCACTTTTGCTGATGATCATGAAAGGTATCCTGCGTTTCAAGCAGTAATCTGCAGAACGGGCAATTTTTTCTCCCATTACACTGCCAAGTGAACCTCCTATGAAATTAAAATCCATGCAACAGACCACAAGGTCATGGCCATTTACTTTTCCGTGGGCGGCAGTAATGGAATCATGCAGACCCGTTTTTTCATAGGCTTCATTGAGGCGCTTCTTGTAGGGTTTCAAATCATTGAATCCCAAAAAATCAATGGAACGGACCTCAGCAAACATTTCCTCATAATGCTGATCATCAAAAAGTATATCAAAATACTCAGCGCTACCAATCCTGTGATGATACTGGCAGTGCGGACATACAGAGAGATTTTCTTTCAATTCTACGCTGGTGCTGGTATACTTGCACGCTGGGCACTTTGTCCAAAGACCATCTGGCGCTTCCTTTTTTTCAGCAGTAGAGGTATTGATGCCTTTCTTTCGCCTTTTGAACCAACTGTTGGAACTGGTTTCCTGTTCCGACATTGATCCGGATAGCTGTGCGTTGAAATCTTCTTCTCTTTTAAGAGGCATTGGTAACGGTTGTTGTTCGAATCACAAATATATGCCATCCGTTGCATTTGGACGACCCAAGGCCCCTTAAGCTGTAAATTGGTATCAAAACAATGCAGTTTGCTTGTTACCTTCCGTATCCAACCACTCAATTTCAGTACTCTTGGTAAAGTCCGTCAGCTTGTTTCCGACGGCCTTCCATCCCATCACTTCAACAAAATCTGCCACACGAACCCTTGATTCCTTCAGTTGTGCTCCCTTTCCGGACCTGATGATGACTACCGGGCTCAACTCAGTTGAAACGGCCTCAACACGGTTCCCTTCCGCCTCCCTCATAAACTGGAATTTGTTATTCAGGGTAGTTGTTTCAATTTTGAAACGCTTCACATTGAATTGCAGCTTTTCATGGTCAAGGTAGATGGCAGTGACGATTTTCCTGGAATCAAATTTTTCAATTTTGAGCAACTGGTCGACATCAAACCGTTGGGTTAGCTCAATGTTCACAAGTTCATAGTAGCCCTGCCTGAATACTGCCAACAAGAGGTCATCAGGCTGAAAACTTCCCAACAACCTTCCCTTGCCGTCGACATTCAGGCGTCCAAACACATCATCAAACCATATCTCCCTGCCACCCAATGTTGACTTGCCAGCCTCCTTGAGTTTCACGCTCTTGATTGGATATTTTGTAACCTGGTTGCCGACAGAGCTTCTGCCCTTGATGTCCAATGTCTCAAAATAAAAATCCAATTGCTTGTTCCTTGCGCTGCAATTGGGACTCAATGCAATGGAGACCGATTCCGCTTCTCCATTAGCATTGGCAGTGAAGTAATTCAGTTTGGACTTTTCACTGCCCTTTGTGAGGTCATATTCTTTGTCACGGGTTACACCAGTCACATTAAACCGTTTGGCATAAGAAATTCCTGTTGCCCCGTCTGTGTAGATCATGTTGTAGGTGGTCCGTTCATCATTTTTTTGGAAAATGGCAGCATAGATGATATCCTTTCCAATATATACCTTGTCATCCACCTTTACCACTTTCATGATTCCCCTTCGTGTAAACACGATGATATCGTCGAGATCAGAACATTCGGTAACAAATTCATCCTTTTTCAAGCTCGTTCCGATGAATCCTTCTGCACGGTTCAAATAAAGGCGCACATTGGCAATGGCCACGTGCCTTGCCTGTATAACATCAAAAGGCTTGATCTCTGTCTTTCGCTCCCTCCCTTTGCCGTACTTCTCCAAAAGCCCCTGGTAATAGGCAACAGCATAATCAGTAAGTTTTTCAAGGTGATGGTTCACCTGTTTGATCTCGTCTTCAATCCCCTTGATTTGCATGTTCAATTCATCAATGTCCAACTTGTAAATACGCCTGACGGGCTTTTCAGTTAGTTTTACAATGTCTTCTCTGGTAATATCCCTTTTGAACAGCTTCTTGAAGGGATCAAACCCTTTTTGGATGGCTACCAATACCTTTTCCCAATCCTCATGCTTTTTTTCAAGCTCCTTGTAAATCTTTTCCTCAAAAAATATTCTCTCCAATGAAGTGAAATGCCATTTTTCTGAAAGTTCGGAAAGCCTGATTTCCAACTCTGCTTTCAGGAGATCCCTTGTATTGTCTGCAGATATCCTCAGGAGTTCAGTGACAGACAGAAACAAAGGTTTCTGATCAACAATTACGCAGGCGTTGGGAGCAATGCTTACCTCACAATCAGTAAATGCATACAATGCATCAATGGTAATGTCAGATGAAATACCCGGAGCCAATTCCACCATGATTTCCACCTCTGCGGCAGTGTTATCGGTCACTTTTTTGATCTTGATCTTGCCCTGGTCATTGGCCTTTACAATGGATTCCATCAACTGGGTTGTGGTTACACCATAAGGTACATCCTTGATGACCAATGACTTCTTGTCCACTTCAAAAATATGTGCCCGGCAACGGATCCTTCCACCACGCTTGCCATCGTTGTAGTTGCTTGCATCTATCATTCCTCCGGTCTGAAAATCGGGAATGAGTTCAAACTTTTTCCCTTTCAAGTATTTGATGGAAGCCTCAATAAGTTCAATAAAATTGTGCGGAAGAATTTTCGTTGACAATCCCACTGCAATTCCCTCAGCACCTTGTGCCAACAGCATCGGAAATTTCATGGGAAGGTCAATGGGTTCTTTTTTTCTTCCGTCATAACTCAGTTGCCACTGGGTCGTCTTGGCATTGAAAGCAACATCCAAAGCAAATTTGCTCAAACGGGCTTCAATGTATCGGGCTGCTGCAGCATCGTCCCCCGTGCGGACATCACCCCAATTTCCCTGAGTGTCGACAAGGAGATCCTTTTGACCCAAATTGACCAGCGCATCCTGTATACTGGCATCCCCGTGCGGATGGTATTGCATGGTCTGACCAATGATGTTGGCCGCCTTGTTCAATCGACCATCGTCCATTTCCTTCATGGAATGCAAGATTCTTCGTTGTACCGGCTTGAGACCGTCCACAACACCGGGAACTGCACGCTCAAGAATCACATAGGACGCATAATCCAGAAACCAGCTTTTGTATTGTCCGGATACGCCCGAGTCATTGTCATGATCTATTACAAATTTTGCCTTCGACATTGTTCTCTTTTTATTCTGCAGCTTCTGCAGCAGTCCTCTTTTTGATATCAAAATCCTTCATGCCCTTCAAAATGCCCTGGGCTTCAAATGCAGGTTGTTCTGCAAGGCCTTTCAAGCGCCATAGCAGAAATGCATCCCCTGTTGTTTCCTTGTTTTTTGTCAAAAAAGCTTGAATGACCTTGTTGGCTTTCTGTGCTTCAGGACCAATGTATTTCACCAGATCGCCATCATAATAATCCACATCCTTTTGGATGATTTTCTTTCCTCCCTCCAGCAGCCTTACCATTTGGCCTGCGGCACAAATTTTATTCCATTCATCAGCATCCACCTCAAATTCACTGGTAGTAACTGGCCTTGCAAGTTTCTTTGCCTTCAGAAATTCCTTGGGCTGAATCTGACTGAGCCAATCGGGGTAAAATATATTTCCCTTTTCATTGATAAAGGGGAGGTTGTTCAGGTAAAGGATTTCAATTTTGCCCTGAAGGTCTGCGAGTTGACTGATCAACCAATAATATCCACATACATCGTGTTTGTTTTGTGCAGCCCAGATCCAAACGACCTGGTTTTCATCATTGGCAAGTGCTTCCCGGATATCCAATACAACCTGACCATCGTTTACTTTTCCTTCATCCACAATACCATCCCGGTCACTGCCTGAAAAAATCATTCTCCACCACTCCTTTCTTTCAGCCTCACCTTCCGGAGAATAAATGTTCACCAAAGGGCCTACAGCATAATCATCACGGATCAACATGACAGGTCCTGACATGGACTCATCCAATGCGATTGCCTGCTCAATTACCGCTACATCAGGTTCATTAAAAACTACATGTATCATGATCAATCAGATTGAATCCTCGACCGCATCCAATTCGACACGAAGATTTGAAACAATAAAATCCTGTCTTTCCTGGGTATTCTTCCCCATATAATATTCCAACAACTGCTGGATATGAATTTGGGATTCCAATATCACTGGCGATTTCCTCATGTCGGCACCAATGAAACGTTTGAATTCTTCTGGTGAAATTTCACCAAGGCCCTTGAATCTTGTGATCTCTGCCTTGGCCCCTATTTTGCGGATTGCCGCCTGTTTTTCAATGTCCGAGTAGCAATAGATGGTCTCCTGCTTGTTGCGGACCCTGAACAAAGGAGTTTCAAGGATATACACATGGCCATCCCGAACCAGGTCAGGAAAGAACTGCAAGAAGAAAGTCATCAGCAGCAATCGAATGTGCATGCCATCGACATCTGCATCTGTGGCGATGATGATGTTGTTGTACCGCAAGTCATCCATTCCATCTTCAATGTTCAAGGCATGCTGAAGCAGGTTGAATTCCTCATTCTCGTAAACAACCTTTTTGGTAAGACCAAATGAATTCAATGGCTTACCACGTAAACTGAAAACGGCCTGTGTTTCAACATCACGGGATTTGGTAATGGAACCACTTGCAGAATCTCCCTCAGTGATAAAAATGGTACTGAGCAATTGCTTCGCGATGTATTCCTCCTTGCCTTTGGCTGGGGGTTCTGCGTTGAGGTGTATGCGGCAATCCCTTAACTTCTTGTTGTGGAGATTGGCTTTTTTTGCGCGTTCGTTGGCCAACTTTTTGATGCCCGCCAGTTCCTTTCGCTCTCGCTCGCTTTGCTCAATGCGTTTTTTCATTGCCTCTGCGACAGCTGGGTGCTTGTGCAAATAATTGTCGAGTTCCCTTGAGAAGAATTCCAACATGAAATTCTTCATGGATGGCCCGCCCTCTGCAATGTACTGGGAACCGAGCTTGGTCTTGGTCTGTGATTCAAACACGGGCTCTTGAACCCTTACGGCCACGGCCGCTACAATGCTTTGACGGATGTCAGAAGTATCGTAATCCTTTTTGAAAAAGTCCCTGATTGTTTTTACAAAAGCTTCCCGGAAGGCAACCACATGGGTTCCGCCCTGGGTGGTATACTGTCCATTGACAAAACTGTAAATGTCCTCGCCATATTCATTGTTATGGGAAAGTGCAACCTCAATGTCCTCCCCTTTTAGGTGAATGACAGGATATCGGAGTTCATCCTCATTGGCATTGCGGTGAAGCAAATCCAACAGGCCGTTTTTGCTCACAAATTTCCTTCCGTTGTAGTTGATGACCAGGCCAGCATTCAGGTAGCAATAATTCCAGAGTTGCTTGTCGATGTAATCCGAGATGAAATGATAGTTTCGAAAGATGCCTTCGTCTGGAACAAATACAACCTGTGTACCATTGGATTCCGAGGAGGCAATCTCCTTGTGCTCCTTGACCAATTCACCCCTTTTGAACTCTGCTGTCCGCTCTCTCCCATCACGGTAGGCGGTCACTTTGAAATACTCACTCAATGCATTTACCGCCTTTGTACCCACACCATTCAAACCAACACTTTTCTGAAAAACCTTGCTGTCGTATTTTGCTCCGGTATTGATTTTGCTGACAACATCCACGAGTTTCCCCAGGGGAATGCCACGTCCATAATCTCGGATCATCACCTCCCTGCTGTTCAGGACAAGCTCAATGTGCTTGCCATATCCCATCATGTGTTCATCGATGCAATTGTCCATGACCTCTTTCAGGAGGACATAAATACCATCGTCCTGGCTACTCCCATCACCCAACTTGCCAATGTACATCCCCGGACGGAGACGGATATGCTCCTTCCAATCCAGGCTCCTTATCGAATCTTCGTTGTACTCAAAGATGTTGTTTTCCGTTTGCTTAGACATGCTGCTTCACTCGTTTAATTGTAAAACCTTCCTAATTGCACAATATCCTGGCTGTCAAAGATAATAGAATGACCTATCCCCCTTCCGGGCAGTTTATCAACGGGGTGTTAATAAATGGGTTTTGACCCCGTGTTGACGGGAACAGATCAATTCATCCGTTTTTTCATGGTGCTTACCTGCTCCTGAAGGTTCGTTACCAGGTTAGCCAACTGCCCAACATCCCAACGTTGCTGTTGTGCCACCTTTGTGATGACGATTTGCGCCTGCCACATTTCCAGAATATCCTCTGCATTGACTTGATATGGCTGATAGGAAGGGTTGTCACTGGTAAGCGTTACTTTGCTCTTTGCTTTGGGATTTCTTGAAAGCCGCTTGTAGACAATTCCTTCGTTGCGACTGACCACAATGCAAGCCATATCTTGTTTAATGTCTTCCAGCGACTCCAGTTTCTGGCCAACAATGATTGAACCGGTTGGCGTTGGCAACATGCTGTCACCGATGATCTCAAAGGCGCGATACTGCCCGCTTCCCAGCATCGGGAGGGTAAAAGTATTCAACTCATCAATGAATTCTTCATCCGCATATCCTGCAAGATAACCAGCGGCGGCCTTTATGGGCACAAAATGAATTTGGTTGTTTTCAGAACCAAGCTTTTGTTGCCTTCTCCTGGATAGATAGCTGACATTGGACTCGCTCAGGTCTCGGCGCAACAGCTCATCCAGACTGATGCCAAATTGATCGCTGATGATTTCCAACACATCAATTCGCGGCTCTGCCCGCTCTTCCTCGTAAGCACCAAGAAGGGAACGTTTGATCTGTAACTTGTTGGCAAATTCCTCCTGGGTAAGTCCCTTCAGCTTACGCAAATACTTGAGGTTTTGGCCTGCATATGACTGTGACATACTAATGATTTTGGGGCAATATACTAAATTATTTAGTTTTCAATATATTTTTTGCTAAACTTTTTTTCATTGACCAACATACCACAACAAAAGCAGAACTGAAATAAGTGCTATTTTTACCCTTCATATGGCTACGAAAAAGAGCAGCAGCAACAAAAAGACAAAAAAAATACCTGTCATCCTCATTACCAACGACGATGGCTATACCGCACCCGGCATTCGCCACCTGATTGAAGCAGTGAAGGACCTGGGAAGGATTGTGGTCGTTGCGCCAGACAAGCCCCAGTCGGGCATGGGGCATGCCATTACCATTGGCTATCCCCTGCGTCTGCACAAAGTTCATATCATGGATGGCATTGAAGCCTGGTCTTGTAGCGGAACACCTGTTGATTGCGTGAAACTTGCAGTTGACAAGATTCTTCACCAGAAGCCAGACATTTGCCTGAGTGGCATCAACCATGGCGCCAACCATTCCATCAACGTAATCTATTCTGGCACCATGAGTGCTGCAGTGGAGGCGTCAATAGAAAATATTCCGTCTATTGGATTTTCGCTCATGGATTATAGCCTTGAAGCTGATTTCAATGGCGCACAGCAATATGCAAGAATATTGGTTGAAAAGGTACTTTCAAAAAAGGCAGACAAGCACCTCTGTCTTAATGTCAACATACCCAAGGGAGATGCACACCTGATCAAAGGGGTCAAAGTTTGCAGACAAGCCTACGCCAAATATGAGGAAGAGTTTGAGGAAAGGAAAGATCCATCTGGTAAAAAATACTATTGGCTTACCGGGATGTTTCAAAATCTCGAAAAAAGCAAGGATACCGATGTGTGGGCACTGGAAAACAATTATGTGAGTGTTGTACCGGTTCAGTATGACCTGACCAATTATGCACTTAGAAATAAAATTGAAAAAGACTATTCATGGAAGTCCTGAAAAAAGACAATTTCGCATACGGTATTTTCACTGGACTGGTTGTTCCTGTATTGAGCTTCTTCGGGTACTACTATTGGAAATTCAGCCTGTTCACTTTTGGTGATTTCATTCATGCCCTGCAAGGAAACAAACAGCTGATTACCGCAATAACAATTCCCTGCCTGCTGCTCAATATTGTACTGTTCACCTTGCACATCAACGGTCAGCGCGACAAAACAGCGAAAGGGATTTTCACAGTAACACTGATATATGCCGTTTCGGCACTGGTTTTCAAGTTTTTTGGCTGAGCAACAAACCACATCCCCACATGAAATATTATATCATAGCAGGTGAAGCGTCGGGGGACCTGCATGCCAGCAGGTTGATCAGGGCTATAAAAGAAAATGACAAAAACGCCATGTTTCGTGCATGGGGAGGTGACCTGATGCAGCAGGAAGGTGCTGACATCGTGCGGCATTACCGGGATCTTGCATTCATGGGTTTTGCCGAAGTCATCAGCAACCTGCCCACCATACTGGGCAATATGCGGTTTTGCAAAAAAGATATCCTACAATACCAACCTGATCTGGTCATTTTCGTGGATTATCCTGGATTCAACATACCCATTGCTTCTTTCGCCAAATCAAAAGGTTTCAAAACCGCGTATTACATTTCCCCTCAGGTATGGGCGTGGAAAGAGAGCAGGGTCAATACCTTGAAAAGGGCCGTGGACAAGATGATGGTTATCCTTCCCTTTGAAAAATCTTTCTACGAAAAATGGAATTATCCAGTGGAATATGTGGGGCATCCGCTGATTGAAATCATTGAAGATTACAGCATGAACAGCGCCCCTGGCCTTGTCAAAAACCAGCTTGGCATTGGAACAGGAAAAAAGACCATTGCACTTCTGCCGGGTTCCCGAAAACAAGAGATCCTCAAAAAACTTCCCATCATGCTGGAAGCAGCGGCAAGGTTTCCAGAACATGTATTTATTGTTGGACAAGCACCAGGAATAGCCGATGAAATGATCACTCAGTTTACTGGAAAGTTCAGCAACATCAAGGTGTTGAAAGGTAATACCTATGGATTGCTTTCCATTGCTGACGCTGCAATTGTCACCTCCGGAACGGCAACCCTGGAAACTGCACTTTTTGGGGTGCCGGAAGTGGTCTGCTACCTTGGTTCACCCATCTCCTATGCCATTGCAAAAAGAATCATCAAGATAAAATACATATCACTGGTCAACTTGATCATGGACAAGCCCGTTGTTACAGAATTGATACAGCATAGACTCACTGCAGAAAACATCAGCAAGTCACTTGAAAAAATTCTTTCTGACGAACCAACCATCCGTCAAATGGAGTTGGATTACCATCAGCTGAGCGAGCTTCTTCAAGCTGGTGGAAAAGCATCGGAAAAAGCTGCTTCCATCATTCAATCGATGCTGCAGTAAGGGATCCTGAAACAACTATTTTTTTATAAAAAACTTCACGATCATCACAAGGATGACAAAAACAAAAAGCAGCAAGGATATTCTGTTGATGCCATGCATATACTTCACCCACTGAGAATCGGGCGTGTTGGGATCTTTTTTCCTGAGATAAAGGTATGTTGCAAGCTGTTTGAGTACTCCCATGATCAATGTATTGGTGTGATAGTAGAATTTACAACAACAAAATGTGCTTTTTGTTAAACCGAGAGCAGGCTGCAGCCCCTTATGTCTGCATTGTCCATCCGACCCAATATTTCAAACCTTCCATCCGCAGTAAATCTACCGAGGTCATCAGTTGCGATGAAAGAAATGGTGTCCACATTTGCCAAGTCAATGATGTTGATGACTCCTGTCCTCATGTGGTGCTCGTGTGACTCCCAGATTTCAAATGGATCATCAGGAGACCTTAACACAACTTTCATGGTGGAGGATGGCATGAAAATTCCATTTCCATCGGAATAGGCCTGGGACTGCAGTTCAGTCATTCCATATTCTGCATGGATGGTTTTCACACCAAGCCGTGATTGCAAATAGGCATGCAGTTCAACACGGGTAATTTCTTTTTTTCGTCCTTTCATTCCACCGGTTTCCATCACAATGGTATGTGTCAGGTTCATTGGGTACTGCGCCGCAAAATCAATCAGCGCATAGGTTACACCCAATAAAACAACGGACTGGCCATCCTCTTCCAGTTGTTTCAAGGTTGCATGCAAACAATCAGCGTCATGCAAAAAAAATCCACCCAGCGGATGATTGCTGCGTTTGATCAGGTGATCCGCCATGGCCACAAGAGATGAATTTCCCTTTTCCAGGTAGGATGGCAATAGTGCGAGAAAGCAATATTGTGAAGGAGCACCATACCGCTCCCTGAAATTGTTTTCAGCATTGGTCAAGTAAGACGATAGATCACGGATAAAGTGTTGGCTATTGATACTTCCTGTTGTACCACTGCTTTCAAAAACACATTCTTCCTTGAATTCACCCGTTTTGATTTGGTAGGATTTGAAGAAGGAAATGGGGAGAAAAGGAATCTCCCGCAGGGAATTTATTGCATTGCCATCGACATTCAAATGATGCAAATAGGCAGAATAAACAGGATTTTTGCTGCTTTGGTGCTTAAAAACAAGAATAGCCTGGCTTGCAAAATCCAGGTTACCTCCAGTGGTTAAATGTTCTGTAAAATGACCCTGCCCAAATAGGTTTTTCAACTTGAAACGGTTAATTTTGAAACACAACAAAGGTACATGACAAAACAGTTCATCGTTCTACTGTTCTTGCTGTTTATGATGGCTTGCGGGAAAGAGACCTTCCAGTCCAAACCTTCATTGTCCATAAAGAGCATCAGTTCAGCACTGGTTTCGCCCGGAAGTGATTTGATGATCAACATGCGCCTTACCGATAAGGAAGGTGATTTCGTGGATACGATTTGGGTAAGAAAATCAACCACCCGTTGTACACAAAGCAATTTTGTTGACTCGTTCCTTTACCGCATACCCGCTGAAACACCAAGAACCAGAAATTTTGATGGAGAGGTGTTGGTGACCTTCACCTATGCAATTGAACTTCAGCCAAGGTGCAACAGAAACGACACTGCCACTTTCAGCTTTTGGATGAAAGATAAAAAGGGCAACAAAAGCGATACAGCGAAGACACAGCCCATCATCATCCGCAGATAAGGTGCACGATATAAAACAATTGAACATCAATGGCAAAAGCAACAAAGGCAAAATCAAAGAAGATACTTTCTGAAGCTTCCTATGCATTTCTCAAGAAGTACATCAATACCCCATCTCCTACCGGCTTTGAGTCAGGTGGACAAAAATTGTGGATGGACCACATCAAGCCCCATGTGGATGAGATTTTTACAGATTCATACGGCTCTGTAGCGGGCATCATCAACCCCACTGAAAAATTCAAGGTAGTCATCGAGGCACACGCGGATGAGATCAGTTGGTTTGTGAATTACATATCGGATACTGGGCTTATCTATGTTAAAAGAAATGGCGGTGTTGACCATCAGATTGCCCCAGCAAAACGCGTTTTGATTCATGGAAAAAAAGGAACAGTTAAAGCTGTATTCGGCTGGCCTGCTATACACACACGCATAGGCGGTAATGAACGAAAGGATCCACAACCATCTGTGGAAAACCTCTTCCTGGATTGTGGTGCTAAAAACAGGAAAGAAGTAGAAGCCCTGGGGATTCATATTGGTGCAGTTGCCACCTATGAAGAGGGATACGATGAGCTTGCATATGATTATATCATTGGCAGGGCTTTGGACAACAGGATTGGAGGTTTCATGATTGCGGAAGTTGCCCGCATGTTGAAAGAAAACAAAAAGAAACTCCCCTATGCCTTGTATGTGGTGAACGCTGTCCAAGAAGAAATTGGCCTTCGCGGAGCTGAAATGATTGCACGAAGGATCAAGCCTGATGTTGCCATCATCACGGATGTTACCCATGATACAACAACCCCCATGATCAACAAGATCATTGAGGGGGATGTGGCCTGTGGTAAAGGACCATCACTTGCATTTGGTCCTGCAGTGCACAACAAACTGCTTTCTGTTGTAGAAGATGTTGCAGAAAAAAAGAAGATTCCCGTTCAGATGAGGACCGTCAGCCGCAGTACCGGAACAGATACTGATTCATTTGCCTATGCAAACGATGGATGTCCTTCAGTTTTGATATCCATACCCTTGAGGTATATGCATACTACGGTGGAGATGATCCACAAGGACGATATCGAACATACCATCCATTTGATGTATGAAACGCTGTTGGCCTTGAGCCCTAAAACCAAACTCAGCTATTTTTAGTTTTCTTTGCGGGCCAGCCCAAAAGAGAAAGAGATTTGGTGATGAGAAAGGGCAGATTGGTAATGTGTTCTCGCATAATATAACCGTAGCCTTTCCAGTTGCAAAGCACAGCCATAGCTGAATCCTGTCAGGCCTGTGGCTACATTTTGTATCTTCAATTCCCTTCTTCGCAAGACGTTGTATCCCATCGTCAAAACAAGTTTGTCACCCACCAGCAAGTCTGTCCCTAGTATGAAATGACTGAGCAGCTTTGTGCCAAAACCCGTCTTGCTGCGGACACCAAAATTATTTTCCATGAACAGGGTGTCATTGTATAAAATGTCAAACTGGTGCAACCGTTGTGCAGTGATAGAAAAACGAATTGGAGCTTTGTCCAGTTGTTTGGTCACACCCAACACCAGGTCAAATGGAAGGTCTTCTTTTGCATTTGTATAGGCCTTCAATTGTGTTCCCATGTTTTTAGCGGCAAACCCAAACTGAATCATTTTCTCTTCATTCAGGTAATTCAAGCCAACATCCAAGGCCAGACCAAGACTTGTGAAAGCCCCATATTTGGAATTGATGAATTTTAAACCCGCACCGTAAAACCAATGTTGGCTGTATTGCCTTGAGGCTGTAATTCCGATCATTTGATCATAGGCCCTGAACTGGCCTAAAACATTTCCAGCGGCATCTGTTTCCGCTTGTTCGCCATACAAAAGATGGGTTACACCGAGTGCAACGGTTGTTGAAGGTTTTTTCAAATGATAGGCCCCCACTGCAAAAAGTCCGGTTATGGTTGGGGCGAGTGAAGTGAAATTTGCAGATACCGATGCATGGTGCAGTTTCCTCAGCAAGGCGGGGTTTTCGCTGATCATCCCTGGATCAACCTTCAAATCTGAAACATTTCTTCCTCCCAAAGCCCCGGCCTGTGGATGCAATTGAAGGCGCATGAAGTTGTACACGGCAGAGCCACCCAGTGTTTGTCCGAATGCCGCAATGCCGGTCATCAGACAAAATCCAACAAAGGCGGTTCTTGCAATCATACGCTAAATTAGCCATCGGTTCCCACAAATGAAAATCCCCCATGAAAATGGGGGAAGTTCTTTAACCCTTAAAACAACCAACATAAGAGTGAATTGCTCTTAATCGACTTTCTAACAAATCTTATTGAAAAAATGTTTAGTCAATTTTCAAAAAAATTTAAACCAAGGCCAATTCCAAAACCTGTTGCATGGTTTTTACATAATGAAAATTCATCCCTTTGATGAATTCAGGATTGATTTCCAGCACATCCTTTTCATTTTGCCAACACAGAATGATTTCTTTCAGGCCGGCACGCTTGGCTGCAAGCACCTTTTCCTTGATGCCGCCAACAGGCAGCACCTGCCCCCTCAGGGTAATTTCTCCGGTCATTGCCAAATAGGGCTTGACCCTTCTGCCGGTAAAAGCAGAGGTCAATGCAGACAACATGGTGATGCCCGCACTAGGACCGTCTTTGGGAACGGCCCCTTCCGGCACATGGATATGAATGCTCTTGGTATTGAAAATAGAAGGGTCGATGCCATTTTTTTTGGCGTTTGCCCTCAGGTAGGTCAATGCCGTGCTGGCACTCTCCTTCATTACGTTTCCCAGGTTTCCGGTGAGTTGAAGTTCCCCTTTGCCTTCGCTGATGGTGGTTTCAATGAACAGGATGTCGCCCCCGACATAGGTCCAGGCAAGGCCAACTGCCACTCCAGGCATGTTTACCGTTTTATAGATATCATTGCTGTACCTGGGTTTTCCCAAAATCCTGGTGACATCATGCTGTGTCAATCTGGACTTCATTTTACCTTTGAGTGCCACATCCTTGGCAAGACTCCTCATGATGCTGGCCAATTGCCTGTCCAGCTCCCTCACGCCACTTTCACGGGTGAAGTTTTCTATGATGAAGGTCATAACGGCAGAACTTACCTTCAAGTTATATGCTTTCAAGCCGTGCAACTCCTTCTGCTTTGGCAGCAGATGGGTTTGTGCAATTTTCTCCTTTTCCTCTACTGCATATCCAGAAAGATCAATGATCTCGAGCCTGTCACGCAGTGCAGGTTGAATGCTTTGGATATCATTGGCCGTGGCAATGAACAAAACCTTGCTGAGATCATATTCAAGCTCCAGGTAGTTGTCATAAAAACTGTTGTTCTGCTCCGGATCCAATACCTCGAGCAAGGCTGAAGACGGGTCTCCCCTATGGTCTTTTCCGACCTTGTCAATCTCATCAAGGATCATGACAGGGTTGGATGATTTTACCTTTCTGATGGATTGCAATATCCGCCCTGGCATTGCACCAATATAGGTTTTACGGTGACCTCTGATTTCACTTTCGTCATGCATTCCTCCAAGGCTGAACCTGACATATTTCCTGCCAATGGCATTGGCAATGCTTTTGCCCAAGGATGTTTTACCAATACCTGGAGGGCCAACAAAACACAGGATCGGACTTTTCATGTCACCTTTCAACTTGAGCACCGCAAGGTATTCCAGGATGCGTTCCTTGATCTTGTGCATCCCATAATGATCCTTGTCCAGTACTTTCTTGGCCTTTTTAAGATCATAGCTGTCTTCCGTATACTCCTCCCATGGCAGGTCAAGCATCAAGTCAACATGGTTGTAAACCGTGGAATAATCAGGTGTGCTCGAGTGCATTCTCTCCAATTTCTCGATCTCTTTTTGAAAAAGCTCCTTTGCAGCTGGTGACCACTTTTTCAGCTCCGCTTTTTTCTTCATTTCCTGGATCTCCCTGTCGTTTGAATCACCGCCAAGTTCTTCCTTGATGCTTTTCAATTGCTGTTGAAGAAAATAATCTCGCTGCTGCTTATCCAGTTCTGTCTTGGTCTTGGTCGTGACCTTGTTTTTCAACTCAACAAACTGCAGTTCTTTCTGTAACAAGTTCAGCAACATCTCTGCGCGTTGGCGCATATCACTCATTTCAAGCAGTTGTTGCTTTTCAGGAAGGTCACAATTCAGGTTGCTGCCCACAAAGTGAACAAGGAAAGAGGGATTTTCAATATTCCGGAGAATGATGGAAGCTTCTGTCGGAATATTGAGAGACAACTGGATGATTTGACCGGCCAAATCCTTGATGGAGGCCACCGAAGCATCAAAGGACTGATCATCCTTGATCACTTCCTCTTCAATCACAGCAACTTCACCCTTGAAATAAGGATCCTCGGAGGTGACCCTGACGAGTGAGAACCTTTTTTTACCCTGAAGAATGGCAGTTGTTCCCCCATCAGGCATTTTAATGAGCTTGATGATCTTGGCAACAGTCCCGACCGTCACCAAATCTCCAACTGCAGGGTCCTCGATATTGCTGTCTTTTTGGGAAAGTACTCCCACCAATTTGTCTGTCTTGTAGGACTCCGCAATCGCCTTGATTGACTTGTCACGCCCAACCGTGATCGGGATCACAACACCCGGAAAAAGGACTGTATTTCTCAATGGGAGCAAAGGCAACTCTTTGGGGATGGGAGTTTCTTCGGCGCCATCTCCTTCATTTTCATTAAAAGGTATAATGGGCATGAAGTCAACCTCATCCTCCTGTTGCAAAAAATTCATTTTCATTTCCATTCAAATTCATTTACGACAAAATGACACATTCCCCCTCACACAACCTGGTTTTTAGGGGTATTACCTATGTAGCTCAACTTTGATGCCAATAAAAAATCCCGGTCATGGACCAGGATTTTCACGATGAAAAATGCAGTTATAAAGCGAGTGATGCGCCGAGCTGAATGGTCCGACTCTTCCACTGGTCCTGCTTGTTGATGTCATTGATGTTGTTCAGGCCTGCAAGATATCTTCCATAAAACTTCAATTTAAACAAGTTGAACTGGATGCCTCCTACCATTGAAAAGTCTCCGCTTTTGAACGCATTTCCAGCATTGGCAGACATGGTCTGTGTTTTGTCCACCAAAATACCATATTGGGGACCTGCCTGGAGGGTAATCAGTTTTACAGGTCGAATGTTCAACAGCACTGGAATGGTCAAGTATGTAAGTTCAATGCTGGTGAGTGTTCCCAGTGAAGGCTGATAGACCGTTTCAATGCTTGTTGCGCGGGTGAGGTTGGTTTGGCTCCAGAGTGCTTCAGGTTGGATACCAATGTATTTAGAAAACATGATCTCAGAAAACAATCCTGCATGGTAACCGTAGTTGAACCCATCCTTGAATTGCAGGCCGGTAACACCAGTCATGTTAGACCCTGCCTTGATGCCAATTTTAAATCCTTGTGCAAGCAGTCCAGAGACCATTAGGGCGGTTGCCGCTGTCAAAATCATTTTTTTCATGTTGCTGATTGAGGTGAGGTGATGGATTTTGAGCATGAAAATAACCCTACGAACTGTCAAATCCAATGTTTGGGTTGTAAATAAATACTAAAATGTCATCCCCATGCTGATATTGAATATGTGAGATGTCCTGTTCACCAGGTTGGTGTCAAAATAGTAACCCATAAAGTATCCAACAGATACAGAAAAAGCCTTTCTATACCATGAAATACTGGTGGAAAAAGCCGCGGTTTGCAGCGTAAAATTGGACACTTGGGTGTTCGAGATGTTGTACAATTTCCTGATCCGGTCCAGCTCGACTTCCCGGCTCCTGATCCCCACCACCGTGGATCTCGAAACGGTGGAATAGCTTTGCATTCCCCCTATCAGGCTCAATTGTGGCACGATGGAGATCATGTCATTTTTCGTGAAAAAATCATTGAAGACAAATGAATGGGAAACTGAACCATTCAGTGACAGGTCATTGAGCGACACATTTGAAGTATCCACTATCCAGTAATAATTCCCATTCAGCCTTTCCGGAACCCTGGAAATATCCTGGTATTTTCCCTCTGCCCAACCCAATGCCAATGAAGGCCTCAACCAGGTTTTTCTACCTTGCAGATAGGCATATATTTCATTGTCATAAGGTGTCATGGCGGAGGAAAGTCCTTTTTTCTTTTGGTATCGGGTATAAGAGACCCCATACATGATTGACTTCCCAATATAATCGTAGGACGGGCTCAAAGCCAGCTGGTACAATGAAGGAGATGCATCAATTGTCCTTACAAATCCTGTAGCAGACAGGCCGAAACCCGATTTGTGAAAATACGATACTGAGGGGAGAAAAGCGGTTACGCCAGCATTCGACTGTTGTGCATTGAATGCATTGTTTTTGGTGCTGAACAGGCTGTTGCTGGCGGATAAATTTACAGAAAAAAAACTTTCAGCCTGCCCGCTTGAATCAAGCATTTTTCTCAATTCCAGGACAAGGCTGTCACTTTGCATGGAAGCCAGATCAGCCTTTAATACTGCAGTATCCAACTGTTGAACCTGTGCGCAGCTTGCTGATGTTGCAATCGAGAGAAAAAAAATATATAAAAATTGCCTCAGGACCTGACCCATTGCGTCTGTTTTGGTTGATATGTGTCATGCTAAAATGACAACGTAAAATAACAGGAAAAATTGAAACCGAGTGTTAAATTCTACGCCAATTCTATGAGCGTAATCTCAGGAAGGATTCCTACCCTTCCTGGATATCCTAAAAATCCAAAACCCCGGTTGACATATAGCTTTTGATGGCTGTTCCTGTAAAGGCCGGCCCATTGCTTGTACATGTATTGAACGGGGCTCCACCTGAAACCTGGAATTTCCAAACCAAACTGCATACCATGTGTGTGTCCGGAACACATCAGGTCAATATCCTTGAAATCTTTGCAAACCTGCGCTTCCCAGTGGCTGGGATCATGGCTCAGGAGTATTTTGAATGCATGCGATTCAGCTCCCTGATAGGCCCTTTTTAGGTCGCCATAGCGGCTGAAATTTCCTTTTGCTCCCCAATTTTCAATACCAATCAAACCAATCCTGTCCCCATCTTTTTCTATGGTAACGTTTTCATTCAAAAGAAGGCGCCAGCCCATCTCACCATGAATTGATTTTAGGCGTTGAAGATTGGCTTCTTTTTCCGGCTTACCCGGCCATTGCACATAATCACCATAATCATGGTTTCCCAAGATGCTGTAAACACCCAGGGGTGCCTTGATGTTGGAGAATACCTCGATAAGGCCGTCCATTTCAGTAGCTACATTGTTTACAAGATCACCCGTGAAAAAGACAAGGTCAGGCTGCTGTTCCATCAATTTGGCCACCCCCCTTTCAACAGCCCTTCTATCCTCAAGACTTCCTGAATGTATATCTGATATGTGTATGATTTTGAGCCCTTTAAACGCATTTGGAAGATTCTCAAATTTCAACTTTACTTTTTCAACCCTGTACTTGTATTTGTTACCAAAACCATACAGCAAAGTTCCAAAAAGCCCGCCTCCAACCCCTATGCCAAGCCAGGACAAGAAGACAGACCTGGTAATGCCCTCAGGGCTGGTGACCGAACCATTGATGACCGAGATCGCCTTGCTTCCTCCCCACTGAAAAATCCTGCGTGCATCGTCCAGCAAAAAGAACAGTGCAGCAACGATTTTGGCAATGAAAAAGCCAATCACAATGGGAAATACGAAACTTCTTACCAACTGGGGCATGCGCTCAAACCGAACAAAAGTCATGGTGGCAAACAGCAAAAGGGCCACTGCAGTGAATGACCAATAGGCCAGGTGAATGGTCAACTTGGCTTTGGGGGACAACGAAGAAGTGACGATACGGAGCGACTGAAAAACATAAAAGTCAACCGCAAGCATGATTACAATGAAAACCCAGGAGCCCAGCATTCGCTTCATGTGCTAAAAGTAAATGAATTCCTCAATTTGTTGTTCAATGAGTTTGAGCGTGGTCGGATCCGTAATTTCTCCTGTCGCATCCATCAGTTTATCAACTGCTGAGATGGGAAGGCGATTGGGATGCACGAATACTTTCAAATAGTTGAGAACCCCGGTTACATGCTCCAATCCCCTGATGTTTCCACCCTTTCCGGTTGCAATGCCCACTAGCAATGCTTTTTTGCCTGGCCAACAGGTCTTGATATCGGAAATGTCAATCATGCTTTTGAAAACTCCTGGATAGCTGCCGTTGTATTCGGGCAAAAGAAAGATGAATTTTGTAGCCTGCCTCAAGTGGTTTTCCTGAAACTCCTTGAACGCAACTGAAGACGGGTCCAGGCTCAGGCCTTCCATTGTAACCATTTGAGCATCAAGCCCTTTTTCCTTCAGCGCTTTTAAATACCCGTTGCCAACCTTCGCAGAGTTGCTTCCTGTCCTGTTTGTACCGACAATAATCCTGTAAATTTCAGCCTTCATGCAACACTAACATTATTTTATGCATAATGTTCCCTAAAATGGTACCGAAATTGTAAATTTGTCATCCTGTCATTCTCAACAAATCATTAAAAAAACATGGCCCGGATTATTGGTGTAGCAAATCAAAAAGGTGGAGTTGGTAAAACAACCACCGCAATCAATCTGGCAGCCAGCCTTGCTGTTTTGGAATACAAAACGCTGTTGCTTGATGCCGATCCACAGGCCAATAGTACATCCGGTGTAGGATTTGACCTCCAGAATGTGCAGCAAAGTATTTACGATTGTATGGTTGGTGATGCAAAAGCAAAAGATTCCATCTTAAAAACAGAAATTCCCAACCTCGATTTGATCCCCTCTCACATTGACCTCGTTGGGGCTGAACTTGAAATGATCAATTATCCCAACAGGGAAAATGTCATCAAGGCGCTGTTGGAAGAAATAAGGGAAGAGTACGATTTTATCATCATAGACTGCTCCCCTTCGCTCGGCCTTATCACGGTAAATGCATTGGTTGCGGCAGACTCCGTTGTGATCCCCGTTCAAGCCGAATTTTTTGCATTGGAGGGATTGGGAAAATTACTGAATACCATCAAAATTGTACAAAGCAGGCTCAATACCGCTCTTGCCATTGAAGGCATTCTCATGACCATGTACGACAGCAGGTTGCGCCTTTGCAACCAGATTGTCAACGAGATCAGAAGACATTTTGAAGACATGGTATTTGACTCCATTATTCACAGGAACACAAAGCTGAGCGAGGCTCCAAGTGTAGGAAAACCAGCCATCCTCTATGATGCAGAAAGCAAGGGGGCTGTCAATTACCTTAACCTTGCAAAGGAAATCCTGCAGAAGAACAACATGACAAAAATAAAGGAAGCCGAACGCACAATAAATCCAGAGAATGAGCAATAATTCCAGCAACAAGAAAGATGCATTGAACAGGGGTATACGGTCCCTGTTGGGTAGCATTGACGCAGAAATGAAGACCCCCGCAGGAGCGCTCAAAGCTGAGGTGGTTGCCAAGGCCACATCAGTGTCAAGGATACCCCTGGAAGACATTGTTCCCAATGCAAAGCAACCACGCCAAGACTTTGATGCAAAAGCCCTCGAAGAGTTGGCCCAATCCATTCGACAGCACGATATCATACAACCATTGACTGTTGCACAGCTCCCTTCCGGCAAATACAAATTGATCGCAGGAGAAAGAAGATGGCGTGCTGCCAAGCTCGCAGGAATCAAGGATGTGCCTGTATACCTCCGCGAAGTTGATGACAAGCAGACCCTTGAATTGGGCTTGCTTGAAAACCTCCAGCGTGAGAACCTCAATGCGATAGAAATAGGCCTCAGCTACCAGCGTCTGATGGATGAGTGTGCAATGACCCAAGAAGATGTTGCTTCAAGGATGGGCATGGACCGAAGCACGGTATCCAATTATATCAGGATGCTGAAACTTCCTCCTGACATTGTGGTTGCAGTGAGAAAAGGCTTGTTGTCCATGGGGCATGCAAGGGCACTGATCAATGCTGGGGAAGTTGACAAGCAACTGTATGTTTTCAACGCTATTCAAGCAAAAAAATTATCAGTAAGGCAAACGGAAGAACTTGTCAAACAATTGTACAAGCCATCCAAGGGGAAAAATGAAACAAAGGAAAAGCCGCAAGGTCAATTCAATAAAATTCAGGACCAGCTCTCCTCTTTTTTTGGCACCAAGGTAAAACTGGAGCACCAAAAAACGGGAAAGGGTAAAATCTCCCTGGAATATTATTCTTTGGAGGAATTGAACGGACTGCTTGAAAAAATGAATGTCAACATCCATTGATGTTTCTGCTGCCCAATAAATGGTATTTTTCACTGATCCTGCTGCTCTTCAGCGCAAACACCATCTTTGCGCAGGACAGTATCCCAAAACCATCCCTCAAAAAAAAGCAATTCTTATCTTCAGCTGATACTGCCATCAGAACAGCATTCAAAGACACGGTAAAAAAAGTCAGGTCCAACGCCGCAAAAGCATCACTCAGGTCAGCAATCTTGCCCGGATTAGGCCAGGTATACAATAAAAAATATTGGAAAGTGCCCATTGTCTATGGAATCCTGGCAATACCTGTGAGCACATTTAGCTATAACAGCACCTGGTACAAAAAAACACGTTTTGCCTATGCGGCCAGGTCAGACAAGGATACCACCAATGACTTGCTGATTGCGCCTGAACTGAAGCCGCTGGCGAAAGAATCGCTGAAGCTTTACAGAAATGAGTTCAGAAAAGGAATGGATTTTTCCATACTTGGTTTGCTTGTATTGTGGGGGTTGAACATTGCTGATGCAGCAGTGGACGGGCACCTGAAAACCTTTGATATTTCCGATGATTTGAGCTTGGGAATCAAACCGAATTTTTCATCAGGCAGGACGGGTCAAATGGGTTTCACTGCCTCGTTTCATTTTGGAAAGCCCAAATCAACCAAATCCATTTCATTTTAGCACATAAAAAAATTAACTTCACAAAAAAAGCGGCCATGAACATTGCTTTGGTGGGATACGGTAAGATGGGCAAAATCATTGAGGAAGTGGCACTCGCCCGAGGTCATAGGGTTGGTCTAAAGATTGACATCAGCAACCTTGATGACTTCAATTTTGACAACTTTTCTGCCATTGATGCTGCAATAGAATTTACTGGGCCACATACCGCCTTTCAAAATGTATTGAAATGCATAGAATTCGGTACACCCATCGTATGCGGATCAACCGGTTGGCTGGAAAACCTTGCTCAGGTAGAGCAAAAATGCACTGAATACAATGGCAGCTTCATGTATGCCAGCAATTTCAGTGTTGGGGTTAACATTTTTTTTGAGGTAAACAAAAAACTTGCACAACTGATGGAAGGCCAACGCCATTATGACATCAGCATCACTGAAATCCACCATACACAAAAAAAAGATGCACCCAGCGGAACAGCTATAACACTGGCTGAACAGGTATTGGCCAACAACAGCGCCAAAACAGCATGGGTCAACAGCGAACCGTTTGAGGACCATGAATTGTTGATCAAAAGCGAAAGAATTGACCCCTACCCCGGCTTTCACGAAGTAAAATACAGTTCTGCAATTGATGATATCCAGATCATCCACAATGCACACAGCCGCAATGGGTTCGCCCTTGGTGCAGTTTTGGCTGCAGAATTCATTCACGGTAAAAAAGGAATTTTCACCATGAAAGATGTACTTGGATTTGGAAACTAGTTTGCCATGTTGAACAAGAAAACACAGTATGCATTTCAGGCCCTTATGTACCTCGCAGAACACAAGGACGATGGCCCAGTCTTGATTGCCGACATAGCCCAAAAAAAGAAAATTCCGCTTAAATTCCTGGAAAACATCCTGCTGGAGCTCAGAAAGGCAGGAATCCTTGAAAGCAAAAAGGGCAAAGGAGGTGGATACTTCATCAAAACCTCTCCAGATCGAATCGCATTGGCAGAGGTCATCCGTAAAATTGACGGCCCCATTGCCATGCTTCCCTGTGCAAGCCTTTATTTTTATGAGCGCTGCAAAAACTGCGATGAAAAAAATTGTGGCCTGCACGACACAATGATCCTGGTCCGGGACGCCACATTGAAAATACTGGAGAATAAAACAGTTGCTGATCTCATCAGCAAATAATGCAAACATGGCAGAAGACCTGAACATAGGGCATGGCAGCAAAGAGGAGCAGTACCTTTCCCTGATTCCCCAAATAAAAGGATTGATAGAAGGTGAACCCGACCTTACCGCCAATCTTGCCAATATTGCTGCGGCGCTGAAGGAACAGTTCAATTTTTTTTGGGTAGGTTTTTACCTGGTCAAAAATGACGTACTGGTACTTGCCCCGTTTCAAGGACCAGTTGCCTGCACAAGAATTGGCAGAGGACGCGGCGTTTGCGGAACATCATGGGAAAGGGCAAAAACCATCATCGTTCCTGATGTTGAGAAATTTCCAGGACATATTGCATGCAACAGTGCATCCAAAAGTGAGATTGTGGTGCCCATCATCAAAAACAACCTTGTGATTGGTGTGTTGGATGTCGACAGCAGCGATTACGACACATTCGATGCTGTAGATGCAACATTTCTCGAAAAAATTGTGGCGCTCATTCGATGAGCGGAGAAACCCTTAATTCACAACGCCACCATCCAGGTTCAACAACATGTCGCCAGTCATTTTTTCAAGATCAAATGCAGGCTTCCATCCCCAGTCTTCGTTGGCCCTTGAATCATCAATGCTTTTGGGCCAGCTGTCTGCAATCTGCTGGCGATAATCCGGTTTGAAATCCAACTGAAAATTTGGAATGTGTTTTTTGATCTCCTCTCCTATTTCCTGTGGAGAAAAACTCATGCCAGAAAGGTTATACGAAGTCCTGATCTTGATTTTTTCTGCAGGAGCCTCCATCAGTTCAATGGTAGCCCTGATGGCATCGGGCATGTACATCATCGGCAAATGGGTATCCGCATTCAGGAAGCTGGTATATTTTTGCTTTTCCTTTGCAGCATGAAATATCTCTACGGCATAATCCGTAGTACCACCACCCGGTGATGACTTGTAGCTGATCAAGCCAGGATAACGCAAGCTTCTGACATCCACCCCATAGCGCTGGTGAAAATAATTGCACCAGAATTCACCGGCGTATTTACTGATGCCATAAACGGTAGTGGGTTCGATGATGGTATGTTGGGGACAATTGAGCTTGGGGGATGTAGGTCCAAAAACGGCGATGCTGCTCGGCCAATACACTTTGGTGAGTTTTTCTTCCTTGGCAATGTCCAACACATTCAACAATGACTGCATGTTCAAGTGCCAGGCCAAAGGAGGATTCTTTTCACCGGTTGCCGAAAGGATTGCAGCCAAAAGATATACCTGGGTAATGTTTTGGCGAATGATTTGCACGTGCAGCATTTCCTTGTTCATAACATCCAAACTCACATAAGGACCAGATCCCTTGAGGAGCTCGTTTTCCTCCCGCAGGTCAGATGCCACAACATTAGAACCACCATATATTTTTCGCAACGCAAGCGTAAGTTCTACTCCGATCTGACCACTAGCACCGATAACAAGTATTTTCTCTTTTTTCATATGACCTGCGTTGTTTGAATATGCAAACATAAGACAAGTGACTGTATCTTTGCGGGATGGAAAAATTTCTTAAAGACCTGTTTACAGGACAGTCCTATGATGAAAATAATTTTTTCCTGATTGCAGGTCCCTGTGTAATTGAAAGCAAGGATGTTCTGGATACTGTAGCCAAAAGAGTTTCCCAGATCTGCAACCAATTGGGAATTCCCTATGTTTTCAAGGCTTCTTACAGAAAGGCCAACAGGACAAGCGCTTCCTCATTTACAGGTGTTGGTGATGCAACAGGACTTGATCTATTGAGAAAGACCGGGAATCGGTTTTCATTGCCCACCACCACGGATATCCATGCTGCAGATGAAGCTGCCATGGCTGCACCCTTTGCTGACATCCTACAGATTCCTGCCTTCCTTTGCAGGCAAACTGACCTGCTGGTTGCAGCAGGGGAAACCGGCAATATCGTCAATATTAAAAAGGGGCAATTCGTAAGTGGAGATGCCATGAGGTTTGCAGTAGACAAAGTAAGGAAAACCGGGAACCAAAACATCATGCTTACTGAACGGGGAACCACTTTTGGATACCAGGACCTGATTGTTGATTACAGGAATATTCCCATCATGCAGTCTCACGGTGTACCGGTTGTGATGGATTGTACCCACGCGCTGCAACAACCCAACCAGGCTGCAGGAGTAACTGGGGGGAATCCCAAAATGATAGGCACCATCGCAAAGGCGGCTGTCGCAGTTGGCGCCAACGGATTGTTCATCGAAACACATCCTGAGCCCTCAAAAGCATTGAGTGATGGAGCCAACATGCTGCACTTGGACCTGTTGGAAGATTTGTTGAAAGCGTTGTTGAGGATAAGGAAAGCAGTCGTTTAACTGTACCTGACGGGGTTTCGCTTGGACTGAAAAATATAGCGCTTAAGGTTCATCCAAAAAGCCAGGATGAAATAAAATACAACCGGAGAACCCAACGTAAGGCAGGAGATGTACATGAAATATTTTCTGATGGTAAAAGTGGATATACCCATCTTTTCTCCTATCCTGGTACAGACACCAAAAAGTTGCCATTCGATGAAATTTCGGAGTTTTTCCATACCTCAAATATAAATAATCCGCTTTATTCCATCAAGTTTGGTAAGCGGCCCTTATTTAATTAATTTTGCAACGCCTTGCCCCCTTGGGAATCAGGGTGACATTTACCAAAAAATAGTAAAAATCAAAAGCCATGGTATTCGATCTCGACCTTATTAGGAAGACCTACAATGAAATGCCCGCAAAAGTTGATGCAGCAAGGGCTGCGCTGGGTCGCCCCCTCACGCTTGCGGAAAAAATACTGTATTCTCATCTCTGGAAAGGTGTTGAAACAACTGATTTTGAGCGGGGAAAAGCCTATGTCGATTTTGCACCAGACAGGGTTGCCATGCAAGATGCAACGGCACAAATGGCACTTCTTCAATTTGATACCACCGGACGCAAAAAAGTTGCTGTTCCCTCAACTGTACATTGTGACCATTTGATTGTTGCCAAAAACGAGAGCAAGACTGACCTCCAGAAGGCAGTGACTGAAAACGAGGAAGTCTATGAATTTCTATCCTCCATCTCCAATAAATATGGGATTGGTTTCTGGAAACCAGGAGCAGGTATCATCCACCAGGTTGTATTGGAAAACTATGCATTCCCTGGCGGGATGATGATTGGAACTGACTCCCATACTGTAAATGCAGGAGGACTGGGCATGGTGGCAATTGGCGTTGGAGGTGCAGATGCATGTGATGTAATGGCTGGCCTTAGCTGGGAACTCCTGATGCCTAAATTGATTGGCGTAAAATTGACTGGAAAATTGAACGGATGGACATCCCCCAAAGATGTTATTCTTAAAGTTGCGGGCATACTCACCGTTAAAGGCGGGACCAATGCAATTGTTGAATATTTTGGTGAGGGCGCTACCAGCATGAGTTGTACCGGAAAAGGCACAATCTGTAACATGGGTGCTGAAATCGGCGCCACTACTTCTACCTTCGGATACGATGAAAGCATGGCGCGTTACCTGCGTTCAACCGGAAGGGCTGAAGTTGCAGCTGCAGCTGATGCAGTCAAATCATATTTGACTGGCGACGAAGAAGTATATGCCAATCCCGAAAAATATTTTGACAAGGTCATTGAGATCAACCTGAGTGAACTGGAGCCCCACCTGAACGGACCCTTCACACCAGATCTTGCCACGCCGATTTCTCAAATGAAAGAAGCTGCGGCAAAAAACAACTGGCCTACCAAGGTTGAAGTTGGATTGATTGGCAGTTGCACCAACTCTTCATACGAAGACATCAGCCGCGCGGTTAGCCTTGCAAAGCAGGTGGCAGAAAAGGGCTTAAAAACCAAGGCTGAATTCACGATTACACCAGGAAGTGAGCTGGTGCGTTATACCATTGAAAGAGATGGGTTCTTGGATACATTTGCCCAAATCGGTGCAACCGTGTTTGCCAATGCTTGCGGTCCATGTATCGGTATGTGGGATAGAATGGGTGCCGAAAAACAAGAAAGAAACACGATAGTACACTCCTTCAACAGAAACTTTGCCAAACGTGCAGATGGCAATCCCAATACACTTGCATTTGTAGCCAGTCCTGAAATAGTCACAGCATTGGCCATTGCAGGAGACCTTACCTTCAACCCATTGACCGATACCCTCATCAATGAAAAAGGAGAAGCGGTAAAACTTGACCCTCCTGGTGGCGATGAACTTCCAACCAGGGGTTTTGATGTGGAAGATGCCGGCTACCAGGCACCTGCTGAAGATGGCAGCGGTGTACAAATAAGTGTTAAGCCTGACAGCAAGCGCCTTCAACTGCTATACCCCTTCGCAGCATGGGAAGGCACTGATCTGAAAGGTTTGAAACTCCTGATCAAGGCAAAGGGAAAATGCACCACCGACCATATTTCCATGGCAGGCCCATGGTTGAAATTCAGGGGGCACCTTGACAATATCAGCAACAACATGTTGATTGGTGCACAGAACTTTTTCAATGACAAAACAGACAATGTAAAGAATCAGCTTACTGGCGAATATGGAACAGTGCCTGCAACACAACGGGCATACAAGGCTGCAAATGTTGGCAGCATTGTTGTGGGTGATGAAAACTATGGTGAAGGATCTTCCAGAGAGCATGCCGCCATGGAGCCCCGTCATCTCGGCGTGAGGGTGGTGATGGTAAAATCCTTTGCAAGGATTCATGAAACCAACCTTAAAAAGCAAGGTATGCTTGCTTTGACCTTTGCCAACAAGGAAGATTATAACAAGATCCAGGAAAATGACAACATTGATGTTGTTGGTCTGACTTCGTTTACATCCGGGCAACCATTGAAAGTGGTCCTCAATCATGCTGACGGAACTGTTGAAGTGATTGAAGCCAACCACAGCTACAATGCCCAACAAATCGAATGGTTCAAGGCAGGAGGAGCACTGAATGTTATCAGAGCGAACAGCAAATAAAGAAAGATATCCAGTTCATACCAAAGGGAAAGGCCATCAACCTTTCCCTTTCTTTTTTTTCTTTTCCCAATCCTGAACGGCTTGGGGCAGTGGCTTTTTGGACTTTGTTGTTGTATCTTTTTGAGGAACTGTTAGATTGGGCCGAATGGGCTGCTGCAGTTTTTTTTCTGGCTGCCCAAAAACAAATCGTTCAGTTTTTACCACTGTCCCCATCATGGGGTCATAATAGGTCCATGTACCATTTTTGACTTCAGCAGCCTCATGCTTGATCACTTTCTCCAACATCCTGTCGGGATGATCCAAATCTGGCACGATGATGGTATCATACGGATTTTTCGGATCGACAGCCTTGTAACTTTCTTCCCTCAGCAGGTCTCCCATCTGCGTGTAGTACAGTTGCTTGCCGTCACGGTATCCTCCTTTGTAGTTTTCTCTTGCAATCAGGTCTCCCATCAGGCTGAAGCGCCTCCATGCACCATCCTTCTTGTCATTCAAAAAATATCCCTCTTCCTCACATCCTGGTTCTCCACGCAATGTCTCAAAACGCAACACCCATGGACCTTGTTTCATTTTTTGCTGGTCAAGCCGGTTGATGGTATCCCCCCTTGGCGTAAGCTTATAACTGATCCAGGGCTGGGCCTTTGAAGAAAAGGAACAACATGCCAGCAAAAGCAGTAAAGTTGTTTGGAGAATGCTCCCGGGGTTAAGCATAGAATTTTTATATTGCATGGGTATAAATTTATCAAAATAGCGTGATATGAATTTCAAAGGTTTTCAGAATAATTTCTTTTACGGATGTATGGTGCTTTCAATGACATTCATCTTGAGGGTTCCAACAATTCAAGCACAAGTAAAACCAACACCGGGAGAAATCAGAATGGCCAGCTTAGAAGCGAAATCAAAAAAGGCAGAAAACAATGCCATGAAAGATATTGCATTCAGAAATATTGGACCAACCGTGATGAGCGGCAGGGTGGATGATATCGAAGTGAACCCCAACGACCCTACAGAATTTTATGTCGCTTATGCCACTGGAGGACTATGGCATACCACCAACAACGGACAAAGCTTTGATCCGATATTTGACAATGAAGCTGTCATTGGCATTGGAGACATTGCCATCAACTGGAAGACCCGTACCATCTGGGTGGGGACAGGTGAGGTGAACAGCAGCCGCTCTTCTTACGCAGGCATTGGTGTCTACAAAAGCAACGACAATGGAAAAAGCTGGACCTACTTGGGTCTGCCAGAGTCTCACCACATTGGCAAGATTGTCCTTCACCCTTACAACCCTGAAATAGCATGGGTCGCAGTATTGGGACATTTGTACAGTGTCAACAAGGAAAGGGGTGTATTCAAAACCACTGATGGTGGTAAATCATGGAAACATACCCTGTTTGTTGATGAGAACACAGGTGCAGTTGAAATGGACATCAATCCGAGAAACCCCAATGAACTCTATGCCGCAACCTGGCACAGGATAAGAAAAGCATGGGATTTTACCGAAGGCGGAAAATCATCCGGCATTTACAAAAGTTCCGATGGTGGAAACAACTGGAAACTTTTGACCACAAATGGCTCTGGATTCCCACAAGGTGATGGGATAGGAAGAATCGGCCTTGCCATCTACCCTCAAAACCCATCAGTTGTTTATGCGGTTGTTGACAACTACAACCTCAAGCCTGACACTTCAAAGACCCCCAAACCCAATACAGGTGCAGGTCCTGCGGCCAACCAGATTTATGGCTGCGAGGTGTACAAAAGCCTTGATGGAGGAAAGCAATGGACTAAAACCAACCAAAAGAACATTGAGATCTACAACACTTTTGGATATTACTTTGGTAAAATTTTTATTTCCCCAGTCAATCCCGAAAAAATTGTCATCCTTGGTACAAATGCACTTCTCTCAAAAGATGGGGGAAAATCCTTCGCATCAATGGACAAGGGAAACACCCATGCCGATTGGCATGCACTGTGGATCAATCCCAAAAGGGACAGCCACATGGTTGCAGGAAATGATGGTGGCTGCAACGTCAGTTATGACGAAGGTAAAAACTGGTTCAAGGCCAACTCCCCTGCTGTTGGTCAATTTTATGCCATCAATGTTGACAATGAAAAGCCATATCATGTTTATGGTGGGCTACAAGACAATGGTTCATGGTACGGAAAATCAACAAACAAGGAATCCATTGACTGGACGGATGAAGGCCAGTACGGTTTCAAACGCATGGGTGGCGGTGACGGCATGCAGGTTCAAATCGATCCGAGAGACCACAATACCGTATATACAGGCTCACAGTTCGGCGCCTATATGCGCATCAACAAACAAAATCCTGGAGCAAAATTCTTGAGGCCTGTTCCACAAAATTCCAAGGATGAAAAACCAAGGTTCAATTGGCAAACCCCCATTTTGTTGTCAAAGCACAACCCGGATATCCTTTATATGGGTGGAAATTCACTCTTCAGGAGCATGAACAAGGGCGATGATTTCGAACGCATCAGTGAAGACCTTTCCAATGGCAAAAAAACGGGTGATGTTCCTTTCGGAACGATGACCTGCATCAGTGAATCCCCACTGAAATTTGGATTGATTTACACGGGAACTGATGACGGAGTGGTATCAGTTTCAAAAGACGGCGGTGCCAGCTGGAAAAGGCTTTCAGGCCTACCCCAGAATTTGTACGTCAGCAGGATTGTAGCATCGACCCACTTGCAGAGTCGTGTCTACGTAACACTGAACGGTTACAGGGATGACCACTATGATGCTTATGTTTACTGCAGTGACGACTTTGGTTCAAGCTGGAAAAAATTAGGAAATGGCTTGCCCATGGAACCGGTCAATGTTATCCGTGAAGATCCCAAATCAGAAAACATCCTTTACCTGGGTACAGATGGTGGTGCATATGGCAGCATTGACAGAGGATCGACTTTTGCACAATTCACCAATAACCTACCCAAAGCAATACCTGTACATGACATTGCCATCCAAGAAAGGGACAATGAAATCATTTTGGGTACACATGGGAGAAGCCTTTATATAGGAAAGCTTGATCTTCTACAGAAAATGGTTCAGAAAGTGGCCCAATAACTGTTTTAAAGCCCTCTGAAGTACTGGACAGCAAGTTCATAGCCTGCAAGGCCAAGCCCGCAAATCGTGCCCCTGGCTTTTGCAGATACATGGGAGATCTTTCTAAATTCCTCCCTGGCATGAACGTTGGAAATGTGCACTTCGATAACGGGACTTGTGATGGAAGCAATTGCATCACCTATTGCAACAGAGGTATGGGTGTACCCCCCAGGATTAAGGATGATTCCATCGGAAGAAAATCCGTTTTTTTGGATGGCATCAATCAATTCACCTTCAATGTTGGATTGAAAATATTCGAAATTCAGGTCTGGATTGGCCTGTTGTAATTTTACAAAAAAGGTTTCAAAGTCCTCTGGGCCATATATGCCAGGCTCGCGCTTACCCAAAAGGTTAAGGTTTGGACCATTGATGATGGTTATCTTTTTCATGCAGGCAAGTTAAGAAATTAATTTTTCCTTGCATCCTGACAAAAACATCCAATTTAAACCCGAATGGATGTCAATCAATTCTTGTTGATGAGGTTGATAAAATCATCAAAAAGGTAACGGCTGTCATGAGGACCGGGTGTGGCTTCAGGATGATACTGCACTGAAAATGCTGGACGATCCTTGAGACGGATTCCTTCAATGGAATCATCGTTGAGGTTCACGTGCGTCACTTCTATCTGATCTGCATTTCTAACCGCATCGGCATCTACTGCAAATCCATGATTTTGTGTCGTGATTTCACAAAGACCTGTCATCAGGTTTTTCACTGGATGGTTCAATCCCCTGTGCCCATGGTGCATTTTAAATGTTTTGATGCCATTGGCCAAAGCCAGGAGTTGATGACCCAGGCATATGCCGAATACTGGTTTCCGTGTTTCGAGTATCTTTTTGACAGTATCCACTGCATATCCCATGGATGATGGATCACCAGGCCCATTGGAGATGAAAAATCCATCAGGTTCAAAGGCCAGGAGTTCTTCAAAACTTGTCTTGGCGGGATGAACACGTACATAAGCCCCGCGGTCAGCCATGCACTGAACAATATTTCTTTTTACGCCGAAGTCCAACACGGCGATGCGTATGCTTGCATCGGGATTTCCAACATGATATACCTCAGGGGTTGTGACTACAGAAGCCAGCTCCAAGCCATCCATGGAAGGCACATTTTTCAGTGTTTCCTTCAATGATGCTATATCAGTGGTTTCAGAGGAAATGATGCAATTCATGGCACCCTTTTCACGAATATGCGTAACCAAAGCCCTTGTATCAATGTCTTCGATTGCAACAACATGCTGTTGCAAGAGGTAATTCTGCAATGAATCACTGGCCATCATTCTGCTGTATCGCTCTTCCAGGTTTCGGCCTATAAGACCTTTTATTTTGACGGTTTCACTTTCAACATCCTCGGGCTTCACACCATAGTTGCCAGTATGAACATTGTTCATGATCAGCACCTGACCATAGTAGCTTGGATCGGTAAATACTTCCTGGTAACCTGTCATACCGGTATTGAAACAAAGCTCGCCGGATGCGGTACCTATTTTTCCAAATGAACGGCCATGAAATACCATTCCATCTTCAAGTATAAGAAGTGCAGGGACTGAATTGATTTCTTGTGTTGGCATGAAGCGAAATTTGAATGCAAAATAAAAAAGGCAGGACCAAAAGACCTGCCTTTAAAAGAAATAATTTATCAACATTTTACTTATTCAGATGCAGTTGATTCTTCGGAAGTGGGCTGTTCGGTTTCAGCAGCTGGAGCGACTTCAGTTGCAGCGGATTTTTTCTTGGCACCACCACTTCTTCTTGTTTTCTTGGCTGGTTCAGCAGCAGCAGCAACACCTTTTCCGTAAATCTCATTGTAGTCAACCAATTCAATCATTGCCCTTTCAGCATTGTCACCATGACGTATGCCAAGCTTGATGATCCTGGTGTATCCGCCTGGACGTGATGCAACCTTGGGAGCGATTTCTGTGAACAGCTCCTTTACTGCAGTCTTGTCTTGCAGGTATGAGAAAACAATGCGGTGGTTGTGCATGATTTGCTCTTTGCTCTCCACCTTTTTGGTCTTGGTAATCAATGGCTCGATGTAGGTACGCAGTGCTTTGGCCTTGGCATGTGTAGTTACAATACGCTTGTGCATGATAAGCTGGCTGGCCATGTTGGACATGAGGGCCTCGCGGTGTGCCTTTTTACGGCCTAGATTGTTGATTTTGTCTCCGTGACGCATGACTGTTGTGTTTAAAGCTGTACCGTGTCAGGAATTACAGCCTGTTAAAAATGGGATTCCCTATTTAAAATTCGTCGATATCGATACCAAGTTTTGCCAGGTCCATTCCGAAATGAAGGCCTCTTTCCTGAAGTACCTGTTCAATTTCAGACAATGACTTTTGTCCAAAATTCCTGAACTTCATGAGGTCTTCCTGCTCATACTGAACGAGTTGGCTGAGGCTGTTGATTTTGGCTGCCTTAAGACAGTTGAACGCGCGAACAGAAAGGTCCAGGTCTTCCAAAGGTGTTTTGAGCACTTTCCTCAACTGAAGTGTCTGCTCGTCAACCAGGTCTTCCTTCTTTTCTTCCTTGTTATCGAAAGTGATGTTCTCATCTGTAATGATCATCAGGTGCTGGATCAGAATCCTGGATGCCTGCTTAACAGCTTCCTCAGGGTGAATGGTACCATCAGTAACCACATCAAGTAACAATTTTTCGAAGTCAGTACGTTGCTCAACACGGGTGTTTTCAATCGCATACTTTACATTTTTGATGGGTGTATGGATTGAGTCAATTGGAATGAATCCAAATGGAGCCTCTTTCTGCCTGTTGTCTTCGGATGGAACATATCCCCTTCCTTTAGAAATGTGCAACTCAATGTTGAGTTTGGCGGAAGGATCCATGGTGCAGATCAGCAATTCAGGATTCATTACCTGGAAAGTTCCGGTAACTTCATCAATCATGCCAGCAGTGAAGTCAGACTTTCCCTTGATGGAAAGAGAGAGCTTCTCTGTCTGAACATCATGGTCCAGGATTTTTTTGAACCTGATTTGCTTCAGGTTCAGGATTATTTCTGTAACGTCTTCTACAACACCTTTCAATGTAGCGAATTCGTGGTCAGCACCTTCAATAACGATTCCAGTGATGGCATATCCTTCGAGAGAATTCAAAAGAACCCTGCGAAGGGCATTACCGATGGTAACACCATATCCTGGTTCAAGCGGACGGAACTCGAATTGTGCTTCGAAATCGGTTGCTTTCTGGAGGACAATCTTGTCCGGCTGCTGGAAATTTAAAATGGCCATATTTAAATTCCTTTTATTTGTTAAATCCCAATTGTATGGGTAAAACGGGTGATATGAAAACCGGATGCCCGCAGGCATCTGGCAGATTACTTAGAATACAATTCAACGATCAATTGCTCCCTGATGTTTTCAGGTATATTTTCCCTCACAGGAAATGCAATGAAGGTTCCAGACATTTGGGCTTCGCTGAAATCCACCCATCCAATTTTTGGATTTTTGGGTCTCATCAAAGACTTGATGCTTTCGCTTCCCTTGCTCTTGTCTGCAATGGTGATTACGTCGCCTGGCTTCAATTGATATGACGGAATGTTGACCACAACATCATTGACCATGACGTGCTTGTGTGAAACAAGCTGACGTGCAGCAGGCCTGGATGGGGAAATACCCATACGGTATACTGTGTTATCAAGACGAGCCTCGAGCAAGATGATCAGGTTTTCACCTGTAACACCCTTTATGCGGGCAGCTTCGTCAAATGTTTTGCGGAACTGGCGTTCCAAAAGACCATAGGTGTACTTTGCCTTTTGTTTCTCTTTCAACTGAATGGAATACTCGCTCGGCGCCTTGCGTTTGCGTGTAGCACCGTGCTGTCCCGGAGGGACGCTGTTTTTGTCGAGATACTTTCCATTTCCGAGGATCGGTTCACCGAATTTCCTGCAGATTTTTGTTTTTGGACCTGTGTAACGTGCCATTGTAAATTGTTGTGATTTTTTAAGAAATGACAGGGGATTATTAAAAAATCATAAAACTGAATCTCCTGCCCTATTGTTGTAAAAAATTATACGCGACGTTTTTTGGGAGGACGGCAACCATTGTGTGGAAGTGGAGTAATGTCCTTGATCATCACAACCTCGATTCCAGAATTGGCAAGCGCACGAATCGCACCTTCCCTTCCTGCTCCAGGTCCTTTTACGTAAACATCAACCCGCTTCAACCCGGCCTCTAAAGCAACACGGGAAGCATCCTGTGCAGCCATTTGTGCTGCGTAAGGAGTGTTCTTTTTGGAACCCCTGAAGCCCATTTTACCGGCACTGCTCCATGAGATTACCTGTCCTGACTTGTTTGTTAAACTGATGATAAGGTTGTTAAAAGTGGCATTGATATGGGCATCCCCAAAACTGTCCACTTTTACCACTCTTTTCTTTGCAGCTGCTTTTGCGCTGTTTTGTTGTGCTTTTGCCATAATTTTTAAAAATAGGTACTCAAAAAATCTGTAGTCTTTTCAGACCCTGTTCAACCCTAAATAGCACCCAATCTCCGGCGATGAACAGCAATGAACGGTGCGAAGTATTATAACAGAAAAGCGGCAACTGCCACTTTTCCATGTCAATTATTTCTTGGCTGCCTTTTTCTTTCCTGCAACTGTCTTCCTCTTTCCTTTCCTGGTGCGTGCGTTTGTTTTGGTACGCTGACCTCTTACAGGAAGTCCTTTGCGGTGACGAAGCCCGCGGTAACAGGCGATATCAAGCAAGCGCTTGATGGACATCTGTGTTTCTGAACGCAACTGGCCTTCAACCTTGAACTCGCTGGTAATGATGGTCCTGATCGCATTCAGTTCATCGTCATCCCACTGGTTTACCTTTTTATTTACGTCAATTCCTGCCTTTCCCAAAATGTACTGGGCAGTTGACACTCCGATACCATAGATGTAAGTGAGACCGATTTCTCCCCTTTTGTTCTTTGGCAAATCAATACCTGCGATACGGGCCATAGATGTTTATTGTATTTGTTCGATTGAATGTTT
>JAURJU010000075.1 GCA_030832085.1 Chitinophagales bacterium | reverse complement strand
GGCATTGACCCATGCATTGGCGATGGATAATGGGTGCAGGGGCTGAGCCAGGCTTCCATTCCAACCATCAAAGATCATTTCCCTAGCTCCTCCAACATCAGTCAATGCACAGGGCAAACCAAATGACATGGCTTCCAATGCTGCCATTGAAAATGTTTCACTTTCTGAAGTCAGTGTGAAAATATCCGACATAAAATAAAATGGCCTTACATCTGATTGATTTCCGGTAAAATGAACAAAATTGTCCAAACCCATTGTCAAAGCTGTTGATTGCAACAATTGCTTCAACTTTGCATTCCCAGATCCTACAATCATGAGATGGGGTTTGATATCGTTTTTCTGTTGGTGCATGATTGACAATGCCCTAAGCGCATCCAAATGCCTTTTTTCAGGATTGATTCTTGCCACAAGCAATATTACCTTTTCATTGTTCTCAATTGCATGCATTGAACGCAAACCCTTGCGATCGAATTCATTAAAATGGTCAGGGTTGAAAACATCAGTATTGATACCATTGTATATAACAGCATGTTGAGACCTGGGCAGAAGGTATTTTTTTGATAAATAAGATTGCTGTGCCTGACACAGATAAATCAACGTATCGTTTTCCCCTATCAACCTATAGTAAACAAATGTTTGAAACCAGTTGTAGAAGGAAAATGGTTTTGTTGTATGGGGGGAAAGAAATATTTGGTAATGGGTATTCCCAAGAAAAGATATTTTCGTCAGAAAAAAAGCATATGGGTTCACACAAAAAATCTTTGAAGAACCATGATCGATGATAATTTTTTTTATTTTTTTTGATACTGTAACATCAAACCTTGATTTTTTCAAAACCTTGAAAATTGGAATTGCCGGATTGATCTCATTGGCCAGGGTATCATCATTGCTCAAAAGAACTACTAGCGGAGAATAAGAAATGTTGTAAAAGTGATTGACCATGCTGATCATGAACTTTTCAGCTCCGCCCATCGGCAGGCCATGGATTACAAAAACGATGCTTGTAGGAGTAGACAATGGAATGATTTAAGCAATAAATTAAGGATGATGATCGGGATCAAATATGAAATCTATATATCCATCAGTGGCATTTTCTTTGGGTACTATGGTAGCAGGATTCCCCACCACAAGACTGTTGGATGGCACGGATATGTTTACAAATGAATTGGGAGCAATCAATACATTATCACCTATAGAAACATTTCCTACAACCACCGCATTGGTCCCAATCCAAACCTTACTGCCTATGATAGGGACTCCTTTGTTATTACCACGATTGGTTTGGCCAATGGTCACACCGGGTGAGAGATTGCAATTCGCACCAATAATCGTTTTACCATTGACAATGATCGTACCCCAATGGCCTATGTACAACCCTTTCCCAATGCTTGTTGATGGCGGTATCTGAAAACCATATACAACCGAATGAAATTGAAGCAGTATTCTGTACAAAAAACCGCGTATGGACTTTTTAGGATGTTCTGCAGCCTTGCGGAAAATATACATAAACCTAAATCCCGGAATCAATAGAGCAGGCAACAATTTACCAGAAGGAGATTCACCGGAATAACGATATAAATCTGCCCTTATGGCTTCATTTATCATGCCTTAACATTTGAGGTTTTTGAAAGCGAGTACACTTCTAACAGGGCATTTCTGTTGTAATCTGAAACATCTTTGGAGGGAGATGAGTTGACCTGCTTTTCAAGCGTCAAATAATATTTCGCATCGAGCATTGTAAGGATTCCCTGGGCAATGGAACTTGAAGTGGTGTCAGACAGAATTCCGTTTACACCATTGTCGATGTATTCAGGAAATGCACCAACCCTTGTTGCCAAGACGCTTCTTCCCATTGCAAATGCTGTCATCAATACACCACTCTGTGTTGCTTCCCTGTAGGGACAAACAATGAACTTGCTGTGGTTGATCAGCTGGGAAAGTCTTCCTATACTCAGGTACTCATCAACAAGCTGAATGTTGTTGGGGTATTCTGCTATCAAATCGGTATCAATTGAATATCCGGAAGATTTACCCGCAATTAAAAATTGTTCATTGGGATATTGTTTCAGCACGGTTGGAATGGCCTGCAAAAAGAGATCGATGCCCTTGTAATATGACAATTGGCCAAAAAAAAGGATTTGGCTGCGAAACGGTGGCGCAAATTCTTTAAACTGTGCAATAAAAGAATAAGGCTGCAACATCAATTTTGAGCATCTCAAGGATAAAGAATGATTCAATTGGCTATATAAAGCCATTGAATAGGATGAGTAGAAAAAAAAAGCATTGCACAATCGCGTGTATATGTATCGAACAAGAGTCAATACAAAAGAAGTCTCGCCAGTGTGAACAACCGGGTCATGAATGGTCATGACAAGATTTTGATTGAATATAAATGGCAATGAAGTGACGGCCCTTGCTGAGGCCGTATCAAAATGAATGGCAGTATAGTTCCCCGCGTGAATCAATCTTGCCAACAAAAAGCCACAACTTATGCTTTCAATACCAAACGTGCGCTTATTTTTAAAAAACAAAATCCTGGCTGAGTGAATATGCGCCAGGTAGATTCTGAATCGTTTCCATACAGCAGGCGACAAAACAGTCTCAAGGTCTTCCAGCTGTTTGTAGGGTCTAATGTCATCCAATTCAAAAATAGTACTCTTGATGGAATCAGGAGAAACCTCAATAATAAGATCAATGTCAACATGGTATTTTATGGATTGGAGGGTCTCCAAACAACTGTCCAGAAAATAAGTGTGAATATAATACAGCACTTTGGGTTTTGACATAAATCAATTTGAATTGAGCGCAAACGGTAAAAGATATTTATGCGATAACCGATTTTGCTCTGATACCTTTTCTATAAAATGTCAGCACTGTAACAAGCATGATTATCCAAAAAATGAAAAATATATAAGGAGAAGAAATAGATATTGAAATGAAATGAAACATCAACAACAAAAAAAGTATACCGCCATAAAATATGAGTGATGAAGATATTTTTGTAACACCAGCCCTGACCAGTAAAATATCTTGGGCAATGTGAAAACACAAGAATGAAACAAAAATTGCATAATTGATTACTGATAATTGTTTTATAAAATATAAGCCCAATAGGGCGATGAAAACATTCAGAAAAAGACTCAAAAGATTTAACCACATGTCCGTTTTTTCCATGTTCATAGAAACAAGCAAGTTGGCCTGTAGTAAAGCAGTAGGAAAAATTATGATGGTAAGAAACATCTCAACGCAAAAAGCGGAGGCTTGAATATATTTTTCTCCAAAAATGTTCGGAATAAGGAATCCTGCATATGAATAAATGAAGGTGAAGACAAGCAAGCCGTATCCCGTATAAGCAAAAAATATTTTTTTAAAAAACGAATTCCGTTCAACAGGATTTGTTTTTCCCTTGTCAACAAGTATTGGAAAAACAGAAGCTGAAACCATCACAGGAACAATTTCTGCCATGGAAAACAGCTTAAAGGATATTTCGTAATCCGCAACCCGATCGAAATGAAGCATTTTAGATGCAATCAGGCTGCCTACAGACCAATAAATGACAGAAACACTTCCAATGATTACAAAATATATATGCTCATAAAGCACTTTAACCATCTCTCGAAAGTTGATTCCCTCTGTCAGGACATTCCTTAAATCAATTCTTTCAACCAATCCGTATCTTAAAAACAAATACAAGGTTAAAAATCTAAGTGCAATCAACATAGAAACAACAAATAACAGGTTCATGTTGGAATAAAATATCATAAAAGCAATGAATAATTTTAGCAATGCCTCAATGGAGGTTATTACAAAACTGCGCTTTTGGTGATACTGTGAAATGTTAATCGTTTTGAATACATATATAATGTTGTCAAATAAAATATTTATACCCAACAAAAGAGATAGGTTTCTGACCAAGGTTGCTTCATACAAGAAATAACAAAGTAAAATATTGACCAGATAAAAAAAAGCGCCAGAAACAATTTGTATTTTGAAAAACCTGACAATCAGTGCTGAACGAAAATCTGTTTGCCTTATTTCTCTTATAAACCATTGCGATAGTCCAAGTGATGAGAATGACATCACCATGCCATAAAGGGTATTGGCTATGATATAACTGGAAAATTCAGTTGTGCTGTAGGTACGGGCAATGACGATAAAGAAAAGGCTGTATATGATGTTTTGAAAAAAACTTGAAACAATCGCCCAAAATGAATTTCCAATCAGTTTACCCTTCATGAAATTCATCGAAATGGTCACGCTTCGCTTTTTTTAAAGGATTTGGCATCTTCTTGTGAAGTGGCAATCAACATACAGACAATCGATACAACTAGAATTTTTATCCTGACATCCCCAAGAGAATAAACCGTGTAAAAACCTATAAGCCATGTGCTGAGGGAAGCCACCATCACCATGATGTTAAAATCCTTGGTTGTAAAATACGTTTTTATGCCCCTGTACATGGGCAGTAAAATAAGCATGAAGACCAGAAGAAATCCAAAAATACCAAACTCGGTCAAGAGTTTTAAGTACCCACTTTCTGGGTGATCAAAAAATGTAATATCGTTATCATTGATCCAAAATTGGTCTGGATTATGGATAGAAACATAGTGTGCATAATTGCCCAACCCAATTCCAAAAAAGGGATGGGCCAAAAATATATCAAAAGCATCTAGCCAAATGGCGTACCTAAAGGCGTATGCATCATCGAGGGCATCACGCTTGAAAATTGGGATGGCATCTGAGTAGCTATAGATAAAAAATGAAATAAATAATGTACCTGCTAAAATTATCGCTCTATATGATGCATTTCCGAAAACAAGAATAATCATCAACCCTACCAACCAGCCTCCAAAGCTTGCGCGACCTCCTGTGAACAATAGTGCAATCAAGGAAATAGAACACAATAACATTGCCATGTAGTTACTTTTTGATGGTTTTTTGTCAGTAATGAGCAACATCAAAAAACTTGATGCAGATAAATACTGTGCATACTTCTGGGGGTCCTGAAAAAAACTCGGATACCTGATGGCAATCCCTCCGGCAACATTGACATTCTGGGATTTTGCAATTGAAAATGAAGGGCCAAACAAAAATTGAAACACCAAAAATGCAAATGAAAACAACAATGTGACTTTCATGGATTGTACAACAGTTGATCTGAAAGAAAGATCGCGAGACATTTCATCAATCAATACTTTTGCGAAAAAGAAGATGGCCAGAAGTTGGATAAAATCCGTAATGCTCTCGTCGGAAACTTCTTCCGATAGCCACAACCCAATGCCAACCATAATCAAGAGCAAAATAAACAATGTGTGATAAGGAAATGAACCTCGCAATTTTACAGGCTTGAACTGATAAAAAAAGATAAGAAATACCGCAGTGATAAAAACAAACAAGGTCGTCGATAAAATACTGGGTAAAACATCTATGCTGATGAACGGGTATGCAAGAAGAACAAATTTCAAGTAAGCCCTTTCCCGATTTTCTTGTATAAAAAGCATGCTATACAAGAAAAAGGAGACCGCCAACAAAGCAATTCCCATTAAAATAATAGAAGTCATTGGTCAGTTTGCTTTATTCTTGAACCAGACTCCACTCATTCGACATATGTTCTCAGCAAATGACACATCATTCAACACTTCGAACCTTGGCAGCCGGTATTTTTGCTGAATATTATCAGCTGTCATGTAATAAGGTTTTGTAGTAAATGCCAAACGGTAACCAGCATCTTCAACCATCGCTACCTCTCTTTCGCTGTGGTCTCCATTGGGATAGGCAAAACTGTGAATGGAATGATCCAGCATTTCTTCTAGCTTCTTTTTTGAGTGGTATATTTCAGAATGAACCTCTTCATCTGTACATTTTGATAAAATGGGGTGGCTCAGTGTGTGACTTCCAATCTGAACCAGTCCCGTATCATCTGCTTCTTGTATTTCATCAACTGTCATGGCCTCCCTTCCAACACAAAACTTGTCCTTTAACTTAGAAAGCAAATCCAGCCTCGATTTATTGTCCATATGTTTTACATCTTCGGCTGTTATGCTTAAATAACCTGACTTGTTTGCAAGTTTCACGTAGGACCACCAATAACCATTTCCTGCAAATACTGGTTCCGTTGTAATAAAAATAGCTACAGGGATGTTGTGTGCATATGCCACGTCAACAATATTGGATTTGTTGGATTTCCAGCCGTCATCCACAGTCAACAAAACCGCGCCTTTGGGAAAAGGAACATTACCCAATGCTATTTCATGAACCGTATCAATGTCAAGGAAAACGATCCCCTGTTGATTGAGCCACTTCATGCATTTCGAAAAAAGTGGCCTTGACGGATCATGAAAATAAATCGAAAGGATAAACTGGCCGTTTTTGAGTCGTGCAATTGCCTTTTTAACATCACCGCGCATCATCAAAAAATTGGCGTAGATATACGTCAGTATATTTCTTGTATTGATTTTCATTGTACCAACCTAGTAGTGTCAATTAAGTATGGAAAGTGTTTTTTTTCTGGATGCATATTCCACTTCCTGTGTATACCCGTAATGCAAAATTTCAATATTGGAAGTGCTGACTTCTGCCATCAATCTATATCCCAGGGAAGGAAGCGACAAAACCAACGTATTGTTTCGGATTTCTGCAACTTTACCTTCCAAATTTCGAAAGGGACCCTTGATGATGCGAACATTTTCGTTCATTTTGACGGGTTGCTTTTCAATTTTTACGTTTGAGTACTCATTGAGAAAATACCTGATTTGCTCGATCTCATCATTTCTCACAATGGCAGGCTTACCCAACCAATACACCACATTGACGATTTTGCTGGTGGTTTTTTTTATGGTGATCAGTTCCTCTTCAGTAGCGTGAACAAAAACATAAGAGGTAAACAATGGCGCTGTAATCATCTTTTTTCTATCAGACCATTGACGATAAACGCGGTTGAGTGGACAATAGTTGTCGATGCCCCTTTTGGTCAGCAGGTCTGCAACTTTTTTCTCACACCGGGACTTTGTGTAAAGGACATACCAGTTGTTTTTCATTGAAATCCAGTTTTAGGTTGGGGGGATAAGAAACGATATCGATGAGAGAGATTCACTTACGGCTTCGCCATGTTCAACCACATTGAACAGATTACCCAATAAATCATTCTATATAAACTTCGCCCAAGGCAGACAATTCATCGCTTTTTACAAGCCCTTGCCTCTGCCATGGCCATATTTGTACCCATAGCCATAGCCATTGTCAGCTCCCATAAATCCTCTTGTTTTGACACCATTGAAAACAATGACTGGATTGACCAAAGGATGAATGGCATTGTTTGTTTCAAAGCGTTTCAGGATTACCTTGGGTGTAAAACCATGGCGAACTGCATATACCGTAGCGACACAGAAATTCGTAAGATAATGGGCGTCTGTTACCAAACTAACAGGTGGAGAATCAATCACAACCAAATCAAACAATTCATCCACCTCTTTGATGAGTACCGCTGTCTTTTCATGCTCCAGCATACCAGAAGGCTCGGCATGTGGAGTTCCTGCAGGCATAAAGAATAGGTTGTCATACCCGCTAACAGGTTGAACAAGTGCATTGATGTCTAGCCCATCAGACAAATAATCGATCACCCCCAATTTGTCTGTAGTTTTAAAAATCTTCCCCAAGGAGGAATTGTGGAGATCCATGTCAATCAGCAATACGTTTTTTCCAGTGAGTGAATAAGCTATGGCCAAATTTGTTGAAATAAAACTTTTTCCCTCACCACTGATGCCTGACGTAACAAGGATGTTCTTGTTTATAGCGTCCTTCAAATAAAATTGCAACGCATACCTTAAACGTCTGAACTCTTCCGCTGCAAGGCTTCTTTGTCCGGGGACTATTGCCATGGGCCTTGTTTTTTTGTGGTATTCAATTTCTCCTATAATGGGGATATTCACTAGGGATGCTATTTCATTCCTGTAAAGAACAGTAGAAGAAAGCGTTTCCTTGACTCCGATGAATGTTATTGGAATGCCAAATACAGCAAATAGGGCCATGCCAAAAACAATGACTCCATTCGGACTTACCGGTGATTGCTGTGACTGTGCGTGGTTGATGATTCTGCTTTCGGATATATTGGAAACAAAAGACAGTTCGCTCTCCTCTCGCTTTTGCAACAAAAAAGAATATATACCGCTTTTGATATTTTGCTCTCTACTGATTTCCAGCAATTCGCGCTCCTTGGCAGGAATGTCATGCAGCAAGTTGTTGTAATTGGTATTGGTTGCATACAAATTGTCCTTCGTTGCTTCGAGATTGCGGCGCTGGTCTTTGATGTTATCAAAAATATTTTCTTTTATTTTTGAAATCTGGTCTGTTACCGCAATCAACATGGGGTTGTTTTGTGCAACCGTTTTTTTCAGTCTCTCACGATCCAGCTCAGCAGTGTTTAAACTGGCAATCAGTTGAAGCAAAATAGGGTCTGTATTTCCCAACATTGCCGAATGCTTTCCTGAAAGGCTTGCATTGTTTTCAAGCTGTCGCTCAAGTGCATTCATTACTGAAAGCTGTACATTGATTTCACTCAACTTCTGGTCATTTGAACTCACGTTCTGCAAAAACAACTGTCCCTGCGTGCTGATGTCAACAGCACCACGCTGTGACTTGTATTGTTGTATCCGTTGTTCAATTTCGTTGAGTTGTGCTCCCACCACATTCAACCTGGCTTCGATAAATCCGAGTGTGCTTTTGGCAAGAACATTTTTTTCATTGATGGCAGCCGTATTGTAGCTCAAGATGATATGGTCGAGAATATCCTGCGCAAGCATTGGAGTAAAATCATTGTACTTCAACTCAATTACGCTTGAAAGTTTATTGGCAGATGAAACCTTTAGGTTGTCGAGAATGGATTTTGTTTTGGCAGGAACGCCAACAACCTGGAAATAATATTTGTATTGGGAATCCATCAATGATGCAGGATTTTTAACATTGAAGCGGAATGTTCCATAGGGAGTCGTAAGCCACTCACCTTGTAAGCCTGCTTTTTCACCATTGATGAACAATGTTTTTCCATCCTGCTTGTCCAAACGCAGGTATAATTTTCTATCAATATCTTTCAATTTTTTCAGATCCTGGGCTTCGATGGTCAATGGGGCTTTTTCATAGAGGTACTGATCCATGAGGCCTTTTTCCAGATATACTGGTGCATACAGGTGAAAATTCTTTACAACGGTTTCTATGACGGGCCTTGACTTCAGCACTTCAATTTCATTCTCAATTATTTTTTTGGATCCTATCAGGTTGAGGGATTCCATGATCCTTGAATCATCATTGCCTTTTTTCTCATCCTTGATGATCAACGATGCGGTAGATTGATATTTTTTTGGTGTTACTTTCATAAATGCAAAAGCCGCAGAAAAAGAACAGATGGCCAGGACAAGAAACATTGGCCAATAAGGAACATATTTGGCCAACAACCTGCTGAACAGTGTTTCATTGGTTGTTTGCATATTTTCAACATACATGTCCATGGAATTAAATTATTCTGTCCAATACAATAACAATTACAGACAAACCAGAGAGCAAAGCGGGTAAAAGTTGCCATCCCCTGCTTACACTTGCAAGCTTGTTCTTGTTGGGTTCCACATAAACAATATCATTGGGTTGCAAATAATAATAAGGTGAATTCAAAAAATCTGCTGCATGTAGATTTATTCTTTTTATTGACTTTTTGCCATTGATGTCCCTTATCAGCAATACATTTTCTTTCTTTCCATATACCGTAATATCACCGGCCTGTCCCAATGCAGTCAACAGGGATATTTTTTCATTGGGTACAGGAATGACCGTTGGGCGCCCAACTTCCCCAATGACTGTGACTTCGAAGTTCAAATGCCTGATGTTGACAATTGGATCGACCAACAATTTTTTATCATTGATGACCAAAGTGATGTTTTCCTTTAAATCTCTTTTTGTCAGCCCTGCTGCTTTTACATTTCCCAAAATGGGCAATTGTACATATCCTTCATTGTTTACCAGGTATCCATTCACTTGTGGAAGATTAGCATTGGTGGATGCAATGTTGTCGCTATGGTTATTGGCATTGTTGAACACTGCTGATGCCTCAGGGTTCAAACTGCTGATAGAAATGCTCAATATGTCATTGGGCTGTATTGTATTCTCTTCCTTCGGCACAGTGCCATACTCTCTTTCTTTCGCATTGTTGAAATACCCAATATCTTTTGTGCTCACACAAGAACAGGTCATACAGGAAATTGCTGCAATGGAAAGAATGTTGGTAATGGCTTGATGCATTAATTTCGATTTGATGAACAGTAGGATTTTGTCAAAAACATCGTGTTTCAGGCTGTGAAAACCGACGGTTTCAATTCGAATCAAAAATATGGCGTCTCCTGATTGAGGAACATGATGCTATTTCTGCTTCATGGTGATGCAAATCATTCAATCAACAGAATGCCTATCGGCAAAGGAGTTGGGGAGATTTTTTATCCCTCGGTTTTTTTGAAATATTATTGAAATGCACAAACAAAGGGAAACCATTTAAGCCCTTTGAATAAAAAAATAAATAGTGTTGGTAAAGGAACTGATCTCTTAGTGCAACTCTTACTCCTGAAGAATCTTTACGGTTTTGGTCCCCTTTGATTGTTTGATTCGGTAATTAAAAGTCAGGTTTACCTGACGAGGATTGAACCGTCCGTATCCATCATAATAAAAATTTTCACCAGCAAAAACTGTTCTTGCCTTTCTGGTATTGAAGACATCAAGCACATTGAAGTTCAAGGTTCCCCTTTCCTTCAACACATCCTTGCTGATTGAAAAATCCGTGTAAAACAACGATTTTCTGCGGCCCTGAACTGTTTTTTGTGGCGCCTCATAATTCATCCTCAATTGCAGGTCAATGCCATTTTTCAGGCTGAACCTTGAAGTTTGCCTGGTAAACCAACTGTATGTGGTGGTTTGATAATTGGAAAGGATATTGCTGCCATCAATATTGGCATGAAAGAAATTGAAATTGAAGTCCAGTTTCCACCATTTGTATGGAGTATAACCGCTTGTGAATTCAATGCCGTAGGCCTTTTCTGACAATAGATTTTCAGGCTTGGTAAAGGAGTTTCCCATGGCATCCACCTTTCTTATTCTTTCTATTCGTCCCTTGGTATTCCTGAAATATACTGATGAAGTAAAGACACCCTTGTCAAATGATTTGATATGCCCCAGCTCATAAGAATTGCTGAACTCAGGGTCCAGGTCCGGATTGCCGCCAAAGAAATTTCTGCTGTCTGAAAATGTTGCATATGGGCTCAGGTCGTTGTAAAAGGGCCTGCGAACCCTTCTGCTATAGCTCAACTGAATACCATTTTCTTTGGCAAGGTCAAGGGTCATGTGCGCGCTGGGAAACAAATTCACATAATCGCGCGGATTTTTTTCTTTTGTTTTTTGCAAAGTGGTGGTCACATCCGTCCACTCTGCCCGCAAACCAGCCTGGTAGGAAAGTTTGTTGGTTTTGTTGCCCAGAATGCCGTAAGCACCATGGATATTTTCATCGTACACAAAAACATTGTCAAGACCCGCCAAGGGAGTATACAAGCCCACGGAATTCTGTTGTGTAACAAGATAATCATTGACCATGTTCCGGAAGCTGCTTCTTAATCCCGTTTCAAACTTCCCTTCTTTGCCGATGGGTTTTACATAATCCAACTGAAAAAGCCATTGTTTTTCAAACTCGTCGTTTACCGATTTTTGCACAATGCTTTTAGTAAGGATTTCTGTTGCAGCAGGGGTAAAAGAACGCTGGGTAAACACCTGGTCGGAGTTTTCCCAATAGTCAAGGTACTTGACTTCAGCGGTAAGTTCATGGCCTTTTTGCTGAAATGTTTTTTTGTAATTGACCGTCACTTCAGAATTGGGTTCAACCTCGTCCTCATCTTGGGTCCTTTTGACAAATCCCCTGAGGGTGTTGAGGTTGTTGATATAATCATCGTACCGGATATCACGAAGGCGTTTGCCCTGGCTTTTTCGGTAGAGATAGGCTGCAGTCAATACGGATTTTTCATTGAAAAAATAATCCAACCCACCCCTGATATTATTGTTGAAGCCCTTGAATTTTACCCGGTCATTCTGTTTGAAAATGAAGGTGGTATCCTTACCGTATGTTTCCTGGAATAAATTGCCTTTGCTGGGCTGTATGCGGTAAGCGATGCCATAGTTGATGAAGAAATTGATGTTTTTCTTCCTGTAATTGAGATTGGTCGCCAATCCAAAGTTGGAAGGATTTCCTGTGATGACTTCCACCGAGCCATTGAAGCCCTGACGCCTGTCTTTTTTCAACACAATATTGATGATGCCCGACATCCCTTCGGCTTCATAACGGGCAGAGGGGTTGGTAATCAGTTCGACTTTCTCCACCATGCTGGCCTGAAGATTTTGCAATCCACTTCCCCCCTTGATACTTACAAGACCAGAAGGCTTTCCGTCGATCAGTATGCGTACATTATCACTCCCGCGCAACTTTACATTTCCCTCTGGATCAACCGATACTGAGGGAATGTTCATCAGGATGTTCATGGCTGAACCGCCGGCATTGGCAAGGTCCTTTCCAACATTGAATATTTTTTTATCCAGCGACAGCTGCATAGAACTTTTTTCTGCCTGCACAATGATTTCTTCAAGGGTATTTTTTCCAAGTGAAAGCCGAACATCGCCCAGTTCAATGTTGCGCGTTGCATTCGAAACCAACAACCATTTTGTTAAGTACTCCCTGTAACCGGCATATGCGATGCGCAATTGGTAGTTTCCCTCCGTAACAGGGATGGAAAACATTCCTTTTTCATTGCTTAAAAAACCATTGGTGCTGCTGCCTTTCCCCTCCCTAAAATACTGAATCGTAGCACTTGCAAGTGGTACTCCGGACAAAGAATCAACAACCCTGCCTTGGATGGTTCCTGGTGGAATTTGCGAAAATGCGGTTGCGGAAATGAAAAGGCAAGATAAAAAGAATAATCTCATCTGGATGCGCATAAGGGTTAGGTGCCAAATTAAGTATTTTCTGGCAGCTTGTCTGCTCTGGCAGTGAAACAAAAAAATTCATTCCAGTACATTGCTACCTTTGCACAATGAAAACTTATACCATCCCAACTGAAACACGCATTGGACATGTCCATCTTAAAGTGAGCGACCTTGAACAATCACTTTCCTTTTATCAGGGGATTTTGGGATTTGAGGTGCAACAACGGTATGGCACCCAAGCTGTATTCATTGCTGCAGGAGGATACCACCATCACATTGGGCTGAACACCTGGGAAAGCAATGGCGCTCCAGCTGCTCCAACTTATTCAACCGGCCTTTATCATACTGCCATCCTATACCCTACCAGAAGAGATTTGGCGATTGCACTGCAACAAATTCTTGAAGCCAATTACCCCATTACTGGAGCAGCAGACCATGGTGTCTCTCATGCCATTTACCTTGATGATCCGGATGGCAATGGAGTCGAATTGTATTGGGACTTGCCAAAGGAAGAGTGGCCCATGGATGAACATGGTGGGCTGATGATGAAAACTGAGGCATTGGACCTGCAAGCATTGCTTGGTTTAATTTAAAAGACAAACAACAAATACTGGGTGACTGGCAAAAGGTCCTTTATTGCATTGTGGTTGCCATTGATGTATCAACTGTGATTTGCAAAAACTGATGCGTGTCATGCCGTTTCATTGACACGAGACTTTTGGAATGATGCATGTCATAAAATTTAGCAAGGCTTAGCTCGACCTTCATGGTCAAACTCCAGGCCTTGAAGCAGTACATCTTCCTTTTTCTTTTTTTGCCCATGGACAGGGCTTCTGCCCAAACTGCAAAAGAGATCATCACAATCACCGAAGAAAAAATGAGGGGAAATACCTCTCAGGCCAATCTGATCATCCGCACCGTTCGTCCTACCTGGAGCAGGGAAATGAAAATCAAGGCTTGGATCAAAGGAAATGACTATTCCATGTTGCTTGTGAATGCCCCTGTGCGCGACAAGGGAATAGTTTTTTTGAAAAGAAAAAAAGAGGTCTGGAACTGGATTCCCGCCATAGAAAAAACAATCAAATTGCCGCCTTCTATGATGAGCCAGTCATGGATGGGCACTGATTTTACCAACGACGACCTTGTAAAGGAATCTTCCCTTGTAACGGACTATACCCATTCTTTTTCGGCAGACACCCTGATTGATAGAAGAAATTGCTATACCATCATCATGATGCCAAAGCCTGAAGCAGCAGTGGTTTGGGGAAGACTGGTGGTCTGCATTGACAAGGAAAGAATGGTTCAGTTGCATGCGCGATTTTATGATGAAGACGACGAACTCATCAATACAATGAACGCCTATGACATCAAGATCATGGACGGGAGATTGATTCCTACAAGATTTGAAATGATGCCGTCCAACAAGAAAAACCATAAAACAGTGATGATCTATGAAAGCGTAAGCTTCAACCGACCCATGGATGAAAGTTTTTTTTCAACGGATAAAATGAGGTACATCATCACACAATAAAATGAATCGTCATCATGTGGATTGTTCATCTTGCCTGGAAAAACATTTGGCGAAACAAGAGCAGAACTGCCATTGCTGTGGCAGCCGTTTCATTTGCAACCATGATATCCATGTTGGCAGCCAGTTTGAAAGAAGGAATTTTCAACAACCTTATCAAAGACATTGTCAGCAGCTATACCGGACATGTTCAACTGCACATGAAAGGCTATCAGGATGAACAGGTGATTGAAAATGGATTTGTACCGGAAAAACTGTTGAGAGAAAAAATTATCGGCATGCCAGGTATAGCAACCATCACCGGCAGGCTTGAATCCTTTGCCCTTATTTCATCCGGCGAAACCACAAAGGGTTGTCTGGTGATTGGGATAGAAGACCAAGAGCGGCATGGATTCACTGCAATGGCCGACAAGCTCATCAAGGGTGCTTATCCCAGTATCCGCGACAATGGGTTAATATTATCGGAAGGCCTTGCCATCAAGTTGAAAAAAAATATCCTTGATACTGTGATCATCATTGGTCAGGGTTACCATGGTTCATCTGCTGCTGGAAAATTCATTGTAAAAGGAATTGTGGTGTTGGGTTCACCCAAACTGAATGATAAACTCGTGGTAATGCCACTGGAGCAGTGTCAACTGCTTTTTGCAGCAGACTCCATCGTTACCAGTTGGGCCATCCTGCTGAAGGATGACACCGACCCCAATGCAGCAGCCAAGAACATTGCTGGTATTGCAGGGAAAGAATATGAAGTGCTCACCTGGGGCGATATCATGCCGGACATCAAGCAACATATTGAGGCAGACTCGGGGAACATGCAATATGTACAACTCATCCTGTATTTTTTGGTGGGATTTGGCATCTTCAGTACGCTCCTGATCATGATGGCAGAAAGAAAAATTGAAAACGGCATGTTGCTCGCACTGGGTATGGCAAAGGCCAGGCTAGAATTGTTGTTGCTTTTCGAATCCATGTTCACTGTCATGATGGGAGCAGTTATTGGACTGCTCATCAGTTTGCCTGCGGTTCTCTACCTCAAGTTCAATCCCATTCGCATCTCAGGGAGCACGGCAGACGCCTACAAACGGTTTGGTTTTGAACCCTTGTTTCCGGCATCGGGCGATCCTGGCATTTTTTTGAAACAAGGACTTACCGTTTTTGTTTTGGGATTGATATTGGGCTGTTACCCAATTTGGGTGATACGTAAAATGAATGCATTGAAAGCCATGAAAAAATAAGAACATGATCATTCGACTGGCATGGAGAAACATCTGGCGCAACAAAATGAGGAGCATGGTGATCATTGCTTCGGTGACAGCGGGACTCTTCGCTGGCATGTCCATCATGTCTTTGTACAAAGGAATGATGAAGAGCAGGATCCGCACGGTGATTGATACGGAAACCGGCCATATCCAACTGCATGCAAAAGGATTCATGGGTGACCAGGATCCGAAACGCTATGTTCAGGAAGACGGGAACAAAATTATAAAGCTTCTAAAAGACAAAAGCATCAGGGCCATTGCCCAAAGAACCATCACTGCAGGCATGGTATCGACACCCAATGGCAGTTCAGGGGTAAGCATCATTGGCATATCTCCTGAAGAGGAAATGCGTGTTTCAGGGTTGGGGAAAAAAATGCGCCAGGGAAAAATGACTTGGCCCTCAACTACTAGGGGGATGCTGATGGGTAAAAAACTGGCCAAAAAACTCAAGCTCACAGTGGGTGAAAAAGTGGTCATCACCATGACAGATACTGCAGACAACCTGATTTCTGCAGCGTTCAGGATTCAGGGTATTTATCAATCCGCCAATGCCCCCTTGGATGAAGTCAATGTTTATGTCAGCAGAAAAGAGTTGCAAGAAATGTTGGGCCTGGAAAATCAGGTGCATGAAATAGCAATTGTTCTGCATGATGACAGATTGCTGGATAGCACCACTCAATGGTTGGCCATGGAATTTCCAACCCTTGCAGTTGAACCATGGAAAGCACTCTCCCCGGAAACTTCATTGATGGCAGAAACAGTTGATACTCTTTCTTATATCATTCTGGTCATCATCCTTGTCGCATTGTCGTTTGGCATCATGAATACCATGATGATGTCCATCCTGGAAAGGCGCCATGAAATTGGCATGATGATGGCATTGGGCATGGGAAGGCTGCCATTGCTGGTGCTGATCATGACGGAAACATTTTTCCTCACCATCGCAGGGATACCAATTGCTCTTGTGACAGGAAGAACCGCAATACAATACTATGCAAAAAAAGGAATGGACCTCAGTGGAATGGGAAGGGAAATGATGGAAAGTTTTGGATTTGAAACCATGATCTATCCCGATTTTCCATCAGACAAGATTGCATTCATCATTGCACTTGTATTTGCCACGGCACTTGTTTCATCGGTGGTACCCATCCTGAAAAGCCTTAGCATGAATCCAGTCTCTGCACTTCAAAAATAAGCACCATGGAAAATACCGTCATCGATGCACACAATATCAGCAAAACCTACGACCCCACTGGGATTCCTGTTCCCGCGATCAGGAATGTACACCTGCACATTGCAAAAGGTGAGTTTGTGGCATTGGTAGGCCCCTCCGGATCTGGCAAAACAACACTGCTCAACATGATTGGGGGATTGGATCATCCTGACAGCGGAAACATCATCGTCAATGGAACCGACATCACTGCACTGCGTTCCGCTGATCTGGTGAAATTCAGGTTGCACAATATTGGTTTTGTGTTCCAGGCCTTTAACCTGATTCCTGTACTGACTGCCAGTGAAAATGCTGAATTCATTATGCTGCTGCAAAAGGAAAAAAAGGCCAAAAGGGCAGAACGGATCAATGGGCTTTTCAAGCAGGTGGGATTGCTGGACAAGAAAAATACCAGGCCTGCACAACTGTCGGGAGGACAGCAGCAGCGTGTGGCAGTAGTAAGGGCATTGGCATCGAAACCACAATTTGTTTTGGCCGATGAGCCCACGGCAAATTTGGACTCCGCTGCTGCTTTCAACCTGCTGGACATCATGGCAGCATTGAACAGGGAAGAAAACATGACCTTCATTTTTTCAACACACGATCAGCGTGTCATTGAAAGGGCAAAACGGGTAATTACGCTGGTCGATGGACAAATTGTTTCTGATTCAACAAAGCTTCCCCTTTGAAGAACTTTTCGTTTTACAAAGTGAAAAATAAAATGGGCCTTGTTTCCACTGTCTTTTTGTTGCTTGTTTTTCCCTCCATCACAACACGCGCACAAAAAAATGACGCTGAACATTCCGATGCCATTCATTTTTCATTCAATGGATACCTGAAAGATTTGAACAGCTTCAGGTTGCCGGTTAAAAAGACGCCCTTCCACTATGGCAACCTTGTCCACAACCGCTTGAACCTCAAATGGCAATCGACACATTTCAATGCATCTGCAGAAGTCAGGAACAGGTTGATCTGGAACAGTGCTCCCAGACCGACATTTGTTGGAAAACTTGAAAGGGGATGGATTGAACACAAGTCTACACGTTGGAGCATCAAGGCTGGCAGACAAAGAATCAATTGGGGAATGAACAATGCCTGGAATCCCAATGATGTTTTCAATGCTTACAACATGTTTGACTTTGACTACGAGGAAAGGGCTGGTGTTGATGGCATCCGCATTCATTACCAAAAAAACGAAATGAGTGCGATAGAATTGGTGGCCGCCAAAGTCCCAGCCGGAAAGACGATGAATGGAGCGATCAAGTACAGTTTCAACCGTTCCAACTATGACTGGCAAATGATTGCCGGATTCAATCAAGGAAAAATAAATATCGGTGTTGGATGGCAGGGAAGCATTGGAGAGACTGGTTTCAAGGGAGAGGTACAGTATTTTGTATCGCACAACAAGGGCAGGCAAATATTGAATGCCAGCGTTGAGTTTGACCACATCACCAAAAATGGATGGTACCTGCATGGTGCGGCGCTGTTCAATCAATTGGGCACCACTTCGGCCCCGTCCGATTGGTCATCCCTCAGTTTTCAAAACAAGCCCGACAACCTCATGCCAACGCGTTGGAACATGATGACTGGAGCAAGCAAGGAAATTACACCCCTCGTCAATGGCAAAATCGGTTTGCTGTATGCCCCCTTTGCAAACCTGATGGTATTTTATCCTTCCCTGTCTGTCAATGTCATCACCAACCTGGACCTTGATGTATTTGTTCAAAGCATGCTTGCTACAACCCACGGCAATTTTTCTGGCATAGGACACAGCATTTTTGCAAGGGCGAAGTACAGCTTTTGACCCACTGATCCTGTTGGTTATTTCTTGTACTTGAAAACCTCCCTGCCATTGACCACTGTCCTGATTACCTTTACTGTTTTTATTTTTTCAGGGGCAATGGAAAGGATATCCTCTTCCAACACAGTGAAATCAGCAAATGCGCCTGTTTTCAACACGCCAATCTTCCCTTCCAAAAAAGAGCCATGTGCGTTTCCGGCAGTATAGGCGCGGATGGCATCCTCAACAGTAATTTTTTCTGCGGGATACCAACCACCTGGATTTTTCCCATCGCCGGTAATCCTTGTAACAGCGCTGAAAATGCCATACAAGGGGTTGATGGGAGCAACGGGCCAGTCTGATCCAAAGCTCATCTTCACAGCCTGGTTCAACATGCTTTTAAAGGCATAGGTGCCCTTGAGCCTGTTGCTGTCAAGTCGCTTGTTGGCCCAAATACCATCATCGTACAAATGATAGGGATGCATGGAAGCAACAACCCCCTGGCGGGCGAAATTGGCAATGGCATTCTTGCTGACATGCTGGGCATGTTCTACCCTGAAACGCCTGTCGCGTGGGCCATTCATGGCTGCAACCGCATCGTACACTGAAAGGATAAAATCATTGGCCTTGTCACCAATCGCATGTACGGCAACATGCAACCCTGCCTTATCTGCACCCATGATCCATTTTTTCAAGAGATTGGTATCGGTGATGTTCAGGCCATGGGAATGCGGATCGTCCAGGTAAGGTTGATGGAACCATGCAGTGGTTGAACCCAGTGACCCATCCACATAACCCTTCAACCCACCCCATTTCAACATATCATCACCACGGCCATTTTTCTGTACAAAGCTGTCCAGCTTTTCCCAGGTGGCCAAGGGAACAAAAGAATACATGCGGAGAATCATGCGGTCTGTGTCCGCGGCCCTTCTGTAGGTTTCCAAATCATTCCATCCGCCGTACGAATTCATGTCGTTTACATGCGTGACGCCTCTTTCAACAGCATGCTGTGCAGCCGCATCAAAGTATTGGTCCAGCTGGGCCTTGGTAGGCTCGGGGATGGCCTTGCTGATCAGGTTCATGGCAGCATCCTTGAATATTCCAGTGGGTGATCCACTTGCATTTTTAACCAATACACCTCCTTCAGGAGAAATGGTTGATGGGCTGATGCCTGCCAATTCCATGGCCCTTGTATTGGCAAATGCCATATGACCATCGTACCTGGAGATGAAGAGGGGATGATTTCCAGTGATGGAATCAACCCATTCCTTGCTGGGCAACTCACCGCCCCAGTTTTCATGGTCCCAGCTGCCTCCCAAGACCCATGTGGAATCCGGATGAGCGTTGCAGAAATCCCTGATCCTGTTGATGAATTCCTGACGGGTAGTGGCATCTTTCAATTGTACGCTGGACAACCCATATCCCGCAGAAAGAAAATGGGTATGGTTATCTGTAAAACCCGGAAGCAAGCGCTTTCCCTGAAGATCGATCAGTTCTGCACCCTTAAATGCAGATGGATCGTCTCCCACGTATACAATCTTGTCGCCCTTGATGGCCATGACCGTAGCAGCCGGATTGCTGCTGTCGCCGGTCCAGATTTTTGCATTGATGTACACCCTGTCTGCCTGAGGCTGGTTACAGGCAATGGTCAAAACTGCAAGGCCCAGGAGAAAAAAGAATTGCTTCATTGGAAATGATTTGGCATAAAATTAAGCGTTCAGATAGTATGTATTGACTAATTTTAAACGAATGATCCGGCCAATTGTTGGATGCCTTGTTTACATCGATTGAATGATTTGAAACAATATTTATTCCAATTGCGCAAATACAAAACATATGTCACTGCAGTAACGCTGCTTCTGGCAGTCGCATGCTCCAAGAAAGCGATTGAACAGTTCGTTGGATTCAAATCACCTTTCTATTTTCCTTCTGCCACCTATGATTTCAGCAAAAACCAAGTGAGCAAAGCAGGCTTCGAGCTGGGCAAAACTTTGTTTTATGATTCCACGCTTTCCATCGACAATTCAACCAGTTGCGCCTCTTGCCACATGCAGTCTGCCGCATTCACCCACCATGAACACAGTCTGAGCCACGGCTTGAATGGAAGCCTGACCCGCAGAAATGCGCCGGCCATCATGAACCTTGCATGGAACAATTCATTCATGTGGGATGGCAGCATCAGCAAACTCGACCTACAGCCTGTTCAACCTTTTACGAACAGCATTGAAATGGGTGAAACCATGCCCAACATCCTGAAGAAAGTAAACAGTTCTGGCATGTACAGGAGCATGTTCAAGTCTGCCTTTGGAACTGGAGCAGCAACAGAAGATCAGTTGCTGAAAGCCCTTTCACAATTCATGGCAATGGCCATCAGCAACGAAGCAAAATACGATAGCGTGAAGCGAGGACAGGCTGAATTCAGCACAAGTGAAAAAGAAGGTTATGCCATCTTCATCCAAAAATGCAATGCCTGTCACAGTGAACCATTGTTCACCGACAACAGTTTTCGGAATACAAAACTTCCCCCAAACGATTTGATGGATTCCGGCAGGTATGTTGCAACGCGCAACATGAATGACCTTTACAAGTTCAAAGTACCGAGCCTGAGAAACCTAGGATATACAAAACCCTATATGCACGATGGGCGTTTCAGCAGCATCGACAAGGTATTGGAACACTATAATGCGAACCTGTTTCCCATAACTGTGGAAGAACGGATAAAAATAAAGGCCTTTTTGTTGACCTTGAATGACAGGATATTTGTCACGAACCCAAATTTCGCAAAAGGAATGACCCATTGAACCAACCTGAATACAACACCAGGTCCATTCGGCTTCATCCATATACGGGGAAATAGATGCAGTCATTCATCGTTGACTCAACAAAATTCTTGAAGAGCAGGGATTCGTGAATTTCGCTCGGGAACAAAGAAAGTCAGTACAGCCTTTCATCAGCTGCTTTCATCGATGCAAAAAGTTTTGAAATAACTTTTTCATGCATATGTATTTGTCTGCATCACCATTTTATTTCCATACCCAAAACCACTTGGCGATGGACTCCCACCCGAATACCCTGTGGACGCCGTGAAGCAATGTACCTTTCATTGGTAAGGTTTTTTATGGCCAGGTTGAAAACAATATCCTTTTTAGAAAGCTTAGCAAATGCAGTAAAATCAATGGTATAACGACCATCTATCAACCCAATTCTGCCATCGGCACTGGCGGCAATGGTATTCAATTCATCGGCAAACTGTTTTCCAACATGATTGCCTGATAACCTGAAACCCGACCCCTTTCTGTCAAACTCAATTGAATTGTTGAGGATAAAAGAGGGCGCGTAGGGGAGCTTGTTGTTTTTTATGTTGGTTTTGGCCCCAGCAACAGCAATGAAGCGGTCTGCCGCATACCTGCTGCTGCTGATGGTGGCATTGGATGCGAACACCAATGAATACTTGTTGCCCATCGCCTTGCCCAAATCAAATGAAATTGCAGCCTCCATGCCCCGGTGCCTCGTTCTTCCACCATTGGCCAAACCCGTTGCATTTGCATTTCCTGATGACTGTGAAACCGGTATGATCTGGTTCTTGAAATCCATGCTGAAAAAGGTGGCCTCAGCATTCAGGTAATTACCCAAAGCAATGCGAAGACCCAGTTCTGTGTTCCAACTTTCTTCTTGTTGGATGTCCATGACCACCCCCTCGGCGGTGATGGCATCCTTGGTGCGTGGAGGAGCAAATCCCTTGTGGATTCCTCCAAAAAATATTGCATGTTCCCGGATGTTGTAATTGAACCCCAGACCGGGTAAAAGCGCCATCATCCGGTTGGAGGCCAACAGATTGGTATCTGCAACGATGGTCATGCCATTGATATTGAAACGGCCACGTAAAATGTTTCTCTGGCATCCAAACTGTTCCAGTCGAACGCCTGCATTGAAATCAAATTTTTTAGAAAGGGTAATCTTGTCGTGCACATAAATACTAATGGCTTGCCCTTTGCGCACTTCAACATCCCTCACATTACCACCCATCGCTTCTGGATGATTCCCCAGCAACAGCTTTTCATTTGCCTTCTCTGAAAGCATTCTTAATCCGGCCTGCAACAAATGTTTTTCAGTTTTCCACTTGAGTTGTGGTTCAATTCCACCCACCTCAAACTGTCTGTTGCGGTGGGCATTGGTATTCAACATGTAAACAGCCCCTCCAGCAATGGATGGATCTCCCCAGACAACACCGCTGCGGTTGACTGCAGTTGGACTGAAACTGAAGTCCTGTCTTCTCCAATCCCTTGTGGTGGTATAGGCAAAAACAGTGGTCTGCAGTTGCAGCAGTTTGGTCAAGTGATATTGGTGCGTCGCGGAAAAATGATAGCGCCTCACGGGCAACAGATCGCTGGGTGCCATGCGCACAAAATCCTGCCCTCCTCGTTCATACATGTTGCTTGTCAAACCGATGTAGGTGGAATTCGAGATCTCATCATAGATGCCCAATTTCACGCCAACCCTTGACGCAGGACCCAGTTCAATCCTGAGTTTTGCGGTAATATCATGGAGGTTGAACCTGGTTGTGCCGATCTGATCAGCACGCTTGTTGAGGTAGTTGATGATGAAACCCGTTTTATCAATGGTGTTTCCATAACTGCCTTGGGATGAAAAAAAGCCACCACTGCCCATCCGAAAACGAAACATGGAACTTTCCTTTTCCGGTGGGTTGGCAGAAATCAGGTTGATGACCCCGCCAGTGGTTTGTGGCCCAAACAATATTTGTCCGCTCCCCTTCAATGCTTCGACGGCAGTCATCCTGTCGACCGGGGGTGTAAAATACATTTCGGGTTCCCCATAGGGATTCAGTGCCACAGGGATGCCATCCTCCAACATGAGCACATTGCGGCTTCGGTCCGGATCCAAACCACGGATGCCAATGTTGAGGCGCAACCCAATGCCCTCTTCATCGACAACGTTTAATCCTGGAATTTTTCTGAACAACTCATTGGCGCTGACAGGCGCTATCTTTCTGATTGAACCGGATCCCATCCGTGCAACGGAACCAGGCACTGATGAAAGAAGCCTGTCGCGTTGCGACACTATTTCAATTTGAGGCATGTCAACCGCACTTGTTGTATCAGCTGTTTCAGATGATTGGGCCATTGCCATCATGGAAACCACTGTTGTCATCATCAGCAAGATCATTCTTCTCATTTCTTAGAATTTGGATTGCAAAGTTGAAAATTCATACAGCCGCAGTTTTGCGATTTCAGGAAAAGTCATTTCCGAAATGCGAAAACAAACTGCAATCCTCATCAAAGAGATCATTGTCAACAAATGCAGCACTGGCCTTGTTGTTTCAAGGTGAAAAAGGCTTCCCCAAAAAGATGTAAGTTTACACCTTCACCCAAATCCGATTTTCATGAGGCCTTTTTTTTCAACGCTCCTGCTCTTGGCATGCTCCCTCGCATCCATTGCACAATCACGCATCAACATCATCCCAAAGCCTGAAAAGGTGCAGGACATAGAAGGAAACTTCAGCCTCAACAACAACAAAATCCTTGTCAGCAAGGAGTTTCGTGAAGTTGGACTGTTGCTCGCAGACCTCATGCAGTGGAAACCTACCAGGGTGATCGGGCTTCAAAAGGGCGGCCTTCCTCCTTCAGGATCGATTGTCATTGAAAAAACAAAAGGCAATAAAAACGACAGTGCTGCCTATACCCTTGACATCAGGAAAAACAGGATACGCATCGCTGCATCGGGCTATGCCGGTGCGATCAATGCCATGCAAAGCCTCGCACAAATCATCCTTACCCAAGAGACCAGAACTGCGATTCCTTGTGCATGGATTGCCGACAAGCCAAGGTTTGGTTACCGGGGTTTGATGCTGGATGTATCAAGGCATTTTTTTCCTCCCGCTTTCATCAAAAAAATGATTGACCTTATTGGGCTCTACAAAATCAATACGCTCCACATGCACCTTACCGACGCTGCGGGCTGGAGAATAGAAGTGAAAAAATATCCCGAACTCACTGCACAGGCTGCATGGAGAACCAGCTATGGCTGGAAGAAATGGTGGAACAGCGACAGGGACTATGCAAAAGAGGGTGAGGCCGGTGCTTACGGCGGTTACTATACACAATCAGATGCCAAAGACCTGGTTGCCTATGCCCAAAAAAGAGGCATCACCATCATTCCGGAAATTGAAATGCCCGGCCACTCCGAAGAGGTCATTGCCGCTTACCCCCAGCTCGGTTGTGTTGTTGCCAAAAAAGGGCAGGGCGAGTTTTGTTTGGGCAACGATTCCACCTTTATATTCATGCAAGATGTGATTACCGAAATGATGGCGATTTTTCCCTCCACCTATATCCACATCGGTGGAGACGAAGCGGGTAAGGCCAACTGGAAAACCTGCAGCAAATGCCAGCAGCGCATCAAAGAAAATAACCTGAAAGATGAATTTGAGCTGCAGAGCTATGCCATCCGCAGGATGGAAAAATTCATTGCTTCAAAAGGCCGTCAATTGTTGGGTTGGGATGAGATTTTAGAAGGTGGATTGGCGCCAGGTGCCAGGGTGATGAGCTGGAGGGGAGAGAAAGGAGGCATAGAAGCGGCAAGGATGGGACACGATGTGATCATGACCCCGGGAGGAACCTGTTATTTTGACAAATACCAACAAGATCCCGCAACAGAACCCGAAGCCATCGGCGGTTTTCTTCCCCTTCAAAAAGTATATGAATATGAACCCATGCCCAAAGCGCTGGAGGCTGACAAGCAACAGTTCGTAAAAGGCGCACAGGCAAACCTCTGGACTGAATACGTGCCTACCATGGAGCATGCGGAATACATGGTTTTTCCAAGGATCATTGCACTGAGCGAAGCGGTATGGAGTGAACGTAAAAACATGAACTGGACTGATTTTCAGTACAGGCTTTCAAAACATTATGCATTGTTGCAACGCCTGAATGTGAACTATTGTCGTCCTTCAGACAGGGTGGAAATCAGCCCATTCATCGATGCAGCAAAAGGAACAACCACCGTCAGCTTCAGCTCGGAACAATACAAGCCTACCATTCGCTATACCATTGATGGAAGCAGGCCCACAAGCAGCTCTCCGCATTATGAGAGTCCATTTACTGTTACAGGATCTGCACTGGTCAAGGCGGGCATCTTCAGAAAAAACAGCATGGGCCAACAACCCGATACACTGGACATCAACCTGCACAAGGCAATTGGCAAAACGATTGTCTACAACAAAAAATACAGCGGAAGCTATCCTGCACAAAAAGAGTCCACCCTGATCAATGGGTACAGGGGATCGCTCACCTACCAAGATGGCCAGTGGCAGGGCTTTTTAAACGATGTGGATGTTACTGTTGACCTGGGAAAAGCAGAATCACTGAGCAGGCTTCGTTCCACCTTCATGCAGATCATCGGCCCCGGTGTGTACATGCCGCACTTCATTGAAGTTAGCCTGAGTGCAGATGGCATCAACTTTACGCCTGCAGGAAAAACCTTGAATGATGTTTCTCCAACAGATTCCAAACTCAGCTTCAAGACGTTTGAGGTGGACCTCAAAGGCAAGCAGGCGAGGTATGTTCGTTTTGTGGCCAAGCTGCAAAGGGGCTTCCTTTTTGCAGACGAAATCATCATCGACTAAAACTCCTTCTCGGCCATTTCACTTTGCGGCAAACTGATCTTCCTGTTCTTTTTGGACAGGTTGAATCCTACTGAAAACTGCAGCTGATCAGGCTCGTAGATATAGTTGGTGGTGGTGTAAAAATCCTTTCCCCAAGTGCTGATGCGCTGGATATTGGAAATTCCCAGGCCCATGTCCATGAACAACCACTGTGCCTGAAAGCTCCAACGGTTGTCTTTGCTGGTTTTTTTCACAGAAAAATTGGGTGTGAAGAATGCGCCGTCTTCACCCTGGGCCGTGGCCCTGAGTGAGAGATAGTTGACACTGAACTGCAGCTGCCAGTTGGCCTTCAACGCAAGGCTCTGCGTGGCATTGATGCTGTAGACCCAGCTGTTGTTGCTGAACGGAAGGCTGCCATTGAACAGTGAACCACGGATATCGTATTTATAGACATTTCCCCCAACCATCATTTGCCATGCCTTGCTGATGCGGTAGGTGAAATTGGCCTCTGCCCCTGTTTGCTTGGCCAGGCCTGCATTCGTAAAGATCCTGCCCAGGATGGTATCATTGTAAACCTTGTTGACCCTTTGGATCGGGTTCTTGGTGCGCTGGTGATAAAGACTCATGGAAAAACTTCCCTTGGACAATTTGTGCTCCACACCCAATTCCCAGATACCGGTAAGCTCAGGCAACAATGCAGGATCGCCCTGCTCAAGGGTCTCAGAGTGTTCGCGTTCGGGGAAAGGATTCAGTTCGAAATTGTTCGTGCGCTTGATGCGCCGTGTGAACGATTGTTTCAGCACCACCTTTTCAGCGAGTGCATACTTGAGCAAATAAGATGGGAACAAATTCAACAAAGGGAGCCTGTTGCCTTGCACATTGTCGGAAAAAGAAAGATTGCGGAGCATCTGCTCAGCCCTCAATCCGGCCTGGTAAATCAACTTACCGTTGGCATTGCTGTATTGAACATACCCTGCATGGATATTGTTTCGTACAGCAACCTGGCTGCTGAAAAATGGATCCGTGGCAAATTCCTGCATGCCCAGGTTCTTGTAACTGTAAAGAAAATCCCCCAACTGTTCATCATATCGAAACTGGTATCCAGTTTGCCAAACCCTGCTTCCCTTTTTATCAGTCAAATCTGCCTTCAAGCGGTAAGCATGCAAGGGGTTGGAACTGGGATTGATGGTTTCCTGGATCATGGTTTTCAAACCAGGATAAGTAAGGTTTTGGTTGGTCGTCAGTGATTCCAAATCAGCCCCTTCGTATTGCAATGAAAAGGAAAGTTGGGTGGAGTTGCTGAGCTGGTGGCTAGAACCCAGGCTTGCCAAAGTAAAAACGCCCTGCTTTTCTGCGGTATTCTTGTTGAAATAATCAAAGGATGATTGCTGGACTGTCAACAGGTTTTTCCGGCTGATGTTGTAAAGCAAGTCAGCCACACGTGTCTGGTATTTTTTTCCCATGTACACCGAAGCTTCAACATTATTGTGTGGATCCAACTGCAATGCAGCAGCAAACCTTCCGCCAACATTATAGCGCTTGAAACTGCGTTCCCCATTGGACGGAAAGGAAGTGAATCGATTTCCGATGGTGGTGTTCACATCGCCTTCGCGATATCCCGCCATGTCATTCCTCAGGTAATTGAATCCTGAACTCCATTCCATTTTTCCTTGCTGGTATCCAATGGAAACATCTGCTGCATGGCGCTGCGGAGAAGTATAGCGTTGGTTATCGAAGTCATTGAAAGGTGGTGCACCCAGCATCAGGTTGGACTGCACCATCAGGCCTTTTTCAGGTGCTGATTTGGTGATGATGTTCATCACACCGCTCTTCCCGTCTGCATCAAAGCTTGCCCCCGGACTGCTGATCATTTCTATGCTTTCAATGGATGAGGCAGGAATTTGTGCCAACACAAATGCTGGATCACCCTGTGTTGGGCGTCCATTGAGAAGGACCTGAAAACTGGCGGATCCCCGGACATTGATTTCGCCCTGGCCATTGACGGATACAGCAGGAAGGTTTTTGATGAGGTCGATGGCATTGCCATTGGCAGCATTGGCATATTCGGCGGCACGGTACAGCTGCCGGTCTATTTTGAACGAAATGGGCGGCTTCTTGCCCTTCACCACAATTTCAGTAAGGGAAATTTTTGAGCGTACTGAATCAACATAAGGCAATTCTTTCAGTACGCTGTCGCCCTGTTTTTCCTGTGCCATGACCATTGTCCCAAAACACAGGAAAAGGAACATCCATTTGATTTTATGCATTGCACAAAATTAGTGCAATGAAGGCCATTTTACGCCTTGAGCACTCCCCTGAAAAAGCCAACAGATTCAGCCATGCCCACCAATGGATCGCTCATGTCTTTTTCATATTCAATGCTGCAAACACCGGAATATTTGATTTTTTTCAAGGCCTTTACGAAGGCAGGGAAGTTGATTGCGCCCCTTCCTACCTCTGCAACCTTGGCATCTTTCGCCATTGCAGTCACATCCTTGATGTGCAGGTCAAAAACCCTGTCCTTGTATTCCACCACCACTTTTTCGGGCAGTACACCTGCACGAAGGGTATGACCGATGTCAACACAAAGACCCATGCGTGCATCCATGTCTTTGATCCTGTCATAAATGTCTTTGGGGCTTGGATAGAGCTTGTCTTCAGGACCATGGTTGTGGATGGCCATGCGGATATTGGTCTCTTTGACTTTTTCCTCGGTATAGCTGAGCAGTTCTGGATTGGGAACCCCAACAATCATGCTGACGCCGATTTTTTGTGCATAAGCAAAAGCCTGGTCGACCGCCTCCTTGCTTCTCATGTATATTACTCCAACAGTATAGGGTTTGATGCCTGCATCGCTGAGTTTTTTCTTCACTGCATCAATGGTTTCCTGTGTTGAATTCAATGGCAGATGGAACTCCTTGACAGATAGATTTTCCACCGCAAGGCGTTTCATCATGGCCATGGATTTGTCCAAATCAAACTTCACAAAAGAATAGCCTGCAAAACCCAAAGGAAGGCTGACCGGACCCTCAAGGGCATTTTCATTGCCCTGAGAGGTCATTGCTGATCCAATTGCAGGGAGTGCTGCGGCGGCTGCAAAACCGAAAGATGCTTTTTGTAGAAAGTTGCGGCGTGAGTTCATGTGGAATGCGGTTTATGGAGATTCAGAAAAATTGGAGGCAGTTTAATTTGATGACCAGCAGTAGATGGGTGATCCAAAGACTGGTGGTTGAAGTATTATTTGAAATTAATAAAGATTCAATAAATAAATTCAATAAATTACGATAACGATTTAGCATTCCTCAACTTACCTAAACCTCACTCAACCTACCATATGCCCCAGAGACGTGAATTCCTAAAAAGTACTGCCGCCGCAGGCGGATTGATGATGCTCTCCTCTTTTGCTGAAAAGAAAAAAGAAGAAGCCCCCGCAGAAATCCGTATTCGGTTTTCAGTAATCAACATCAACCACAGCCATATCTATGGCATGTGCAATGCTGTCATCAAGGGTGGGGGTGAACTTGTTTCCGTTTATGCAAAGGAACCTGAGCTTTTGGCCGCATTTGTAAAGGCTTATCCGCAGGTAAAACAAGCCTCCAGCGCAAAGGAAATATTGGAAGACAAGAGCATACAGGTGGTCCTTAGTTCGGGCATTCCTGATGAAAGGGCGCCCTTGGGCATTGAGGTGATGAAACACGGAAAGGATTACCTGGTAGACAAACCGGGAATCATCACGCTGGACCAATTGGCAGCAGTAAGAAAAGTGCAAAAGGAAACCGGGCGCATCTATTCGATCATGTTCAGCGAACGATTTGAAAACAAGGCAACAGTCAAGGCAGGAGAACTTATCAAGGCAGGGGCAATCGGGAAAGTGGTTCAAACCATTGGACTTGGCCCTCACCGCATCAATGCCAATGCCAGGCCAGAATGGTTCTTTGACAAAAAAAAATATGGCGGAATCATCTGCGACATTGGATCGCACCAATTTGACCAGTTCCTGTTTTTTACCGGATCAACTTCAGCAGAGGTGGTGGCATCCCAAACGGGAAATGTCAACAACCAACAATATCCCAAATTTGAAGATTTTGGAGATGTGATGCTGAAGGGCAACGGCGGTGCAGGTTATATCAGGGTGGATTGGTTCACGCCCAATGGCTTGAAAACCTGGGGTGATGGAAGATTGACCATCCTCGGCACCGACGGATTCATCGAAATCAGGAAAAACATTGATATTGCCCGTTACGCTTCAGGCAATCACCTGTACATGGCCAACAACAAGGAAACCATCTACCTTGACTGCAACAATGAACCATTGCCTTTTGGGAAACAATTTGTGGATGATGTGGTCAACAGAACAGAAACCGCCATGCCACAGGCACATTGTTTTTTAGCCACAGAGCTGGCACTGAAGGCACAGCAGTTCGCAAAAAAAATCTGATTTGCAATCCATGCTTACATTTTCAAACGAAAGATAAAACCACAGTCATGCCAAAACAAAACAACAGGAGAAGTTTCATCAAGCAGGGCTCCATTGCCGCTGCAGGTTTTTTTATTGTTCCGCGCCATGTCATCGGTAAAGGGTATACTGCCCCCAGTGACAAGCTGAACATTGCTGCCATCGGGGCAGGAGGAAAGGGGCAATCGGATTTGCTCAACTCCTACAACAACGGCGTCAACAATGTTGTGGCCATGGCTGACCTGGATTGGGACAAGTGCAAAAACTCTTTTGAAAAATTCCCCAATGCAGCGAAATACCGCGATTTCAGGGAAATGCTGGACAAGTCTGGAAAGGACATTGATGCAGTAACCATCTCAACACCAGACCATTTCCATGCGTATGCCGCCATGGCCTGCATGTCGATGGGCAAACACGTGTATGTTCAAAAGCCACTGACACACAATATTGCTGAAGCCAGGATGCTTACCGAGGCTGCAAGAAAAAACAAGGTGGTTACCCAGATGGGAAACCAGGGTGCATCCAATCCACTTCAAAAAGTTGCCATGGATTGGTTTGACAAGGGCTTGATTGGAACTGTACATACGGTTAACATTTGGACAGACAGGCCCGTTTGGCCACAGGGCATCCCCCTGCCAAAAGACAAGCCAGCATTGCCAGCGTCAATGTCTGCAGAAGACTGGAACACCTGGATTGGACCTGCCGAATACATGGATTACAATCCTCTCTTTCATCCATTCAAATGGCGGGGATGGTGGAACTTCGGCACCGGCGCATTGGGTGATATCGGCTGCCATACCATCGATTCACCATTCAGGATCCTTGGTCTTGGCTACCCCACAGAAGTGGAATGCAGTGTAGGATCTGTATTCATCAGGGATTGGAACCCTGAATACATTCCTGAAGGATGTCCTCCTTCTTCCCATGTTGAAATCAAGTTCCCTGCCACCAAAAAGAACAAAAGCCCATTGAAAATGGTTTGGATGGATGGGGGGATACGTCCATTCCACCCTGACCAGCTTCCTGCCAATGAGCCACTGAGCACAGATGGCAACGGTGCCAACGGCATTTTTCTTCATGGAACAAAAGGATTGATGACCATCGACATGTATGGAAACAGGCCCAAAATCTACCTGAACACGGGTGAAAAAATTGTAGCGCCGGAACCGGATAAAAATGCTGTGAAATTGCCTGAATTCGGGCACCAGGTCTCCTGGACCGAAGCCTGCAAGGCCGGATTCAACAGCAAAGCGCACAAGGAACTCAGCTCATCTTTTGACTACTCTGGTCCACTTACAGAAACCGTACTGATGGGTAACCTTGCCATCAGGAGCTACATGCTGCGCAAAGAAGTAAAAAAAGCCAATGGAACAACAGGACAGGACTTCTATGGCAGAAAGAAACTGCTTTGGGATGGTGCTTCCATGAAGATCACCAACTTCGACGATGCCAACCAGTTTGTATCCCGCATCAACAGGGCAGGCTGGGAGTTCAAGAAATAGTTTCAGGTTCTTTCAGACATGTTCAAAGGCGTTCCACTGTGGAACGCCTTTTTTTTGGGCGCAATGGTGTACGCGCTTATTTCAAAATGGAAAGCGCTGCATCGATATAGGTGAAGTTTTCTGGTTGGTGGTGGTGAATGGGTGTTGTAACTTTTGATTCACCCAAGCGCACAACAACAGCATTCTTTTCAGGAATGATATACACATACTGGCCAAACAATCCATTCTGTGCAATGGCATGCACACCGCTGTGGTTGACCATCCAATACTGATAACCATAGAAATCCACTGGCCCGTTGTTTTCGCTGCGGTCTTTCAAATGTGTGGCTGGTGTTGTTGCTTCAGCAATGTATTTTTCAGACACCAGCTGCTTCCCGTTCCAATTGCCCTTGTTCAATACCAGCTGTCCAAATTTTGCATAATCCCTTGCAACGGCGTTGAAACAACAGAAGGCCTTTTCATGCCGCTCCGCGCCATCCAGCAACCACAGTGCATCTGCATTGGCCCCCATGGGTTGCATAAACCTTTCGGAAACCAGGGCTGAGATGGATTTCCCAAATACCTTTTCTACAATCAGCCCCAACACCTGGGTATCGCCGCTGCGGTACTGCCAAAAAACTCCAGGCTCCTCTTTCTTTTCCATCATGTTCACCATGTATTCCTCGTCCTCGCCATAATATCCATAAGCATTCATGCTGAAATATGACTTGTCAGATTCGTTGTAAGAGGTTCCCGAACTCATGGTCAACAGGTCCTTGATCCTGATTTTTTCCAGCCCATTGGTTTTAAAATGGGGGATATAATTGCCGGCGGGCTCTTCGACAGACTTGATCTTGCCTTCATCAACAGCAATGCCAATCAACAATGAAATGATGCTTTTGGCAGCCGAGAATGAACCACTGAGGGTTGCGCTGTCATAGCCATCCCAGTATTTTTCATAGACCAGTTTTCCGTCCTGAATGACAAGAAATGCATGGGTATCATTGGAGTCGATGATGGTCATGAACGCTGCCGGAATCTCTTTCTGGTTATAGGCAGCATCAAAAGGCCAGACCTGTTGCAAATTTCCTTTTTCAACCTGCCTTACAGGATGGGTCTTGTAATCATGAATGGTATGCACCCCCCAGGTTGCAAAATTTCTCAAGTGGGAAAACCGGTTGGTAAAGGTGAGGCCTGCTGTAACCAGTAAAATGGCCAAAAAGAGAACCAGGATTTTTTTAAGCATAAACGGCGTTTGATCCAGCAAAATGGAATGTTTGAAAGTCAGTTTAAAGGTAGCAACTTCTGGTGATGGGGTGATTGGGATTTTTGCACTGCCCCAATGTTGACACCCTGTGCTGTGGTTTGCCCAAAACCATTACACCACGCATAAAATAAATGGCTACATATCAACTACTTTTGCAACTGTATAGTTCCATTAAAACCATTTGAATGCGCCTTTTAAGGATCGAGGGTGTCAGCAAGTCAGAAGAGGGAAGGACCCAAGTACAGCATGTCAACCTCATTGTTCCTGCTTTTAAAAAAATAGGACTGATGGGAGAAACCGGTTCAGGGAAAAGCACCCTGATGAAGCTGATGGCCGGTTTGGTGCAGCCCAGTTCCGGCAACATTTACCTGGACAACAAAAGGATTCAGGGCCCTGATGAGGTCCTGTTGCCAGGACATGATGCCATTGCCTATTTATCACAGCATTTTGAGTTGCGAAACAACTACAGGGTTCATGAGTTGCTTGAAATGGCCAATAAGATGGAAGACGAGGAAGCCCAGCGGATCTATTCGATTTGTAAAATTGACCACCTGCTGCAGCGAAAGGTCAACCAGGTTTCAGGAGGTGAGCGCCAACGCATCGCCCTGGCCAAACTGCTGGTAGGGAAACCCAGGATTTTATTGCTGGATGAACCCTTTACCAATCTTGACCTGTTCAGCAACAGGATCATCAACGGGGTAATCAAACAAGTTTCCAAGGAAATGGAAATCACCTGCGTGCTGGTTTCGCACGATCCGGCTGAAATACTCTCCTGGGCGGATGAATTGGTGGTCATGCAACAGGGCAAAATGGTCTACCAGGGAAGCCCAACGCAAGCGTATTACCATCCCCCCACTGAATACCTGGCGGGGTTGCTGGGCGAATACAACCATATCCTGCCGAAGCATACGCTAACAAGAAAGTGTTGGAACATCCCTGATACAGCAGCAAGTTTTTTCATCCGCCCTGAACAGGTTGAAATCGGCTGTGATCCATCAATTGGGATTCCGGGAACCGTTGTTGGGGCAAGCTTTTTGGGCATGACCCATGGCATCATGGTAAGGACAGCCGAATTGGACATGATGGTCTACGCTTCTTCAGCTCCACAAATCCATGAAACTGTATATGTAGGGCCCAAAAAACTTAGGCCAGCCTAACCTTTTTTCCTGTTTTCACCGCCTGATAAATGGCATCGATGATCTTCATGTCCTTCAATCCCTCTTCACCATCGGCAGGCACAATGGGCGTTTTGCCTTCCAATAAGATGGCGGCAAATTCTTCCATTTGTAGCGTTTGATGGGGCTGGTGCGGCTGTGACAGTTCGCCCTTGTGGGTTCGGCCCTTGATGGGTCCATAGCCAGTGGAAGGTTGCATTTCTGCAAATCCCTTTTCCCCACTGATAAAGAATCGATCAAGGCTGCCAATGCCATAGCTTGACAAACAGGAGGCGACTGCGCCACTGGGAAAGCCTGCTTGGAACTGTATCGTTTCGTCAACCCCTTCTGCAAATTTAACAGGATCGGTTTTTGTTTCCTGTGCAGTGACCCAGATGGGCTCTTCCCCGGTCATGTAGCGCATCCCGTTGATGGCATAGATACCAATGTCCATCATCGATCCACCCCCAGCAAGTTGTCTGTTCAAGCGCCATTGTTTGGGATCGCCAATCCGAAAGCCTGTCAATCCCTGGAAAAACTTGATTTTCCCAAACTCCCCATCCTTTCTCATCCTGATCACTTCTAGGGTCTTGGGTTCAAAATGCATCCTGTATCCCACCAGCAATTGAACACCCGCCTTTTTGCAAGCATCAATCATCTCACCGGCTTCTTTGGCGTTCAGGGCCATGGGCTTCTCCACAATCACATGCTTGCCCGTTTTGGCCACCCTGATGGCCTGCTCCTTGTGCAAGGCATTGGGCGTGATGATATAAACAGCATCGATTTCTTTGTTGTCCTTGATTGCATCGAAATTGCCATAATCATAGCAATTGCTTTCCGCAATATTGTATTTCTCCCTCCAAGCCTTGATCTTGGAAGGGGTCCCGCTGATCAGCCCTACCACTTTGGCTTTTTTGCAGGACTGCATGGCCTCCGCCACACGGGTTGCATATCCGCCCAGGCCCATGATGGCAATGCGCAAAACCGGCCCTTCATATGGGATCTCTTCGACTTTCATGTGTTGGACGAAAGGCAATGCTATGATGGGAGCTGAAAGCTTTTGGATAAAACTGCGGCGACTGTTCATGGTATTTTGTTTGCTTGAAATTAATGAAAAATAAAGGGGTTTGAAAGTTTTGGAAGGGGATGATTTGATGCGCTCATCTCCTTACCAAAGCTTCCAAACCCCTCAATGGTTGTACAGTGATTGACAGGCCCTTAACGCTGCTGACCGCCACGGCCCTGACCGCCACCTTGTCCGCGACCCTGGCCACCACCCTGACCGCCACCTTGTCCACCTCTGCCTTCTTGTTGGCGCTTTCTCATTTCATCATAAAAAGCCTTGACCTTCGTCATTTTCTCTTCGGTCAATGGGATGGCTTTCATCGAAGCATCACGGGCATCTTCTGCCTCTTTCATTTTCTTTTTCTTATCGTCTTCGCTGAGCGACTGGTCCATGCGGATGGGCCTTGACTTCATTTGAAAATCGAAGTTGATGTCGAGAATCTTGTCTGCCTCAGCATCTGAAACACCTGCCTGTTGCACCAGCATGGGCTTGATGCGCTCTTTCATCCTTGCCTTCATGGCTTCAGGATCACCACCTCCGCCACCCGGAGGTTGTGCTTGAAGGGAAAAAACAAGTGCTACCAAGGCAAACATCGTTGAGAAAATTGATTTCATTGTTGTTGATTTTATTGGTGAAGAATTTGATTTGATGTTTAGATGTTGAAGAAATGCATTCCCTTTCTTTTCCTCATGGAATTTAAGTTATTTTAACAACTCAAAAGCATTTCCATGAAGATCAGGAATAGTCTTGTAGGCCTATTTTCAATTTTTCTCGCTGCTTTCCTTCAGGCACAGGTAAACAAATCTGCTGCCCCAGCCGATCCTTACCTGATCGTGCTGGGTACCCTGCAGGACGGAGGCTCGCCCCACATGGGATGTGAAAAAAATTGTTGCAAGTCAATTGACTCCAATAAAAAAGTGGTATCGCTGGGGCTCATCGATCCAACCAGTGGAAAGCGATTCCTTTTTGAAGCCACACCGGATATTGCATCACAACTCAAAGTCTTGAATCAATCAATGCCCGAGAAAAAAAGCTTAGCGCCCGACGGGATCTTCCTTACCCATGCGCATGTTGGTCATTATGCCGGGCTGATGTTTTTGGGCCGCGAAGCCATGAACAGCAAGGATGTGCCGGTCTACACAATGCCCAGGTTGAAAACATTTCTGGAGAACAATGGCCCCTGGAGCCAGCTTGTTGCATTGAACAACATTCGCACCCAAGCTTTATCTGAAGACAAGTGGGAAAATATTGCTCCTGGGCTGAAAGTTAAACCCATCCTTGTTCCGCATCGTGATGAATTTTCTGAAACAGTGGGATACATCATTGAAGGTCCACACAAGAAAGTTCTTTTCATCCCGGACATCGACAAGTGGGAAAAATGGCGGAGCGATATTGTTTCACTCATCAAGGAAGTGGATCACGCGCTGATCGATGGCACGTTTTTCAGTACTGCGGAAGTTGGCAATCGCAACATTGCAGAAATCCCACATCCACTTGTACAGGAAAGCATGCAGTTATTTGCATCATTGCCAGCGAAAGAAAAAGAAAAGATCATCTTCATTCATTTCAATCATACCAATCCATTGTTGAATGAAGATTCCAAAGAAGCAAAGCTTGTGAAAAGCAAGGGGTTCAGCATTGCTAATGTGAATCTCCAAATAAAACTTTAAAAAATACCTCCGCTTTCACCTCCCGAGTGTAACGGTACATCAGAGTATGTAAAACAAAACTGATTTGAGAATATTTACCTTTTTATTTTTAACTTACTTGGGCTGCCAAAACGATTGCACATGAAAAATTATAACCGCAGGCGCTTCATGCGCGATGCCGGCCTGTCCGGAATGGCATTGGGACTCTCAGGTTTGATACAACCGGCAAAGGCTTGCCAGCAATTGTCTGATGGCGGAAGGATCGGCATCATTGGGCTCGATACCTCCCACAGCATCGCCTTCACCAAAGCCTTGAATGCAGGAAATCCTCCCGACAAATACAAAGACTTTCGCATTGTGGCGGCTTACCCCAAAGGCAGCGCAGACATTGAGTCCTCCACCAAAAGAATCCCCGGCTATATTGAGGAAGTGAAAAAAATGGGAGTAGAGATTGTAGACTCAATCGCTGAGCTCCTGAAGAAGGTTGATTTCGTTTTATTGGAAACCAACGATGGCCGCCCACACCTGCAACAGGCCCTTGAAGTGATGAAAGCAGGCAAACCCCTGTTCATCGACAAGCCCGTTGCCGGCACCCTCACGGATGCCATCGCCCTCTATTTTGTTGCTGAAAAACTCAAGGTCCCTTTCTTCTCCTGCTCATCGCTGCGGTACATGGAATCCGCACAGGAAGCGGCTTCTGGCAAGGTTGGAAAGATCCTGGGTGCAGACTGTTTCAGTCCCGCAACCCTCGAATCCACCCATCCTGATCTCTTCTGGTATGGCATTCATGGAGTGGAAACCCTCTATACCGTCATGGGTACCGGTTGTCAGTCCGTCACCCGCACCCAAACCGAAGGAACAGAAGTAGTGGTTGGTATTTGGGAAGATGGCAGGATCGGAATCTTCCGCGGTACACGAACAGGCAAACATGAATACGGCGGGACAGCCTATGGTGAAAAAGGACCAATAACCCTGGGCCCTTACAAGGGATATGACAACCTGCTCGACAGGATTATCAACTTTTTCAAAACGGGTGATCTACCCATCAACCCGAAGGAAACACTGGAGATCTATACCTTCATGGAAGCCGCCGACGAAAGCAAACGCAGTAGCGGCAAAGCCGTTCAACTAAAGGATGTGTACAATGCCCATCTCAAAAAAGCCAACAAAATCATACAACAATTAAACCTTCCATCATGAGTCGTTCCAGAAGAAGTTTTATCCAGAAAACCTCTGCAGCCTCCGCTGCCATTGCCTTTGGTGGCATACTCCCTGTTTTTTCTGCAAGTCAATACCGCAACATCCTGGGATCCAATGAAAAGATCACTGCCGCGGTGATGGGTGTGAACAGCAGGGGTTTGTCTGTCAGCACCAACTTCGCTTCGCAAAAAGAATGTGAAGTTTCACATGTTTGTGATGTGGATTCGCGTGCAATGGACAAATGCGTGAATGCAGTGGAAAAAGCACAACAAAAAAGGCCAAAGGCGGAAGGTGATTTCAGGAAGGCGCTGGATGACAAAAACCTTGACCTGTTGATTGTAACGGCACCAGACCACTGGCATGCACCCGCCGCATTGCTGGCCGTGGCAGCAGGCAAACATGTTTATCTGGAGAAACCCTGTAGCCACAACCCCAATGAAGGAGAGATGCTGGTAAAGGCTGCAACAAAACACAACAAATTGCTTCAAATGGGCAACCAACGAAGGTCCTGGCCCAATGTGATGGCCGCCATCAAGGAGCTGCATGCAGGCGTCATTGGCAGACCCTACTTTGCAAAAACTTGGTACACCAACAACAGAGAATCGATTGGTGTGGGCAAGGTGACGGATGTGCCCTCCTGGCTCAATTATGATCTCTGGCAGGGACCCGCACCAAGAAAAGCTTACAAGGACAACCTGATCCACTACAATTGGCATTGGTTCTGGCATTGGGGAACTGGCGAGGCGTTGAACAATGGGACACATATGGTCGACCTTGCGCGTTGGGGACTTGGAGTGAATTATCCCACCCGCGTGACTTCTGCAGGTGGACGTTACCGCTACCAGGACGATTGGGAGACACCGGACACGCAGGTCATCAACCTTGAATTTGACAACAATACCCAGATTTCCTGGGAGGGCAGGTCCTGCAATGGAAAGTCCGTCGAGGGCAGCTCTGTTGGTGTGATTTTCTATGGCGAAACAGGATCACTGCTGATTGAAAGTGGTAATGCTTACAAGATATTTGACCTCAAGAGCAAGCTGGTAAAAGAAGTAAAGAACGATATCACAGCCAATGCGCTTGATAAGACCGGACCGGGCATGGAACTGGATGCGCTGCATATTCAAAACTTTTTTGCTGCCATCAAAAAAGGTGCTGCACTGAATTCAGATATATTGAGCGGACACCAAAGCACCCTGCTGGTTCAATTGGGGAACATCGCCCAACGAACCGGACGAACCCTGAACATCGATGCAAGCAATGGAAGGATCCTGCACGACAAGGATGCCATGAAACTATGGAGCAGGGAATACGAGAAGGGATGGGAACCCAAGGTTTAATGCAGATCAGAAAGATGTTTGCAGTTGATGCTGCTGCATGAGCTCATTGACCCGGTTGAATGCATCATGCCGAACCTTGAAAATATTTTTCATCCATTCAAGTCCCAACAGTTGTCCGCCATGCAAACAAATCAAACCATCAAGCAAAGGCTTTTCTCTCTCGATGCCCTTCGGGGATTTGACATGTTTTGGATCATCGGTGCTGAGGAGGTATTCCATTCCATGGGAGCCGTCACCCATCATCCTTTCTGGGAGGGTCTTTCAGCACAATTTGAACATCCAGTTTGGAACGGATTCACGGCCTATGACCTGATTTTTCCGCTTTTCATTTTCCTTTCTGGCGTTTCAACCCCATATGCCATCGGCAGCGCGATAGCGGCAGGAAAATCCAAAAATGCACTGCTCTGGAAAGTCATCAAAAGGGGGCTGATCCTGGTTCTATTGGGGATCATATACAACAATGGATTGCAGATCAAACCGATCAGCGACATCAGGTTCATGAGTGTGCTGGGCAGGATTGGGATTGCGACCATGTTGGGAAGCATCATTTACCTCTACACAAAAGAGAGGGCCCAAATCATTTGGTTCACAGCACTGCTTGTCGGATACTGGCTGCTGATGAAATTTACATCGGCTCCGGGTTTTATGCCGGGCGATCTTACAGAAGCAGGAAATTTTTCTTCTTACTTTGACAGGACTGTGCTTCCCGGAAAATTGTCAAGGGGCATCCATGATACAGTAGGGCTTTTCAACAATATCCCTGCCATCAGCTCTGCCCTTGCAGGAATCATTGCAGGGAATTATCTCAAACACAACAACGATGCGCCTTCAAAAAAATCAGGCATGATGGCTATAGCAGGATTGCTTTCCCTGGCCATCGCTCAGCTCTGGAGCCTCGATTTTCCGATCAACAAAAACCTTTGGTCCAGTTCATTTGTGATGCATACCGTTGGCTTCAGTCTCTTGCTTTTTGCACTTTTTTACTGGGTGATAGATGTGCTTGGTTATAGAAAATGGGCATTCTTCTTTAAGGTCATTGGCATGAACTCCATCCTCATCTACATGTCTGGAAAATTCATCAACTGGTCCTATGCGAACAAGGGACTGTTCCAGTGGCTTTCCGACCTTGTTGGAGATCCTTACAATGCAGTGGCAATGGCCATTTCAGTGGTATTGATCAAATGGATTTTCATGTATTTTCTTTACCAGAAAAAAATATTTTTAAAGGTCTGATGCATAAAATCCCACACCTTTGTTCAACAGCAAAGCCAGGAAATACGCAACAACATGCACCAAAAACACAGGATATTCAACGGGAAACTAATCTTGCCCAACCGTATTGTTGAGCAGGGAACAGTGCTTGTGGAGGAAGGAAGAATCATTGCTGCTGAAGCAGGGGATCTTGATTTCCCTGGTGCAATCAATACGGATGCAAAGGGACAATATATCTCTCCTGGATTTGTAGACATCCACGTGCATGGCGGGGGTGGTCACGACTTTATGGATGGCACTGAAGCCGCTTTTTTGGCGATAGCGGCCATCCATGCGAAGCATGGAACCACTTCCATGATGCCCACCACCACCACGGCTGAAAAAGAGGGCATACTGCAAGTGCTTGACGTCTACGAAAGAGCGAATACCATCAATGCCAATGGTGCATCCTTTGTCGGCCTCCACCTGGAAGGGCCTTATTTTGCGATGAACCAGCGCGGTGCACAGGACCCAAAATACATCAGGGATCCAGACCCGGCCGAGTACATGGAAATCCTGGAATATTCAAAGTCCATCAAAAGGTGGAGCGTGGCACCGGAAAGAAAGGGCGCCATTGCATTTGGGAAAATACTCCACGAGCGGGGTATCATTGCATCCATGGCCCATACCGAGGCGGTGTATGAAGAGGCACTTGAAGCGTTTGAAAACGGATACAGCCTGCTCACCCATTTTTACTCTGCCATGTCCGGGGTTGTTCGACGCAATGCCCGGCGTTACGCAGGCGTTGTGGAAGCGGGTTATCTCCACGATGCACTGGATGTGGAAATCATAGCAGACGGTGTGCACCTTCCAGCGCCATTGCTGAAATTGGTCCACAAAATCAAGGGCCCTGATCATACAGCCCTGATCACAGACTCCATGCGGGCCTCAGGCATGCCCGAAGGAGAATACATCCTAGGAAACATCAACAGTGGGCTCAGGGTCATCACGGAAGAGGGGGTCGCGAAACTACCTGACCGCTCTGCATTTGCAGGCAGTATTGCCACGACAGACCGGCTGGTGCGCACAATGGTCGATTTTGCTGACATTCCATTGCATGATGCCATCACCATGATGACAGCCACGCCAGCCAGGATCATCAACATGAACGACAGGATTGGCTCCATCAAGCCAGGAATGCATGCAGACCTGCTGATCTTTGACGAAAGGATCAATGTTCAAATGACCATGGTCAAAGGGAAAATCCTTTAGTCATTTCATTTCAACTTTAACCAAAGACTGGCTACTCCTTTTATGCTTCATCAATCCGGATGGGGTAATTTTACCATCAAAGCACACCACCCCATGAAACATTTATTTTCGATTCTTATGCTTGTTGCCTTGTCGTCATCTGTACAAGCACAGCAGCTCAACACACTGTTGAAAAAGGCAAAAGAAACAATTGCGGCCAATGGTGGACAACTGGGCCCACAAGATATTGCAGCGGGATTGAAGGAAGCGCTTGCCATTGGTGCAGAAAAAGGAGCAGCAGCACTTTCCAAAGAAAATGGTTTTCTGGGCAACCCACTCTTGAAAATCATCCTTCCTTCAGAAGCACAAAAAGTTGAAAAGATGTTGCGAGGGGCAGGTCTCGGAAAGATGGTGGATGATGCCATCACCAGCATGAACCGTGGTGCTGAAGAGGCTTGCAAAGAAGCTGCCCCGATATTTGTAAACGCCATCAGACAAATGGATGTCAATGATGCCATCGGAATTTTAAGGGGAGCAGATACCGCTGCAACAGGATTTCTGAGGAGCAAAACAACCGCACCACTGGGGGAAGCTTTCAAACCTGTCATCAACCGTTCCCTTGAAAAAACCGGAGCAACAAAATATTGGTCAACAATGATCAACGCGTATAACAAATTTAGCCTCCAAAAAATCAATCCAGACCTGAGTAGCCATGTCACTGAAAAGGCATTGCAGGGAATTTTCACCCAGATAGCCATCGAAGAAAAAAATATCAGAAAAGATCCTTTGGCCAGAACCACTGACCTGCTTAAAAAAGTGTTTTCGAACCAATAATCAATTTCCTGCCGGGGCTGCGATTGGCATTTTTGTTGTATTTTATGCCTTCCAAAACAACATGCAATGACCAGTCGCCGGCGATTCATTCAAAACATTTCCACTGCCATCCTCCTTGTCAATGGCAAAACCCTTCTTGCTTCAGACCTGAGTGGATTTGAAAAAAGAAAACCCATCCTTCGTTTTGCCATTGCATCCGATGCACACTTCGGGCAGGCACAAACACCGTTTCAGGAATACCTTGACACGGCAGTAGGGCACATGAATGCCATGCACCATACGAACGGATTCGACTTTGGAGTGATCAATGGTGACATTGTCCATGATGACATCCGTTATTTCGGGGATGCCAAAAAAACCCTGGACAACCTTGCCTTCAAATACTATGTGACCCAGGGAAACCATGATCTTGCAACAAAAGAGGAATGGGAAAATGCCTGGAATACACCGCTCAACTTTGATGTGGTGATCAAAAAAACGGTCTTGTTGTTTGCAACAACATCCAACAAGAAGGGAGAATACCTTCCTCCGGATCTTGAATGGCTGTCCGGGAAATTTGAAGAACATAAAGAAGCAGACAACATCCTCCTCTTTATCCATATCCCACCCATCAAATGGACCAAACATGCCATTGAATCAACGCCCTTTGTTGAGCTGGTGAAAAAGCAAAAGAACCTGAAAGCCGTATTCCACGGGCACGAACACGACCAGGATGCCATCAAGTGGCAAGACGGGATCCCTTATATGTTCGACAGCCATGTTGGTGGCAACTGGGGAACAAAATACAAGGGCTATCGGATTGTTGAACTCTTCAAGGACGGCTCCATGTTGACCTGCATCATGAATCCCACAGAAAGAATCAACGAGGCGAAAATCGGCTAATTGCCCTGGCTCAACCAACTTCACACGATAGACATGAGAAATACCAAGACATGGGCAAAATGGATCATGATTGCCGCAGTTTTCAATGCATGTAAAAAATCAGCAATTGTTCCACCGGGTGGAGGAAACACGACTCCAACAGTGCCACCTACCGTCATCAAGGCGCCGCCTGCATTGGGAACGGTTGTTTCCGGATATTTTCCATCCTATCGTGATCCCAATGCCATCCCTGATCAAAAATTCAAGATGTGCAATGTGGTCAACTATGCGTTCGGTACTGTATCATCCAACGGAAATATTGTTGTCCAAAATCCGACCACATTCGCCATTGTTTCCAACAAGGCAAAAAGCAATGGTGCTAAAATATTCTTATCCATCAATGGCGCCACTGCTGACTGGCAACAAATGGCAGCTACCCCAGCAGGCAGAAATACATTTGTAAAACAAGCCATTGCCTTGGTACGAACAAATGGACTGCATGGAATTGATGTAGATTGGGAATATCCATCCACCGCAGATGGCACATCATTGACATTCACCAAACTGATGCAGGAATTGGGCGACAGCCTGCATGTGGACGGAAAATACTACTTGTCAGCAGCCATTACTACCGGCAAATATGCAGGCCAGTACAGGGATGCCATAACAAAAGAGTTGCTGCAAGGAGAGCAAGTGGACTATTTCAACATCATGGCCTACGACGACTTCAGCACAACGGTACCGTACAAACACCACAGCGATCTTAAGTTGGCAGAGACCAGCTTGAACTATTGGATCAATACTGCTGGTATGCCAAAAGGAAAAGCAGTGTTGGGAATACCCTCTTACGGGCGTGCCAGTGGCATGACCCAGACAGGGACAATACAGGCCTATGCTGCCATCCTTTCCAAGGGAGGCGCTCCAAGTGCCGACTCCGCTGTGGTTTCCGCAACAGGGTTTCCTTCCTATACCATTTATTACAATGGCCAATTGACTGCAAAGAAGAAAGCAGTGTTGGGGAATACACAGGGAACTGGCATCATGGTCTGGGAGATGGGACAGGATGCCAACGACAATTTCTCCCTGTTGAAAGCAGTCTGTGATACGCTTGGCAGGAGTTATCAATGATCAAAATCAATACCTTCAACGAAACCAAAGCAACATGAAATATTTTCGCTTGTTCCCCATCTTTTTGCTTTTGTCCCAGCTGTCCTTTTCTCAAGACATGAAAAATTTCAAATTGTACAATCCCTATGAAAATGTGGATTCAGCATTGAAAGTTGTTTTGTCGCAGGCGAAAAAAGAGAACAAGTATGTTTTTGTTCAGATTGGCGGCAATTGGTGTGTTTGGTGTGCGAGGTTCAATGATTTTGTGAACAAGGATCAGCAGCTTGACTCCGCCATGAACAAGAATTTTATTGTTTACCACATGAATTACAGTCCAGAGAACCGCAACCCGGATGTATTGAAAAAATTCGGTTATCCCCAGCGATTTGGATTTCCGGTGTTTGTAATGCTGGATGCAAAAGGCAACAGGCTTCATACACAAAACAGCGCCTATCTTGAAGAGGGAAAATCTTACAGCGCAAGAAAAATACTGGAGTTTTTTGACCATTGGGGACCAAGGGCACTTGATCCGGGCCAATACAAAAACTAATTGTTCATGAACATCATTTCTGCTTGTATTTGCAATCTGCAGGTTTTGATTTTACATAGTACGATTTGTAATTGATGGCCTTGGGATCCATGCAGCCCTCAAGGTCCAAGATTTCGATGTTCTTGAATTCTACAGGGTGGCTCTCGCTTTGCAATGATATGGTTCCACCAGTCAGCATTTGCCCAGATGTCCCAAACTTGACTTCCTGCCCGGAAACATTACCGCCACCCACTTGTGGCTTTTCATAAGAAAGCACTTCCTTTCCATTGGCGAAATGCTTGATGATAGAATCACCCAAAACAAGTACTTCGGCCCTGACCCATTGGTCGCCATGGTAGGTTTCAGATGTTGAATTGATGCAATGGGGAGTGAACAATTTCCCGTTCATCTCAACATTGGTTCCGGGCGTACAAAGGTTACAAGTCGTTCTCTTGTTTTTTCCATCCCCACCCAACAACTGCACTTCAATACAAACCGGAAAATCCTGGTCCTTGCCCATGCTTTCAGGGGTTTGCCCGTGTACCATGATTCCACTGTTCCGCAATGCCCATCCAGGACCGTCTTTTGACTGCTCACCCACAAACCTGTATTCAAGGCGTATACGGTAATAATTGAAAGGTTTGTAATAAAACAGGTGCCCAAACTTTTCATCAAATTTCTCGTATGCATCATACCTTACTACAATCTTGCCATCTTCTACACGAAAGGTATTTCCAAAATTCTCTCCGGCAGCATGGTACCTGATTTTGGGCTTCCACTTGCTCAGGTCCTTGCCATTGAACATGGATTCCCAATTTTCCTTTTTGGAGTTTTGGGCATTGGCCGAAAAAGCGGCCAACAAAAAAGAGAGGAGAAAATACAGTTTGAATTTTTTCATGATGAAGTGTTGAACAATGGACATAAAAAATGAAATTATGGTATTTTGATGGATTGAAAAAGCAAAGGCCGCACAATTGACGTGCGGCCATGGAACATTGAAATATTGTACAATGCTCAATCCCGAAACAGGACCTATTGTTTTTTGCTTCCCAAAAGATGGACCTGGAATCCAACACCTACCGTAAAAGTATTGCTGCGGTCTGGGTCGTCTTCAAATTTTATGGAGTTGTAGCCCAAGGTGAACTCGAATGCGGTATGCTTGTTGAGAAAAATCGCGGGTCCGGCTGCAAAGCCAAATCCACTCTGGCTTTTGGTATCCCCTGCTCCTGAGGTAGCTCCAAACCCAAAGCTTCCATCAAGCAGGATGTTGACCTTGTTGTCTGAAGGAAGAAAATAATATCTCAGAAAAGGGCTGATCAATGTGCTGCTGATTGCATCCTCGTCCTCCACCTTTACGCTGTTGATGTCTGCCCTCAATCCTCCTGCAAAATTATTGACAAAGAAATATCCAGCATTGGGACTGAACTCAAACATGCTTGTTTGCAAGTCGGCAACCTTGTTGGAAGCAAATTTGACATTGCCACCAATCAACCAATCATTCTTTTGAATCTGTGCGTTCACAGAATAAACCAATAAAAAAAGGCAAATAACAAGGGATAATTTTTTCATTGCATACAATTTTGAAGATGAGTAATCAATATTGAACCGAAATTATAGCAGCATTCATCCATAGGAGATGATGTCAAAAAGCGTGTGGCATGATCCTGCTCAATGGCATGGATGACTTGAAAATGATATTGTTGGTGTGCATCAAAGCAGTATTGTATGTTTATGGTGGATGAATCGCCAAGCAGTTTTTACATGTCGCTAAGACTGATGCGGTTCATTTTCAGGGGTGACCCCTATCGTCTTTCGCAGAAAGAGACGCCCTTATTTTTACAGCCATCAAATTTTTAAACCAACAAAAAATTCAAATCATGAAAACTGATGCTCAAATTCAGACTGACGTGCAGAACCAACTCAAATGGGAGCCACAACTCAATGCTGCCGAAATTGGTGTGGCTGTCAAAAATGGGATCGTAACCCTTGCCGGTATTGTTGACACGTATCCCAAAAAATTGGCTGCAGAAAAAGTCACCAAATCCGTGATTGGCGTTAAAGCCGTTGCATTGGATTTGCAGGTCGGCATTTCACCGGTAAACAGGAAATCGGACACAGAAATTGCAGAGGCCTGTGTCAACGCCCTGCGTTGGGACAGTTCAGTACCCGACGATAAGATCAAAATAAAGGTTGAAAATGCAACAGTTACCATGGAAGGCACAGTGGAATGGGGCTACCAGCGCCTTGCCGCCAAAAATGCAGTGATTGGGCTAAACGGTGTCAAGGGCGTGAACAACATGATTGTTGTAAAGCAAAAACCCTCAAGCGTTGATATCAAACAACGGATAAGGGAAAGTTTTATCAGTACAGCCGGGCATGAAGCCGATAACATACGCATTGAAACCTTGGGCGACAAGGTTGTGCTTAGGGGGAATGTAAAGTCTCACTATGAGAGGGAAGAGGCAGAGAACACCGCATGGGCAACCCCCGGCGTGAATGAAGTGGAAAACAGGATTGAAGTGGCTTATGAAGAATTTTTTGAATCCGCATAGGCATTACCCGCTGAACAACCAAAAGGAGCACCTGCATCAACAGGTGCTCCTTCATGTATTACACTGCTGATGCAGGTCATGCTTTATGCAAAAGGAAAAATAACTTTTATGGACATCTACACCCTATGGACAACCCTGCGCCATCCTCCAAAAACGAGATAAAAAACAACCCAAAGCCTGTTTTCAAATTTCCGGTTCCATGGCTGGTGATTCTGCTTGCGGCAGGATTTTTTCTGCTGCCAAATCTGTTTGGCGGATCATCAACCGGAAAAGAAATCAGTTGGCAAAAATTCAGCAATGAGATATTGAGCAGGAAAGCCATTGAAAAAATCGTGGTCATCAACAAGGAAAAAGCGACGGTATATGTTCGAAAAGAAAAAATGAATGACCCTTTTTTCAGGACCGACCTGAAAAAAAAATTGTCAGATGAGATCAACCCTGGTCCACAGTATTGGTTCAATATCGGATCCGTTGAAATGTTTGAAAAGAAGATGGAGGAAGCTGAAAAAAATATTCCTGCAAAGGACAGAACCGAAATCCTCTATGTGCAAAACAACAAACTATTTCCCGAATTGCTTTCCTGGTTGATTCCGTTGGCATTGCTGTTGTTTTTTTGGAGCATGATGGCCGGTAGAATGTCCGGTATAGGTAGTGGTGGACCTTCCATTTTCAATTTTGGAAGATCAAATGCAACGTTGGTTGAAAAAGAAGGCAGCACCATCACCTTTGAAGATGTCGCTGGGCTTGAAGAAGCGGAGACCGAAGTCAAAGAAATTGTTGATTTCCTCAAGGCTCCTGAAAAATTTACCAAAGTAGGTGCAAAGATTCCAAAGGGAATCATTCTTGTTGGTCCGCCGGGTACGGGAAAAACCCTTTTGGCAAAAGCAGTTGCGGGTGAAGCGCAGGTTCCCTTTTTTTCCATTTCAGGATCGGCCTTTGTTGAAATGTTTGTTGGTGTGGGTGCTTCTCGTGTGCGCGATCTTTTCAAGACAGCAAAACAAAAAACGCCTTGTATTTTATTCATTGATGAAATTGATGCCATCGGAAGGTCACGGGGCAAGGGAGCATACCTCAGTGGTTCCAATGATGAAAGGGAAAGTACACTCAACCAACTGCTCACAGAAATGGATGGCTTTGACACCAACAGTGGTGTAATTGTGTTGGCCGCCACCAACAGGGCAGACCTGTTGGATCCTGCCTTGTTGAGGCCTGGACGGTTCGACAGGCACATCTACCTGGAACTGCCCAACCTCAGGGAAAGAGAAGAAATCTTTAAGGTTCATGTGCGCAAGCTGGTCATGCAAGATGACCTGGACCTCCACATGCTTTCAACACAAACACCTGGGTTTTCTGGTGCCGACATTGCCAACATCTGCAATGAGGCTGCGCTGATTACTGCAAGAAATAAAAAAGATAAAATCGGCAAGGCTGAATTTCTCGAAGCCATCGAAAGGGTTGTTGCCGGAATGGAAAGAAAAAGCAAGATCATCTCTCCGGAAGAAAAACAGATCATTGCTTACCACGAAGCGGGGCATGCAGTGGCCAGTTGGATGCTGAAACAGATTGACCCCTTGCTGAAAGTATCCATCATCCCAAGAGGAAAATCACTTGGTGCGGCATGGTACCTGCCGGAAGAAAAAAACATCCGTGCATCCTCAGCATTTCATGAGCACCTCTGTGCAACATTGGCCGGAAGGGCTGCAGAAGAAATTGTATTTGGCGAGGTTTCTTCTGGCGCATTGGACGACCTTGAAAAAGTTACAAAGGAAGCCTATACCATGGTGATGTTCTACGGATTCAGCAGCAAGATCGGCAACATCAGTTTTTATGATTCAACAGGCCAATCAGAAAGCACATTGGTTAAGCCCTACAGTGAAGAAACCGGTAAAATGATGGATGAGGAAGTCCGACAACTGGTGGCTTCCAACTACGAAAAAGCCAAGGATCTGCTCAATGAGAACAGACCATTGCTCGTGGAAGTGGCGGAGCAGTTGTTGAAAACAGAAATACTGTACAAGGAAGACCTGGAAAAGATCCTTGGTAAAAAAGCGATACCAGCTCCCATCCACGCGTAAAATTGCTCAACGCCAACGCCCGGGTTTCCATTGGTAGCCCCCTGGCCTTTTCCTCCAATACCCGGGCTGCCATTGGTATCCATTGTGTGGATTTGACCAATAGCCATCGCGCCAGGAATAGCTTCTACCATTCCAGAACCAGTCTCCATCAATCCATATATAGCCCAAAGCAGGAGCTGCTGACCGTGGACCCAATGGCGCCATCAAGGTGGTGCCAACGGTAAATCGCGCAGGAACATCACAGGAAAAAAACAAGACTGCAACAAAAAAAATCAACAACAGGTAAACAATTTTCATGAAAATGGTTTTAGGGATATTGCATTGAAAGTAAATGCCTTGAGACAAGTACCAAAGCGAAAATGGAAGTAAAAACACCAAAAATGAGAATTGCTAATTTTCCGGTATTCTTGGACCAACCCAAGGTTAAAATGATGGAACTTCATATTTCCCGCTATCCCATACTATGAAAACCTTTTTTCTCTTCATGGGCCTTGTACCAACAGTGTTTACAAGAGCCCAAACATTTGACCCTGCTGCCATCAAGATGTATTGGAAAGACAGTGCTGGCGTTCCTTTCATGACTTTTGACCGTCTGCTGAAATTGAATGGCCGCATTGTATTCATCACGGGGACTGGGAAATCGTTGGTGCCCTTCGGGCTTTACATTGAAAATGGGAAAACACTTCATCCCATGCGAAAGCCTATGAATTACAAAGTGAACCTCAACATTCAGCCCGATGGAGTTTTCCATACCACAGGAACACATGCATTCATCAGTTCTTTGGAAGAAAACAGTTCATATAAAAACGCAAAATGGGCCATACAATCCGGCCCTGTACTGCTGATGAATGGAAGAATAAACCCAAGGCTTCCCAACAAAATAAAGACCCTTCGCCATGGTGTAGGCATCAAAAAAGACGGAAGGGTTTATTTTGCGGTCATCGACGCGGGAATGAAAGATTTCGCAAAACATTTTCTGGACAATGGTTGCACCAGTGCGCTTTACCTGGATGGTGAAAATGCAGATACCTGGGAAAATGGCAGCTCGCTGAAAAGATTCAGCCGCTTCGGTCCGATGATCGTTGCAGAAAAAATCAATCGAGACTTGCCTTGATGTTATGGACCTATTCCCCCGGGTGGTATATTCTTTTTGCAGCAGCCAACACCTTGGTTTTGTCCAGGCTCATGGGCTTCATTTTTTGTTGCAAAAACAAGGGCACCTGGTCATCAAAATGCGGGCTTCCTTCTTTGGCAGATGCCCCATAGGTATTGATTGTCTCAATGATGGGCAATCCTGATGTTGGGAAACGCACCATCGCCACATAAGCATCTCCACCGGTTATCTTGCGCTTGCCATTGTTGTAAGGTATACCCCATTCAGGAGCAAGCAGGTCCGGCAAGCCCGGACCGGGAAATTCCTTGCTTCCCCTAACCAATTTTTGTATATCCCCAAGTGCCAGATCCGTGGTGCCGTAGGTCTTGGTCATTTGCACCTGGATATCCTGCAGCAATTTTTCACATTCCAACATGGTCAAGTTCCTTGAATCCTTGCCTTTCATTGACCTCGATACTTTTTCATAGACCATCAGAAAAGCTGCGGCACCCTTGCTTTCCACAACACCACGCCTGTCCCATTCCTGCAGGTTTCTCAATAAGGTATCAAACTGCGGATACAAGGCCCTTTTCATGGTAAACAAGCTGTCTACACCATAAGGAAACTCGAAAACTGCAGGATATTGGCGATCAAATTTGATCCGCTTGAACAGTTCAAAATCAACCTTGCTGCCCTCGGTTGGCATCAACTCCAGAAAACGCTTGCTTCTGTTGTTGTGGTTGGTCTCCCATCCGCTGGCCAACGGAAAAGCTTCGGCAGAGAGGTTGTTCTCCGGAGCAGTGGCATAAAATGAAGAGTGATTGGAATTGAACAGGAATCCGCTCGATGGATTGAGATACTGTGGCAATTCATGGATGCCCATGAATTTCGTCCACAAGGTTTTTGAGGTATTGCCGGGCAAGGTCTTTTTCCAATCGAATGCGGGCGAAGGATCCCGCACCGGCATCAGGGCATTGTTGATGTAAAAAATGGTATCATTCCTGTCGGCATACATGATGTTGAACATGGACAATCCCTGCATGCTAATGGCCTTGTAAAACTGGGTAAAATTTTGGGCCTTGTTCATGTAGTACCATTGTTCCAACGCGCGAATCTCCATGTTGGCACCCAGGCGAATCGCAAAGGTGCCCTGTTCATTTTTCATGGTAGCACCGTACTTGCTCCAGAACAGGTCTCTGGAAACGGGCACGGGAACCCCTTTGATGTGCAATTTGATTTTCTTCTTTTCAAGATCGGTCCATACCCCATCAAACATGTACTGGTTTGCATTGTTGGGGTTCATCTGCATTTGGTAGATGTCTACCCGGTCACAAAAATTTACGGTATGTGCCCAGCCAAGGTTTTCGTTCACCCCGTGCAAAATACAGGGACCTCCTGCCAGCAAACCGCCCAATGCATTCCACCCTTCCTCGCTGTTGACATGGGCCTCATAAAAAGCTTCAGGACCCATGTTCGGCTGATGGGCATTGATGGCCAAAAAAGCCTCTCCAGTTGTGGTTTTGGAGGGATGAATGGCAATGGCATTGGAACCCATTTTATCGTAATCGATAAGGGGATTCACACTGTTGGAAAATATTGCGCGCAATGCCCTGTCGCCACCATTGAATACGGTCAATGCCAGGACTGAAGAAGCAACATAATCCTTGACAGAAATGGGAAACAGTTTTTTAACCAGGACCTCTTCGGGATGGGCTTTGGCATAATCGTTGATCCCTTGCACATATCCTTCGATCAATTTTAAAAAAGCCGGAGAAAGCGTATTCCATTTTTCTTCCGTGATCTCCCTGCAACGGAACAGGGCAAAGGCATAATCCCCGGCCACACCATCCTTTCCCAAAGCCTTTCCCATCAGGCCCTTGGAAGGAAGTGCCACCAGCTGAAGGCTTTTGAAATCATCTTCTGCATGTGCCCATGCCAAGCCGTATGAAACCTGCGGATCAGTCTTTGCAAAAATATGTGGAACCCCAAAGCTATCGCGCGCAATGGTTACTGATGCGGGATCAATTTGTGCATGCGCATGGATGCTGAGCAACAAAAGAAAAGGAAAAAAAATTTTCATGCAACCTGGTTTGGATGCAAGTTACACCAATCATTCCTGCTTATTTTCTTTTGAGCCCATCGAGATAGGACAGGAGGTCTGCCATTTCCTGTGCAGACATACTCGCATGCAATCCGGCAGGCATCATGGAAACTTTCATTTGTTCCATGGACTTCACCGAAGATGTTTTTAGTTTTTGTACCATCCCTCCTGGCATTTTCAGTTCAATTTCCGTTTTTGTTTTGCTGGCCATGATGCCCACCATATCGGAACCGTCCTTCATTTTCAACACCCATCCTTCATATCCGAAACTGATGCCCTCAGAGGGGTAAACGATTGCCTTGAGCATCGCATCCTTTGCATATTTGGAACCAATTTCTGAAAGGGCCGGACCAAAATCCAATCCTTCTCCATTGGCCTTGTGGCAGACCGCGCAGTTGGAAGCGAATATCGCTTTGCCATTCGTTGCATTGGCTTTCATTGCATTGATTTCGTCAATGGTTGGAACCTTGTCCACGACTTCCACCGCTGCTTTCTTGGGCAAATAACTTCTGGCCTCGATGCGAACGGCCTGGCGCCATGATGACCCGACACCCTCCACTACATCCGGGATCAGCGCTTCTGGTACCATCCCCGATTTCAGGATCTCCAATACCCTTTTTTCTCCTTCACCACTTTTGCCAATCCTGACAGCGGCATATTTTCTCATGGGTTCAGGAAAACGAATGCCCAAGGCTACTGCCTGCAAGAGATCAACAGATATGGTATTGCCTACTTTGGAAAGTGCATTCAAAAGGCCCATCGACCTGGTATTGTCCGTTTCATTGATGGTTTTCCATGCCTCCGCCTGTCCGCCAAAACCAATCAGGGTCTTTGCCGCAGTTCTTCCCAGGTCTTCGTTGTTCTTTGCAATGGCCATCTCAAGCAATCTGTGCTGCTCATCTTTCCTGTTGTACAAAGCCACCAGATCCAGGTAGTCCCTGGTGCCATAGCTGGCATCCAGGACATTTTTCAATGCCCTCTGTGCTGCTGGCATATTTTTTATGGCATCTGGATTCAATGAGAAAAGCGCCAACTTGTCCATGGCAAGGTCGCTTGCCTTGTTATCTGCAACCATCTTCAACAATGCTGCAGTTTTTGCAGGGCCATCGTTAAAATCAAAAGCACGGAAATAACGGAGCCTTGTCTTGAGCGGGGAGCTGCCATCAGCAGCCAGCCCTGCCAAATAAGGAACTGCTTTTTCTGTTCTTGCCCTCCAGACCAAATCCCTTCCGGCTGCGTCTTTTGTGGGATCCTTCACGATATCAAGGTAGGCGCTGAAAAAAGCATCCCATTGTCCGTCCGCGCCTATGCCCAGGGCCTCCAGGTACCACCTGTCTTTTCCATCATACTGTGTAGCCAGGGTGGCCCATATGGCGGCCGATTCAGGGCTTTTGTTGTGGTGAAGGGCGATGATGCACTCCCTTCTTACCTGAGGGTCAGGATCAAGTTTCAGTGCGTTCAAAACGGCAGTGGTATTGCCTTTGAGCTGAAGGCTTGCCCTGATCGCCAGCATCCTTAGCTGTGGATTTTTTTCCTGCTGCGCCTGTTTGATGTATTTTTCTGGCTTCGCTCCAGGCATTTTTACAAGACTCCAGAATGCCCTTGCCCGCAAAGCAGGATCGGCATCAGACTTCCATTGCTTTTCCAAAGGGGAGATTGCCTTTTTCCCAAATTGCTGCAAGGCCGTGAAAGCATGGTACCGCACCACCAGGTTTGCGTTTTGAAGGGCAACCATTGCACCTTCAACCGTTGTAAAATCAAATGAAGGCATGGTGTATGCAGCTGCTTTTGCCGGGGCTACCCGGTAGATCCTTCCCCTGGTCTGATCACCCGCCTGGTGTCCACCCACCCCCGGGTCGTACCAGTCGGCCACAATCAGAGAACCATCGGGTGCAACACAAACGTCTGCAGGCCTGAACCAACGGTCGTTTTCACCCTTCAGTATGTTTACAATGCTGGCCCCATAACCAGCATCCTGGTTCTGGATGGAATAAGCCCGGACCACATTGGGGCCGGCATCCGCATGGATGAGTTGGTGCTGAAAAGCCTCCGGCAAAAGCGTTCCCTCATATACCAATAGACCTGTCGGCGATCCGGCACCGGTTTGCAGTACATTGGGAACTGCTCCCGGATCATTCAAATGCCAATGCCGCAATGGAATGGAGTCTTCCATGTTCGTACGCGACGAATTCCATCCGGCACCCGTAATTTCATCGGTATACCCGTAATTGCCATAGGGCATTACGTAGTTGATGCGTGTTCCCTTGTTGCCATCATCATCATTGTCACTTTGCCACATGGTGCCATAGCTGTCTACGGCCACTTCATAAGGGTTCCTGAAATTATCCCCCAGGCATTCCACACGTGAGCCATCGGGATCACATCGGAACACCATGCCTTGCTTGTATTTTTTCGGACCGATTTCATCCCCGTCCTGGTCCAGAACCGTATTGCCCTTGCTGTCTTTCAATGTTTTTCCATTGTTGCCGAAGTTGAAATACAGTTTTCCATCCGGACCAAAACTGAAGGTGTGCATGCCATGGTCATGCTGCTCCCCTTCAATGCCCTGGAACATGATTTCTTTTCGATCGGCCTTGTCATCGCCGTTATCGTCGTAGAAATTCCAGACATAAGGACTTTGTGCTACAATCACCCGCTTGCCCAATACGGCAATGCCCAAGGGCGCATTGATCTCCGGGCCCTGGTAAAAAAGTTTTGCTGTATCTATTTTTGCATCGCCATTCCTGTCCTCAAGGATCATGATGCGATCGCCGTTGGGTGTTGTTGGATTGCCATTGAGGTTGGGTCGATAGTTATATGCTTCCGTCACCCAAATCCTTCCCCTTTCATCAACATCAATGTTGGTGGGATTTTGCAACATGGGCTCTGTCGCCATCAACTGCACCTGCAGTCCATAGGCAACAGAAAGCCCTTTCAGGGCGTTTTCTGGAAGCCGCATTTGTGCAGGGGTAAGGCTGTCCTTGTGCGTTGCCGCAATGTTGAAGCCATACTTTGGCAGGGTATAGGAAAGAACGGCCAGGAAGAGAAAAATGACCAATGAAATGCGTGCAGGGTTGATGTTGTTTTGCATGTGCATACCGTTGAATGATCGATGACGAAAATGAGTGCGTTGGATGGTTTGGCAAATATACAAGTAGTTAACGTGCAAAGGTTTCCATCACTTCCATGCTCTTGATGGCCTCTTCGATGGAGCAGGGATTTTCACCCCGTTCTAAAAAATAGTCTACCACCTTGCTGATCATGGGATGCTGAATGTTTTGCGGATGATCGAAGGAAATCAGGTCCTCACCTGCTGTTGACACAATCCTTAGCGATGATCCAAAAAATGGAAACTTGAGGTAGCCTTTTTCTCCAATGATCAGGCAGCTGTCTTCCTTCATGATGTCTGGCATTGAGAAATTCCAATCGCCCTGAAACAAAATATTGTTGGGAAGCTCCATAATTCCAGATACTGCATCTTCCGCTGCATAAAAATTGGTTTGATGTGCGGCGGCACCGGCCTTGCGAAGGGCTTCACCAAAAATAAACTGGATGATGTCGAGCTGGTGTGGTGCCAAATCATAAAAATAACCGCCACCTGCATATTCGGGATCTACACGCCAGTTGAACCCTGTTTGGGCAACAATGTCAGTTCTGTGTGTTTGAAACATGGTCAAGCGGATGTTTTTTACCTTACCCACCGCACCTGCTTCAACCAATTCTTTTATTTTCAAAAACATGGGCAATCCTCTCCGGTAGTGGGCCACGACCAGCTTTCCATTGTTGGCCATTACAGCATCGGCCATTCTTTTAGAAGCGGCCACTGAAACAGCAACCGGTTTTTCTACATAAACAGCCTTGCCTTTTTCCAATGCGGCAATGGCATATTCCTCATGGAATTTTGGGGGCGTTGCAATATAAATGGCATTGATGGCAGAATCATTGATCAGGGAATTGGCGTCGTTGTACCAAACAGGCACACCATGTCGCGCCGCATAATCTTCTGCTTTCAATGCATCCCTGCGCATCACGGCATGCAACCGAGAATCAGGCACTTTATTGAATGCCGGTCCACTTTTGAGTTCTGTTACATTGCCGCAACCGATAATGCCCCAGGAAATGCATTGCCCATTGTTTTGATGATTGTTCATAATTTTCGGACCTTTTGATGGTACTACCAAATGATGAAAATATGAAATTCCTGATTGCCTTGTTGTTGGTGTTCTTCGCGGGTCTGGCAAATGCCCAAAACATTGACCCTGAATTCAAACTCGCAGCTGAGCAGGGAAAGCTGGTCAACGAAGGCTTCAACCGTTGCATCAATTATGTGAATGCATGGATGCGTTACGCAGATTCCTCCACAGGACTCATCCCAAGAAACATCAATGATTCAAAGGATTTCTGGAATGCCTGGGATGCTGCTGCAGACAACTATCCATTCATGGTATTGACCTCCTCCATCCTGATGCCTGATTTTTTCAAAGAAACAGCATTGCAGATGCTAAAGACAGAACAGCGTCTCACATCAAGGATAGGGAAACTTCCTGACACCTACTCTTTTTCAAAAAAGGGATTCAGGAACGAAACCATCGATACCAACCAGCTGATTTTTGGCGCTGCAGAATACATGAAAGATGGCCTCATTCCACTCACGGAATGGTTGGGGAAAAGTCCATGGAGTGCGCGCATGCTGGAAATACTCGATGACCTTCCCCGGCTCACCAGGGTTGCAAAAAACATCCATGGCAGTTGGTATGGCAACAGTGCAACTGTAGAAGTGAACGGTGACCTGTTGCAGGTCTTGTCGCGGATGTACTGGTTCACCGGAAATAGAAAATACCTCGACTGGGCCATTGAGATTGCTGACCATTACCTGAACGCAAAGGAATTGCCCACAACCGCATTGGACCACCTGCGCATCAGGGATCATGGTTGCGAAATCATTTCAGGCTTGTGTGAAGTGTATATTGCCACGCATTTTGCAATGCCGGAAAAAAGAAAAATCTGGAAGCCTTTCATCCATGCCATGATGGATCGCATCCTTGAGGTCGGTCGAAATGAGGATGGACTTTTTTATGACGAAGTCAATCCCAAAAACGGAATGGTCCTGTCCAAAAGACTGGCAGATAATTTTGGGTATACCCTCAATGCCTATTGGTTCATTTCAAGGATCGACTCCGTCCCGGCCTACAGCAATGCAGTCATCAAAGCACTCTCATCCCTCAATAAAAAATACAGGAACCACCCTTGGGAAGGAAGCAGTGCAGATGGGTACGCAGACGCCATCGAAGGCACCTTGAACCTCTACAACCGCGAATCGATCCCCTCGGCCAAGGAATGGCTGGACAGTGAAATCAAGGTAATGTGGGCCATGCAGCAATCCGATGGTTTGATAGAGGGATGGCATGGCGATGGAAATTTTGCGCGAACGACCATCATGTATTGCCTGTGGAAAACACAGGGAATCGTTCCATCGGAATGGGACAAGGACCTTTTGATTGGTGCCGTCAGGACTGCAACAGGCGTAAAAATTTCAGTATCAACCCCCACAGGATGGAAAGGGAAATTAAAATTTGACAAGCCCCGTCACAAAACAATGATGCATTTCCCTGCAGACTATCCGAGGATCAACCAGTTCCAGGAATGGTTTGTGGTAGAGCAGGAAAAATCCTATCGGGTGAAGTCCGTCGGCAGTGAGAAAACCACAACAACAAACGGCAAATCCCTGTCCCAGGGACTGCCGCTTGCATTGAAAGCAGGAGAAACAGTTTACCTGGAAATTAGCGGGATATAGGGGTTTATAAACCAGCAGTTTGTCTTATCTTTTCAATACAGTTCCACAGCGTCCAACATCAACCATGCAACAAGCGAACACCAGACGAAACTTCATCAGAAACAGTGCTGCATTGTTTGCGCTGTCCACCTTCAAGGCATCGCGATTGGATGCACTTGCACTTGCAAATCCGCGCAGGGTTGCCCTGATTGGCACAGGCTGGTATGGCAAAAGCGACCTGTTCAGGTTGATGCAGGTGGCGCCCATTGAAGTGGTTGGACTTTGCGATGTTGACAAACAGCAACTGCAAACTGCTGCATCGCTGGTTGCTGAAAGATCAAAGTCCTCTGCATCCATCCCAACCTATGGTGACTACCGAAAAATGCTGGCGGCTGAAAAACCCGAGATGGTGCTGATTGGTTCTCCAGACCATTGGCATGCACTGCAGGCAATCGAATCGATCAAGTCCGGCGCCCATGTTTATCTTCAAAAGCCCATCAGTGTTGATGTGCTGGAAGGGGAGGCCATTCTTGCCACAGCAAGAAAATACAACCGGACCGTACAAGTGGGCACACAACGAAGAAGTACGCCTCATCTGGTTGAAGCAAAGAAAAACATTGTGGATGCCGGACTGCTGGGCAAGGTGCACCATATTGAAATGTGCTGTTACTACCACATGCGCAACAACAGCAATCCAGCGGTACAAGCCGTTCCAGATTTTTTGGATTATGAGATGTGGACAGGCCCCGCGCCCCTCAGGGAATACGATGGTTTACCCCACCGTCGATGGTGGCGTGCCTTTATGGAATATGGCAACGGCATCATGGGAGACATGTGCATCCACATGTTCGATACCGTGCGTTGGATGCTTGACCTTGGCTGGCCCAACAGGATCAGTTCAACTGGCGGCATCTATGGCAGCAATCCTGGCAAAAGCAATATTGCAGATACCCAAACAGCGGTCTTTGAATATGAGGGACTGAATTGCGTCTGGCAACACCGCACCTGGGGTACTGCTGCAGACCCGGAATACCCATGGTCGTTCAAGATCTATGGAGAAAACGGAACACTGTGTGGAAGCACCATGAAATACGACTTCATTCCATCTGGCAAGGGCGAAAAAATTCACCGTGACGTGGTCCTTGAAAAGGAAAAATATCCAGAAGACCTTACAGAAAAAGACATTGAACTCTTTGCTGCACCTGCAACACGTGAGCACATGAAAAATTTTCTTCATGCCATTGACAAGGGTATAAAACCTGTTGCTGATATTGAAGAAGGACATATTTCCACTGCATCCTGCATACTGGCCAACATGTCCATGAAACTCCAGCGTCCATTGCGTTATGACCCTGTCAGGCGCCTTGTTGTCAATGACAGTGAAGCAACTGCAATGCTTCAACGGAATTACCGATCACCATGGAAACACCCTTATCTTGCCGTGCATTAAGGAGTACAAATGACCATCTACCACCGCACTGAACACCCGGAGCACCTGGCGCCCAATGATTTCGACAGTTTTCTGTCGCTGGGATGGTACCGCATGCGGCAATATATTTTCACCTGTTCCCATCTTTTCGATTTCAGTGATAAAGGGCTGTTGACAGGCATGCGCCGCGTTTGGTGGATGCGTTTTTCAATCAACCAGATTGTAGGGCATTCCTCACACCAAAAACTGAAAAAGAGAAACAACCATTTTCGGGTTCAATTTGGAGAGCATGAAACCAACAGTGCGCCGCAAGAGGCATTGTACACGCTGTACAGGAATTCCATTGACTTTGATGGATATCCATCCCTGAAAGATGCCCTGTTTGGTATTCATGAAACCAACAGGATCTACAACAGCAAATCCGT
>JAURJU010000074.1 GCA_030832085.1 Chitinophagales bacterium | reverse complement strand
ACCCGCGTGCGTTTTTCCCTTCAGCAGCCTTGGCATGGTCCATCTCTGATGAGAAATTCATGCAAAAAGCCCAGGACTTCCTGGAGTACCTGAAGCTCCGCGTCTCATATGGTGAGAACGGTAACCGAGAGGTGGGTCGATATGCCGCACTGGCACAACTTGCCGCAAGTACCTATTTGTATACTTCACCAGGTGGTATCAGCATTCCTGTTGGGGCGGTGCAAACCTCCAACATGGCCAACGCCAACCTTAAATGGGAGAGACAGGCATCTGTGAACTTTGGTGCCGACTTCAGCCTCAAGGGTGGGAAGATTTCGGGTGCCATTGATTATTATATCAGGAAGACCAACGATCTTCTTGTGAACAGGGCCCTTCCAAATGTCACTGGTTTTGGTAGTGTGATCACCAACCTTGGAAAGGTTGATAATTCTGGGTTTGAGATCAGCCTGAACACAGAGAACATGAAGACCAACAACTTCACTTGGAGAACAAGTGTGGCGGCGTGGAGCAACAAGAACAAGATCATCAGCCTCTATGGTAAGGTTCCAGTAACGGATGCCAGCGGCAATGTTACCAACGTTGAACAGGACGATAGGGCGAACGGCTGGTTCATTGGCAAGAACATCAATACCGTTTGGGATTTCAATGTATTGGGGGTATGGCGTGTTGATGAAGCCACCACTGCAAGGTCTTTTGGTTTTTCTCCTGGAGATTTCAAGCTTGAGGACGTGAACAAGGATGGCAAGTTGACAATAGACGACAAGGTTTTTATAGGCCAAACCACTCCAAAGCTTTCCTTCAACATGAGGAATGAGTTTACCCTTTACAAGAATTGGGATTTGTCTTTCCAATTGTATGGACGGGTTGGACAATTGTCGCAGTTCAATGAGGCGGCCAATACGGATCGATTCTATGACCGTTCCCAGTTTTACAAAAGACCTTATTGGACTCCGGAAAATCAAATCAATGACTATGGCAGGATGATGTCTTCAATAGGATCAGGCATTGGTTTCAATATTTGGAGAAAATCATCCTTCATCAGGTTGAACAACGTCAGTGTTGCTTACACGATGTCAAAGAAATACATTGAAAGCCTAAAATTCCAGTCCCTGAAGTTTTATTTCAACATCCAAAATGCGTTGGTGGTCAGCCCATGGGAATACTTTGATCCTGAGAACAAGGGCTTCACGCCTTCTTATGGAACATTTGGCATCAACCTCACACTTTAATTGAAGAACTGAAACCAACAAATCTTTGTATATGCAATACGTAAATAACAAAATCATGAAATACCTCACTGTATTGGTGTTGGTATTGATGGTCAGCCAGTCTTGCCAAAAGGATTGGTTGAAACCCAAGCCACTTTCATTTTTCTCACCTGAAAACACGCTGATTGATGAACCGGGCTTCAATGCGGCACTGGCAGCCATTGCCAAGAATGTTCGCCAGGAATGGTATGAAGATGGTGCGCCCATCATCACTGAAAATATTTTTTCAGAGATGTGTGTTGAGGGAACTACAGATAAGTTTGGACCTGCTGTAAACATGGACATCCTGATTACACCCGATGCAAACCTGAACAGCAATGACTTTAACCGAATCGGTTATTATTGGGAAAGGAATTACCTGATCATCCGTTTGGCCAATACCATCACTTCAAGGATTAATGCTGTAAAAACCATCCCTGAAGCCACTAAGAACGTTATCCTCGGTCGTGCCTATTTCTTTAGGGCGTACGCGTATTACAGGCTTGTGCACCAGTTTGGAGATGTGCCGACAACGTTCAAGGAATTGACTTCAGCCAAACTGGATTTCAATTCTGTCAAACGTGAAGTCATCCTTCAAAGGCTAAAGACTGAACTCGATTTTGCCATGGCAAATGTTCCTTGGGTGGCCAACAAGGGTGAAGTGAACAAGGGTGCAGTCGGGCACTTGTTGACAAAGGTGAATCTTGCATTGGGATTGTTTGACGACGCCATTGCCTCATCGAGTACTGTCATCAACAATGGAACATTCAAGTTGATGACCAATCGTTTTGGCGTCGATGCAGGAATTGCCAGCAAGAACGTGATTTGGGACCTTCACAGGCGCAACAACAAATTCATTTCTGCCAATACTGAAGTGCTTTTCTCAGTTATTGATCGCTATGGTGATCCTTCTGCGACTGCGGGTGGTGTCAATACCATGCGCCAGGCATTGCCATTTTCTTCGGCTGGTACCATTCTTACTCCTGATAATTTGGTGGGAATGACAAACGCACAGGTTGAAATTGACCACATGAAAGACTATGGCCGTGGAATTGGTCGTTGCAGGGCCACGCCATATGCAACAGTGTATATCTGGGATGATCCAAAGGATTTAAGGCACGATACCGTTTCCAGGAACTGGATGGAAATGAACATGCTGACTTACAACAACTCAGCAACCCTTAAGGGTAAATCTTCTTATTATGGTGCAAGGCTGCAATTGAGAAAAGCAGATGGATCATTGCTCGTAAGTGGCGGTGACACCATCCGCACCTGGTTTGCATGGCCACACTACAAGTTGTATGTCGAAGATGAAATCCGATACCCGTTTCAGGGTGGAAACTCTGACTGGTATGCTTTCCGTTTGGCAGAGACCTATTTGCTGAGGGCTGAAGCCTATTGGTGGAAGGGTGATGCAGCTTCTGCTGCCGCTGATGTAAATGCTGTAAGAACCAGGGCAAAATGTTCTCCTTACACAGCAGCGAGGGTTGATATCGGAACCATTTTGGACGAGCGCGGAAGGGAGTTGTACTATGAGGAACCAAGGAAAACTGAGTTGACCAGGGTTTCTTACATCTTTGCCAAGACAGGAAAATCTTTCAATGGGAAGACATACAGTGCAAACAATTTTTCTACTTCCAATTTCTTCTATGATAGGATCATGGCGAAGAATGACTTTTATGGAAAGGGCATAAAGAATGTACGTGGCGACCAATATAAAATGAGTCCCTACCACGTGCTGTGGCCCATTCCACGTCCGGCAATTCTCGCCAACAGCCTTGGACAGATCAACCAAAACCTGGGGTATTCTGGTTCTGAAAAGAACAAGCCTGCCTTGGATAAAATTGAAGAATAAGTTTCGTTTTTTCTCATAAGCAACCCGCCCTGCTCTTTTTAGAGCGGGGCCTTTTTTTAGGACACTTGCTTGACTCCGCCACTGCAATCTTCAGCATGATTTCATGTTGCAATCACTTTAACACGGGAAAAATGGTTAAATTGCTTGCTATATATCTCAACACATGAACAGACTAAAAAAATTATCCGTCATGCTGATTGCCCTGGTTTTATCAGCGGCATTCCTGCAATTCAAGAAAATCGAAAAGTCGCCAGTTGCATTGGCAGATCCTGAAAAAATCTATACCGAAAAATGCGCCTCCTGTCATGGTGAAAAAGTGGAAGCCTTTGTTGACAGAAAATGGAAGCATGGCAACAAGAAAGAGGAATTGATCAAGAGCATCACCAATGGTTATCCCGATTTTGGTATGCCCACCTGGAATGAAGTGATTCCTGCAAAGGATATTGAGGCGCTGGCTGATCTTATCGTGGAAAGCCTAAAGACGGTTGAACAATACAGCTTCACCAAGGACAAAAAGAAAGTGGAGGGTCCTGCCATATTCAAGTCAAATGGAATGACTGTACTATTGGATACTGTTGTATCTGGTCTTAACAGTGCATGGGGGCTCGCACAATTGCCAGACCTGAATTTCCTTGTCACAGACCGCAGCGGAACCCTGTATCATGTTGACAACAAGAAGAACAAGACCGCCATCACTGGCACACCAGAAGTTTTGGCCGAAGGTCAGGGAGGCATGCTTGATGTAGCGATTCACCCAAAGTATTCAGAGAATGGATGGGTATACATTTCTTATTCAAAGCCTAAAATGGTTGATGGCAAGAAACTGGGCACCACAGCAGTGGTCAGGGGAAAAATAAAAGACGGAGCGTTTGTTGATCAACAGGAAGTATTTGAAGGATACCCCTATACCACCACCAGGCAACACTATGGATCAAGGTTGGTGTTTGACAAGAAGGGCTTCCTGTTCATTTCAATGGGTGAGCGTGGCCAGGAAAAAATATTCCCTCAGGACATCACCACTGCACCTGGAAAGATCCACAGGATCAAGGATGATGGTTCTATCCCTGCTGACAACCCTTTTGTTGGTAAAGACAAGGCAATTGCTTCCATCTATACCTATGGCAACAGAAATCCTCAAGGAATGGCCATGGATCCTGTCACTGGCCTGATCTGGGAAAATGAGCACGGACCTCGTGGTGGCGATGAGCTGAACATCATCAAGGCTGGAACCAACTATGGCTGGCCCGTCATTTCTTATGGCATCAACTATGATGGCAAGCCCATCACACCCATCAGCAAAAAAGAAGGTATGGCACAGCCTGTAACCTATTGGATACCTTCCATTGCTCCCAGTGGACTGGCCTTTGTTACTGGGGATAAATACCCTGCGTGGAAAGGAAGCCTGATGGTGGGTTCTTTGCGTTTCGGATACCTGAACCGTTGCATCATGAAAGACAACAAGGTAGTCGGAGAAGAAAAACTGTTGCTGAACATCGGTCGTTTACGCAACATTGAAATGGGTCGTGACGGATATCTTTATGTGAGCGTAGAAGGTCCGGGAAATGTATTCCGCCTGATGCCGGTGAATTAAATGAATTGATGATTTTTGATGGAATAAAAGGGGGTTCTCAGCTGAGAATCCCCTTTGCATATGCAACACATTTGGCAACTTCTTTTACTGCATCAGATCCTGCAGGAATATTGTATTCAACTTCAATGGATGCTGGAAACTTGTACTGTTTGTTTTTCATCAACAAGAGCACGTCTTTGATGGGGGTATCGCCTTGTCCCCAGGGCATGTTCGCTGCTCCATTGTCCTTGCTGGCCCTGTCTTTCATGTGCATGCTGGTGATCCTGTCGTGCTTTGCTTCAATGAAGGCCAGCAATGATTCCTTCGTATTCTTTCCGCCTGCGGCGATATAATGTCCGAAATCAAGGTTGATGGAATTGTAGGGAGACTGTGCCAGTGCTTCATCCCAGGCTGCATCATGTCCTTGCGTATGGTTGTGGTATCCAATATAGACTTTGTGTTTTGAGGCCAAATCGCCAAGTCTTTTTGAATGTTCAGGCTTGGTAAGTTCCAGGGTCACCGAACTGGCACCCAGAGCCTTGGCTGCTTTCAATGCGTACTCAATTTCTCCATCTGAATTGTTGATGCCCAATGCATCGGGTTTGAAAGCATAGATGCTGACTCCGGCTTTTTTATACATTTTTCTCAGCTCAATGAATTTATCCATCGAAACGGATTCACGCCATTCCCTCATTTTTTCACTGCGCAATTTTTTGTCACTGATGTTGGTGGGGCATCCGGCAAATGCTTCAGCTGCATCACCCATCAACTCAATGGCACTGACCCCGCTCTGTATGCAATATTGCAGGATTTGTTCAGCACTGCTCGGCATGCTTCTGAAGGAATAGGTGATTACACCCACTTGAACGCCACCAAATTTTGAGTTGGGGTTTGTGGCAAATGCAAGAAGATCATTTGAAAAGAATGCGCCTGCACTGAAGATGGCGGAATTTTGGAGGAAAGAGCGACGGTTCATGTGGTTGAGTTTGCCTGCCGGTGGCAGAGGGTTGAAAAGTCCTTTGAAATACAATTTAGGGATTTTTGGGAAGCTATATTTAAATTTGACACAACTTACATCAACCCCATGGACATTTCCTGGCTCTCCCGAACTGAACTCCTGATTGGCGAAGAAAAACTCAGACACCTGACGAGGCAGCACGTGATGGTGGTAGGGCTTGGAGGAGTGGGGTCCTTTGCTGCAGAATTCATTGCAAGGAGTGGCATTGGCAAGATGACCATCATTGATGGGGATGTGGTGGATCCAACCAACAGGAACAGGCAGTTGCCTGCTTTGTCCACCAACCATGGGATATCCAAGGCTTTGATCATGGAAGAAAGGCTGAGGGCCATCAATCCGGAAATTGAGCTGAATGTGGTGAAGTCATTTGTCAACCCGGAGATGGTGGAAGAGCAATTGTCTCTTCAACCAGATTATGTAATTGATGCGATTGACAGCATCACCCCCAAGATCACTTTTTTGAAACTTGCCTTTGAGAAAAAAGTACATGTGGTCAGCAGCATGGGCGCAGGGGCAAAGCTAGACCCGACAAGGCTGCAGGTGGTGGACATTTCAAAAACATACAACTGTCCGTTTGCACAACAGATCAGGAAGAACCTCAAAAACCATGGCATAAAAAAGGGCATCAAGGTGGTCTTCTCGCCCGAGGATCCCATTAAGGAAAGCCTTATGCTGACCGATGGCAAAAACTTCAAGAAGTCCGCCTATGGCACGATTTCTTATTTGCCTGCCGTATTCGGTGCAACTGCGGCCTCGGTGGTGATCAGGGATTTGATTGGGGATTAAACCAGGGCGAATTAGATCTACCCCGCTTTCAACTATTTTCCAAACAATGCATCTTCCACTTCCTTGGCGGCAAACATCCTTGCTGCATCATGGTCGATTCCTGGTGTTTCCACTTTTCTCCAGTTGAACTTCCACCCGTTCTTTTTTGCCAGTGCCTTTGCAAAAGCATAGCAATTTCTTCCCCTTTCCAGACGGCTCTTTCCCTGAACCATGCCTTCCGCACTTTCATCAAAACTGTGTTCAGGGCGGATATCATCGGTTCCCAGATACAAAGTGAGTGGAGCAGCGAGGTAAGATTTGAGTACATCATTGTTGCTCAAAGCTTCTGGTAGCCCACCGAATCCGTATCCGAAATTTTGGGCCTTGGTTGGAAATAGATCGGAGCCTGGATTGGCCGCTACAATTCTTTTGGCTTCACCGGAAAGAAAGGCTGCCATCCGCACTAAAAACTGACCTCCTGCCGAATGGCCAATCAGGTAATAGGGAATGGACTTGTTGTTTTCAAGTTTCCGCACATGGTCTACAACACCTGGAATCATGGAGTAGGTCCATTTTTCCTGGGGTTGAACTTTATCACCTTTCATGATTCCTCCCCTTTGGTAGCGGGATGATGAAAATCGGGCTGTATCAAACATTGGGGTAACAATGATTGCCTTGAAGCGTTCCCCCATGGTGATGGCAAAATTCCTGTAGTCTTCAGCATTCCGCTTGACACCATGAAAGACTACAAGCATGGGTCCGTCCTTGTAGGTGGCTGGCTTGTAAGTGAATATGGTCAAGGGCTCACCATTGTTTTCATAGACAATGCTGGAGGACCCTATCGGAAGTTGTTGGGCCGCCAGGTTGTTCAGTAAAAATACCAGAAGGAAAAGAAAGAATGACTTTTTCATCTTGGGCTTGTTTAGCAAAATGATAATATTGGAGCATGAAAATATACTTTTAATGAACAATCCGTTAAAAAAAGGGTATTAATAGTTAGTTTCACAAATGGTCCGTTTACCAAAATCATAAAGGTTCCGGGCTTTTTGAATGATAAAAAGTATACAACCAAAAGCAAACAGACAATGAGAAAAAACTTCAAGTGCAAGTCCATGCTGGTGCTGGTCCTGGTGCTGACTGTTCAGTCAATGTGGACCCGTATTTCAGCAGAAACCATGACCATTGCCCCTTTCCAGGAAAAAGCGGAAGTCGTCAAGATTTCTGGTAAAGTGTTCAATGCCAAGGACAATTCTCCTTTGGAAAATGTTACTGTCAAGGTCGTGGGAACAAAAAAAGGAACCACAACCAAAAATGACGGAAGCTTCAGCATCAGCATTGAAAAGGGCCAATCCCTTGAATTCTCCAGTGTGAGCATGCTTTCCAAAACAGTCGCCAAGCCGGATGGTCGTGGAGACCTTGTTGTTGTTTTACAAGAAGCGGAGAACAACCTTTCTGAGGTACTGGTTGTGGCCTACAGCAGCCAAAAAAGGAGCTCTTTCACCGGGGCTTTATCTACTGTAAAAAATGCAGCCATCGAAAGTGCGCCCAATGCTTCGGTCCAGGAAAGTTTACAAGGAAATGTTTCCGGCGTCCAGTCTACCAACGGTTCTGGCCAGCCCGGCAGTGTCCCCAACATCAGGATCCGTGGTATCGGATCCATCAATGCTTCAGCAACACCCTTATATGTGATAGATGGAATTCCGGTGGTCAGCGGAGACATTTCAGGATTGAACAGCAATACAATAGCAGGTTTGAATGCCAACGATATCCAAAGCCTGACCATCCTGAAAGATGCATCTGCCACTTCATTGTATGGTTCAAGGGCGGCAAACGGGGTTGTGCTCATCACCACAAAAAATGGTAAACCCGGTAAGGCAAAAGTAAACCTTACTTATCAGCAGGGTTTCAACGACTACAACATCAGAAATGATCAAAAAACCCTCAATACTGCTGAATACCTTCAATATTACAAGGAAGGATGGGTAAACTCAGGAAAGTCAGCCTCCTCTTTTGATTCATTGCTGACCGCCAACTCCATCAACAAAACCATCGATACCGATTGGTTCAAAGAAGTATTGCGTCAGGGAAAGTATTCACAATACAACATGAACGTAAGCGGTGGCAACGACAAGTCTACCTATTTCATCTCAGGAAGCTACTACAAGTCTGAGGCGCCCCAAAAAGCAGTTGACTACGACAAAGCCACCTACAGAATGAACCTTACAACTGAAATCACCAAGCGATGGTCTGTGAAAGGGGGATTCAGCGGCAATTTTCAGCGCTCCAGCAATTTCCTGGGGGGTAGTTTTTTCGGAAATCCCATCAGGGCCATGTACCGATTGGCGCCATGGTTGCCGGTGTACAAGAGCGATGGACAAACATATGACTTGAGTTACAACAGTGGGTACAACCCTGTGGCGGTGCAGGAAACAACCCAGCGCAATGCCAAAACCTACAACATCAATGCAAATGCTTCGACCACTTATAAAATCCTCGATGGCCTCACCTATGAGGGCAGCTTTGCGCTGGACTTCAACCATGCCTTCAGGAAAATTTATTATGATCCAAGGGTAGGAAACGCGAATGTTGCAGTTGGCGGTGTAATCGAAAACTTTACCCAGGACATCACCAACTGGATCGCTACCAATATCCTCCGGTACAAAAAAGAATTCAAGGGTGAACATACACTTGAAGCATTTGCAGGGTATGAGGCACAGCGCAGGGATGATGTGGATCTGACCTTGAGGGTGAATGGCATTGCCCCTGGTACTTCAACCGCAGCAGGAGGCTCATCTCCTGATTTGACAACAGGTACCGGAACAGGAAACCGTTTGTTGAGTAAATTCCTGAACACCAATTATTCATTCAAGGACAGGTATTTCTTTTCAGCATCTGTACGTGAAGATGCCTCCTCAAGATTTGCCAAAAACTTTCAGTCCGCGGTTTTCTGGTCTCTTGGTGCAGGGTGGAACATCTCCAATGAAAGCTTCTTCAACATCGACTGGATCAATGAACTTAAACTCCGCGGAAGCTATGGCTATACAGGCAACCAGGGCATTGATAATTTTGAGTCGCAGGGATTGTACAGTGCAGGGTCTGACTATAATTTCTCTTCCGGACTGAGCATCTCCCAGTTGGCCAACGATAACCTGACCTGGGAAAAGAACATTCCACTGGATCTCGGACTTGATTTTTCGCTTGTGAAGGGAAGACTGTCCGGCTCATTGGATTGGTATACCAGAACAACCAGCGACTTGTTGGTAAGCCAATCCATCCCCAGTGTGAATGGTGTTACCAGCATCACCGTCAACAATGGCGCGATGAAAAACTCAGGTGTTGAGATTTCATTGTCGTCGGTCAACATTGCCCCCTCCAATCCAAAAGGATTCAAATGGGTAACCGATTTCAACTTTACCAAAAATAAAAATGTCATCACAAAAATCGACTCTTTGTTCTCCAACAACGGTGCTTATTTCAGAAGAGTAGGACGTGATTACTATACCCATTACCAACGGGGATATGCTGGTGTCAACCCTGCAAATGGTGAAGCACTATGGTATACCAGCGGAGCAAAAGACTCTACGACCAACGTCTTTACTACAGCCTTGCCAAGGCTAGCCTATGGCAGTGCATTGCCCAAGTTTTATGGAGGCATGACCAATACCCTTTCTTACAACAATTTCAAGCTGAGTTTCCAGGTGTATGTATTCTGGGGAAATACCATGTACGACGAATTTGGGTACCTTCAGAAGTCAGATGCCAACCTTGGTTTTTCTGATCAAAGCAATGGCCTGAGCAAATATGAATTTGGAAGAAGATGGACACAACCAGGGCAGGTCACAGATGTTCCCAAACCGGTTTTCCTTGGAACCCAGTCTTCTGCCGGAAGCTATGAAAGCAGCAGGTTTCTTTATGATGGTAGTTATATCAGGTTGCGTGATGTCTCATTGTCTTACAACCTGCCAAAGTCGAGTTTGGCCAAAGCAAAAATCAATTCAGCAAGGTTGTATGTACGGGGGCAGAACCTGTTTACATACGTTAAAGACAAGCGTTACAATACAGATCCTGAAGTGGGGATAGACGGGGTAATGTCCCAAAGACCTCCTGTCTTCAGGACCATTCTTTTTGGCGTAGACATAACACTTTAATCAACCACCAGAAAAATTCCAAAAGACATTATCATGAAAAATATATCATCAATAGCCCTCATCGGAATCCTCCTCCTTGCCGCTTGCCAGAAGGATTTTCTCGAGATCAAGCCACAGCAAAGTGTATTCACCGAGGACGTATTTTCAAGTCTTCCTACCGCCAGGGCTGCAGTAAACGGGTTGTATTCCCTGATGCAGTCTTACAGCTATTATGGTCGTGATGCCATGGTCATACCTGAGGTGATCTCAGACAACATGACAAGGAGTGTAAAAACCGGCAACAGGTACACTGGTATGAATACCATGACACATACCGCAACGGATGCAAATGTGAGTCGCATGTGGAACCAAATGTACCAGGTGGTCACCAATGCCAACGCCATCATTGCCAATGAGGAAAAACTCAAAGCGATCATCACACCCCTTCAACAAGAGGAGTTCGGACAATTGATTGGGGAGGCTTATGCAGTGAGGGCCCTTGCCTATTTTGATCTTGCCAAGTTTTTTTCCAGGCCACTCAACCATACGGCAGATGGATCTCACCTCTGTGTGCCGCTTGTATTGAAACCCATCACCAAAGTGGAAGAGGTTGTTTATCCTGCCAGGAATACAGCAGCAGAAGTTTATGCACAAATTGACAAGGACCTGACTGAAGCCTTGAAACGGCTCCCCGCAACGGGAAATGTCTATAACAATGGCGCCATCAACAGTTCATTTTTCAAGATCAGGTTGAACCGTTGGGGTGCATTGGCCTTGAAAACCAGGATTGCAATTTTCAAAGAGGATTGGGCAACAGCTGTTGCTGCCTCTACCGAAGTAATTGCATCCGGGAAGTACAGTCTTTTTACGTATGGCTCCATGGTACAGGATTTCAGGACACCCAACAACAACGAATCCATTTTCGAAGTGTCCAACAATTCCAATGATAACCCGGGTACAGACTCATATGCATACCTGTCTAGTCAGGCAGGCTATGGTGAATTGCTTGGCACAAATGCAGCAATGAACAGCAAAAGCACAGGAACAACATTGACGACTTTCAGGGGGCTTTATGACAGCTATGCTCCAACCGATGTAAGAAGGCAGTTTGTGGCATTGGGCGATCGCAATTCCTTGGGTGGTGAAAAAAATGTACCGCTCTGTTTGAAGTATACCAATATTGTCACCTACCTGGAAAACATCAAGGTGATGAGGATTGCAGAAATGTACCTGTCTCGTGGTGAGGCCTTGGCCCGCCTGGCAGTGATCAACAACAATGCAGCTTCACTCACATCCTCATTGGCGGACATCAACCTGATCCGCAAATCAAGGGATACAGCCTCATCGACAAAACCCTTCACCGCTTCATTGCTGGCAACGCCACCAACGGGAACACTTCGTGCTGCTGCTTTCCTGGACAGCATCATTGTTGAGCGTAGAAAAGAGTTTGCATTGGAAGGCCAGAGGATATTTGACCTCAACAGGACAAAGACCAATTATGTGAAAATCAATTCTGCTGGGAATGGCGCTTCAAGGTTGATCCAATACACTGCAACAACCAGCAGTTACTATTACAGAACCATCCTGCCAATACCTGTAACGCAGGTACAGAACAATCCGAAGATGGTCCAGAACGAAGGGTTCTAAAAAATAAACAGCGTATGGATATGGTCTAGATCTCGTTTTTCAGATCGTATTCATACGCTTCTTTTGAAAAGGCAGCATCCATCATTGTTCTGTTAAAAGCCTTTTCCTGATTGGAAAGAAATACGGTGGCCACACCGTTTCCAATGAAGTTGGTGATGGCCCTGGCTTCAGACATGAAGCGGTCAACACCCAACAGCAATGCCAACCCTTCCACAGGTATCACATTGACAGCGGCAAGCGTTGAAGCCAATACAATTAAGCCACTCCCGGTTACGCCGGCAGCACCTTTTGATGTTACCATTAAAATTCCAATGATGGTCAGCACCTGCTCCAAGCTCAGGTCTATGTTGAATACCTGTGCAAGAAAGATCACCGCCATTGAGAGATAGATGGTTGTTCCGTCCAGGTTAAACGAATATCCTGCAGGCACAACCAATCCCACAACAGGTTTTGCGCATCCCATCTTTTCCAGCTTTTCCATGAGGGAAGGCAATGCTGCTTCAGAAGAAGAAGTTCCCAGTACGATCAACAACTCTTCTTTGATGTAATTGAGGAACTTGAGGATGCTGATTTTGTAGTAACTGAGTATGCTGCCCAATACGACAAAGATGAACAATGCCATGGTGATATATACGGTAAGCATCAATTTCCCCAGTGGCATCAGTGTAGCGATTCCATATTTACCGATGGTAAAAGCCATTCCTCCGAATGCCCCGATGGGCGCGAAAAGCATGACAATGTGCAACCCCTTGAAAATGTATTTTGAGGCGAATTTCATGGGTTCAATGATCCTGGCTTTTCCCTTGAATTTGCTGAGGAATATACCAAAGAGGATGGAAAAAATAAGCACCTGGATGGTGAGGTTGTCTTTAAGGAACTTCAGCCAGGAAAAAGTTTCGGCACTTTTTGTGAATTTGCTGATGTCTCCACCTTCAATGGAATTGGTGTTGACCCCAGCTCCGGGCTGGATAAAATAGGCCACCACAATGCCAATCAGCAATGCAATTGTGGTCACAACCTCAAAATATAATATGGCCTTTCCGCCAACCCTTCCCACTTTCTTCAGGTCATTCATTCCGCTGATGCCAAGGGATATGGTCAGGAAAATGATGGGGTTGATGAAGACCTTGACCACTTCAATGAAGTATTTTCCCAAAGGCTGCATGGCAACTCCTTTGCTGGGGAAGAAATGGCCGAGCAATGCACCTGAGGCAATGGCGAGCAGCACCCAGAAGGTAAGGTTTGTCAAAAGCTTTTTCACTTTTCTGTTTTTGGTGACTGAATAAAGATAAGGCATGCCACGCAGGTTTTTACGACCATCTTATTATACTTTTGGGGAATGAAGATCTCAGGGTTCACCATCATCCGCAATGCCATCATCAACGACTATCCTGCAGTGGAGGCGATCTGTTCAATTCTGCCTGTGGTGGATGAAATGGTGGTTGCGGTTGGGAAAAGCGATGATGATACCGAAGGGCTTATCAGAGGAATTGGTTCTGACAAGATCAGGATCGTGCACAGTGAATGGGACCTCTCGAAACTTCCCGGTGGTCATGTGATGGCCATTGAGACCAACAAGGCTTTTCAACATGTTTCGGCAGATGCGGATTGGGCATTTTATATCCAATGCGATGAGGTGGTGCATGAAAAATTCCATGCCAACATCAAGACTGCATGCGAACAAAACCTGAACAATCCCGCAGTGTTTGGACTGGTTTTTGGCTATGTTCATTTTTATGGAACCTATGATTATTATGGCGACAGCAGGAGGTGGTACAACAAGGAAATCAGGATCATCAGGAACAACAAGAACATCTATTCTTTCAAGGATGCACAAGGTTTCAGGATGGAAGGAAAGCGTTTGCCTTGCAAATTGATTGATGCTGAGGTGTACCATTATGGCTGGGTGAAAAGTCCCGAACTGATGGACAGGAAGCTTCGCCAGCTCAGCACCAACTGGATGGGCAAGGCCATGAAAGAACGACTCGAAAAAACTGAAGGCATCTTCAATTATGATGAGTTTGACTCTTTGGAAAGATTCCAGGGAACCCATCCGGTTGTCATGCAACAGCGCATAGGTGAAAAGAATTGGGAGATTCAGGTTGATGTTACCCGAAAAAGATTCACCCTCAAAAAATGGCTATTGTACCAGTTGGAAAAACGTACCGGCATCAGGCCTTTCACTTTTCGCAATTACAAGCTGATCTGATTCATTCCATTCATCAATTTATGATGGCCGTATGCATCATTTTGATGAAATTTGCTGTCAAGTTTTAAAACAAGAAAGATGAAGCGTATTGTATCGATGGTTGCCTTTTCCATGCTGGTTCTTTTGCAGGGCTGCGTCAAGGACCAGGTCATGACCAGGACCACCATGTACCGCCCGGTATATAAAACCAAGGATGAGGTCAGGGCAAACATCAAAAGCAGCAATCCCATTGAACTCACAGCTCCTGGAAAACTTTTTTACAAGGATGGCTATGTATTTCTGAATGAGTTGAACAAGGGTGTGCACATCATCGATGTGAGAAATCCCGCTGCTCCCGCCAACATTGCATTTGTGCACGTTCCCGGTGCTGTTGATCTTGCTGTAAGAGGCAACATCCTCTATGCAGACATGTATACCGACCTGGTGGCAATTGACATCAGCAATCCAAAGGCGGTACAACTTAAAACAGTTGTTCCTGGTGTGTTTCCCGAGCGGTATTATGCCTCTTTTATTCCCGAAAAGGACATGGTGATAACGGAATGGATTGCAGTTGATACCATCTTGAAACACAATGAAGCCATCAACTGGGGAGTGATGAAATCCGATGTTGTGATGACGATGTCTGCATCAGCATCTTCGTCGGCCCCAGGGGTTTCAAACGGAATGGGTGGGAGCATGGCAAGGTTTGCACTGAGTGATGACAGGATGTATACCGTTGACAACGCCAAGCTCAAAGTATTCAATACTGCCATCCCGGAAAAGCCTGTCTTTATCAAAGAATTGAGTGCAGGCGGATGGGACATTGAAACAATTTTCCCTTTCGGTAAAAATCTGTTCTTAGGATCCATGACAGGCATGCACATTTTTGACATTACTGCAAAAGACAATCCGTTCAGAACAGGTTCTTTTACGCATGCTCGTGTATGTGACCCGGTGATCAGTGATGGCAAGAATGCCTTTGTAACCTTGAGGAATGGAACCAAATGTGCAGGATTTATCAACCAGTTGGATGTGGTTGATATCTCAGATCTTTCCAAGCCCAAGCTCCTGAAATCTTATCCCTTGACAAATCCGCATGGTCTCTCAAAAGAAGGCGATGTACTGATCATCTGTGACGGAGCAGATGGTGTTAAGTTCTTTAACGCTGCGGATGTAAACAATATTAAACAGCTGGCCCAGGTAAAAGGAATGAAGTCATTTGATGTCATTGCATTGGGCATGGTTGCCATGGTTTCTGCGGAAGATGCACTGTATCTTATTGACTTTTCTGTGCCCTCGAATCCGGTTGTAAAAGGAAGCATCAGCATTAAAAATTGATCATGGTTAAAAAGATGATTCGATTTTCCTTTTGCCTGATCATGATGGGGCCTTGCCTTGTGCACGCGCAGCAAAAGAAATGGAAACCTTGGATATTGCCAGAGGCGGGAAAGTTGATTGCATCTTCTGCCTTTTCAACCGATTATCGCCTCAATGCTGGTCTTGAAAAAAATGGACTCATGTTCGGGCTGGGAGGAGCAGTTGACCAGTACAGGTTTCAATCCTATCCGGTATATCTTCAGGGGCGAAAGGCATTTGAGTTCAGAAAAGTGAATGGCTTTGTCTTTTCAAGCATGGGATACAACGTAAAATCCGGGAATGCAACCATGAACAATTGGAATGGTTGGTGGTTTCCTTCAACAACGGTTGTCACTTATCGTGGCGGTGCTTATGCCGAACTGGGACTGGGCCATCTGGTAAAAATCCGCAAAAAGCAAAGGCTTCAACTTTCCGTTTCATGGGTGATGAAAGCGGTCCAGGAGTCTTATCCGTCAAGCATTTGGAATCCTGCAGATCAAATTTCACAACAGATTACCAATCAGGTGAGGTACACCATGCACAGAACAGCACTGAGGTTGGGATGGAAGTTTTAGAAAATAAAAAAGGGGTTGAACATTCAACCCCTTTTTTATTTGTTGCAAACTGCTTATTTCTTGTTGAACCTGTATCGGAGCAACAACTCATGTCCGTTGGCACCCCCGTCGAAGGTGCTGATAGGATTGATATAACTGTCATACCCATAGCCCAAGGAGAAACTCTTGTTGATGTTCACGCCTGCGGAAAGCATATAGCTTTGTCCGGACCTGATGCCCAGCCCCCACCAAAACATTTCACGCTCTACCCTTGCGCCTGCCTGAAATTCAGCATTGCTGACATTGGGCAGGTAGATGAGCAGCAGGTTGGGGATAAGGGTTGTTCCACCCCCAACATCGATCCTGTAGTTGGTGTGCAGGTAAAAGTGCCTGTACAGGCGGCCTTGCGCCGACAAAGAATGTGAGCCGGTATAGAAATCCAGTTTTGACTGGATCAATTGAGATACTGAAATGCCTGCCTGGAATTTATCATTGGTGAATGCAACGCCTAGGCCGGCATCAAACTTGGTTCTCGTCGCAGCACCAGCAAGGATTGGATCATTGCCAAGCGCAAGACCGAGTTTATTCTTGTCAATCCCAAATTGAAAAAGCCTGGTTTCAATGCCAATGGAAAACTTTCCAGATCCATCTGAAAGTGGGAGGTGCTTTGCAAAGGAAAATTGTGCACCGGTTCTTGAAGTGGGACCTGTTACGTCACTGTAGATAAAACCACCCAAACCAATCAGTTTGTCCGGTACTGCAAAGGAACCAAACACATTGGTTGTTTTTGGACTCCCTGAAATTCCACTCCACTGAGACCTATAAGTGGCACCAACAAAGTTGGTTGCTTGCATACCTGCCATGGCTGGGTTGTGCAGCACACCCTGCACTTCATACAGGGAAGATGTTTGCAACTGCTGCGCAGCGGCAGAAGAGAAGACGAAAGACAGTGCAACGATGTATATGTATTTTTTCATGTTTGGTCGTTTGGATTATCTTAAAATGGTTACATCACCTTTTGTCTGGAATGTCTTTCCGCTTACCAGGTTATAGGTAATCACATAATAATACGTTCCATCAGGAATGGGTTTTCCATCATTTGTGCCTTCCCAGTTGTTTTGGTAGTTGTCATTTTTGAATACAAGCTGACCATAACGGTTGAACACCTTGACTGCAATGGATTTGGTACATGCGCCACCATTGGTCACCAGCCATTTGTCATTTTGCCCATCACCATTTGGCGTGAATGCACTCTTAACGGCAATGCAATACGGGGCTACCGTAACCATGGCATCATCGCTGCCTGAACAACCCGTCATATCGTCTACAACAGTGAGTTTATAGGTAGTGGTGGTTGGTGGGTTTACATATGCAGTGAGAGACAATGCACCAGAAGTGATGTAAATGGCAGGTGTCCACGCGATTGATCTTGGTGTGGCTGAAGTAGAGCCCAACAGTCCAATTTCATCACCGGCGACAATCAATTTGTCAGGCCCTGCATTTACCGTTGGAGCTGGAAGCAGATCAACAACCACTGTTTTTGTGATGCTTTCACAGGCAGCATCCTTGATGATGACAGTATTGTTGCCTGCAGCAGCACCCGTCAACACATTGGAGCTTTGGAATGCACCCCCATTGAGGCTGTAGCTATAAGGGGCGATGCCGCCGGTTGCAGTTACGGTAATGGTTCCGTTGTTGGTGTTTGAACAAGATGGCGTTGAGGTTTCAGTAGTCGAAACTTTCAAGAGTGTTGTATCACCAAACTCCATCAAAGGGGCACCACTGACATTTACACCCGTGACAAACAATTTCCTGTTGGAAACCGGTGTTCCAGCAGGAACAGTTTTTGGTGCAAAAGCCATGGTTTCAAAAATATTGTTGGTCGGGGGGATCTCCAGGTTCCAGGTAGCACCGCCATTGTTGGTGGACACCATCACACCGGGTGTGGCTACATAACCGTTGTTTACATCATGCATCAGGATGGCATTCAGGTTTCCGACAGGCAATGTTGCCAAGTTGTTGGTGATATCGGTCCAGTTTGCACCTCCATCGATGGATTTGTAAACAACCTTTCTGGGGAAACCATTCCCTGTAACGAATACAGTATTGTTGTCCAAAGCAAAGATTTCAGTATAACTCATTGATGCATTCAGGGCCGGGAACGGACTGATGTTGGTCCATGTGGTTCCTCCATTGGTTGTCTTGTAAACTGCCCCCCTGGTTCCAGCTACATAGCCAATGGTATTGCTGGGGAAAAATATCTTGCTCATGACAGGTGCCGTTGAGCCTACAGGGAAGCCGCCAATCAGCTGCCATGAGGCGCCGTTGTTGATAGAACGGATAATATTCGATGTTCGGCTTGCAGCAGCTACAGAGAAAGCACTGGAAGCTATAACAATTACTGTATCTTTTCCAATTGCAACAACGTCTTGCAGCTGAAGGTCCGGATTGGAGTAAAGGGGGTCCATGGTTGTTCCCTTGTCCAAAGAACGGTAAAGGGATCCTGCGCTTGTTGCAAAATAAGCCTTGTCAACGGAAGGATAGGCAATGGCGTTGATGCTGATGTACAGGTTGGCGAAATCAAGCCTGGCCTTGTCAATCCAAGTTTTTCCTCCATCAGTGGTTACAGTAACGGAGCTGCTGCCCGCTGCGATACCATTGTTACAATCAGCAAATTCTATTTCAAAATAACCTGCAGAAGCGGGGTTTGTCAGGTAATTCGTGGCCCATTTCCCACCAGCTGAAGAGTCAGCGTAAACGCCAAAGGTGCCCATGGTCAGGAACTTGCCGCTGGGAGAGATGTCCATGGCCCAAGTGCCATTTCCACTGAAATTCTTTCCCTGTGGAAGGGAGTTTTCCATGATCCAATTCACCCCATTGTCTGTTGATGTGGCCATCAGTCCAAAGTTACCCGGTGCCATCAATTTCCCATTGGGTGCTTTTACAATCCTGTATGGGTTGGAAATCAATAGGGTCTGAACTTTTGGAATGGATACGATGGGGTTACCGGGCGGGAATGGAAAGTTCAGGGTAGCATACTTGCCTTTTTCAAATCTACCTGGAACAGCCACATTGGCCGTACTGTCGTTTTTGCCAGTTTGAACCCTGAGCACGATGTTGTTGTTGAATGACATCAAGAGGACTGTGGAATCGTTGATGACATGCAGGGCACGCATGCTCTGGGTTGTATTGGTTAGTGATGCATACCGGGTGGTATTGGTTACCGTTCCGGCTGGCACACCTGTATAGCCGAGGCGCTCCTTTGAAGTTGAATAATCTGTCAGTGTACCATTGTCAAACTTCCAAAGCAAACTAGCATGGTGCGATCCACTGGATGTAGTGGTTCCGTTCGGCAAACCCGTTGTACCATTGACAGCAGGATGATTTGCATAGGTACTCAGGCCAGTACCCGAAATATACCCAATTTTATCGTTGATGAACTGGATGCCAAGAATTTCCTTGTCTTTGGCAGTGACATCCACAATGATGGGTGCGAGGCTGGGATTGTTGACATATCCTATCCTGGATTTCCCACCCATAGGAGCGGCGATGGAGTCCCAGGTATTTCCGCCATTTCTGGTAAAATATAATTTTGGCAGCGAGTCAAGTGTGTTGTGTTGGCCACCAATATAGCCGGTATCCTTGTTGATGAACCAAACAGCATTGATGTTTCTGCCTTTGTTGTATAACGGTGTTTTTACCAGGTTCCAGGTCTTTCCTCCATCTGTTGTTTTTGTCATTGCACCGTTGGTGCCAACAGCATATGCAACCGTTGTATTCACTGCATGCAGGTCACTGAAAGAGGGCCTGGTTACCGGTCCTGCTGCTGTTGGAAAGGTAAACGCACCATAGGTCCAGCTTTTGCCTCCATCTGCAGAGCGTGCGATGCCACCGTCGGATCCTACACCGATGATGTTGTTGTCGTCCAGGAATTCAACATCAAAAATCGTGAATCCAAAAGGTTTGGGGTTGCTGAAACGCCATTTGTTGGTATCATACGTGCCCTGTGCAGTTGCAAAGGTTGATACAAGGATTGCACAAATTGCAAAAAAGAGATGGAACATCCTCGCGGAGTGTCTGTTCATCATGTTGGTCAATTTTGGTTGTAAAAAGGTTACTCGGGGTAAGGCTGCTAAGTTACCAAAATTCCAGGCTTTCGCAAATTTTTAAGAAAACCCACCCCTGATTGCTTAAATTTGTTGACTATGCGCAGATATAGGCTCATTTCTCTAACCCTTTTGCTTTTTGTTTGCAATACCATTGTTGCACAGGACAAATCAAATTGGGGAAGAGAGTTCTGGTTGGGCTATGGATTCAATTACAGCTTCAACAATGAGCCACCGGTAAACGGGCAGGAGCTTCAACTGTACATCAGTGCATCCCAACCTGCCAATGTAACTGTTTCCATCAACAGCACGGGCTGGACCAAAACCTTCGCCATTCCAGCCAACACGGTAGACTTTTCGGTAATCATTCCCAAAACCGGACCCGAAGATGCCAGGATTACGGGAGAGGGGCGGTTTACAAAGGGCATACAGGTAAAAAGTGATGTGCCCGTGGCAGTGTATGCACACCAATACAATACCATGGTTTCTGGGGCCACCATGCTGATGCCCGTTGAAACCTATGGGTATACCTATTATTCAGTCAATTATACACAAACCCAGTCTGGTTCAAATCCTCCCGGTAGCTATAGCCCAAACGTACAGAACGGTCCAGAGTGGTATTCTTGGTTTTTTGTGGTTGCCCCGGAAGACAGCACTACCATTGTAATTACACCTGCGGATACTACCCGCCAGGGCTGGCTTCCGGGCAAGAACTATACGGTTACACTGAACAAGGGAGAGATCTACAATGTGATGGGGAAACTGGGAACCGGCTCACTCTTGTATCAGGCCAGCAAAGACATGACGGGCAGCAAGGTGGTTTCGGTGCCCGGGGGTGATGGGAAATGCCATCCCATTGCCCTGTTTTCTGGATCTGGGGGTATCAGGCTTTGCAGGGGTGATGGGGGCGAATACATGGGCCAGCAAATTTTTCCGTCACAAGCCTGGGGAACCCGATACCTGACCTACCACATGATCAACAATACCCAAACGGATGTCAAGGCCCCTTTTATGAATTTTTACAGGGTTTGTGTGCTTGACCCTACCACGGTGGTCAAGCGAAACGGAGTGGTGATGACTGGCCTCGTCAAGAATTTCTACTATGAGTTCAACAGCAGGACGGGGGACTACATTGAAGCGGACAAACCCATTCTGGTTGCCCAATACACACCCAATGCCAATGAATGTGCGACCATGAACATGATCAGCTACGGCGATCCTGAGATGATCTATTTGAGCCCCATCGAACAAGGGCAAAAAAGCATCCTGTTCTATACCACCCGTAAGTCATACATTGATTATGTATATGTGAGCATTTACATTCCTACGGCAGGAATTGGGTCGCTCAGGCTGGATGGGAATCCCATACCTCCAGAAAACATCATTCCTCATCCCAGTTTGGCGGGATATTCTGTCGCCGTTGGGCGAATTCTGGGAGCCGCGGCACAGCATACGGTCAGTTCCGATTCCAGCTTTAATGCAACCGTCTATGGGATTGGCCTGTTTGAAAGTTACGGCTACACTGCAGGAACACTGCTGAACAACCTGGATGCCTATCCCAGCATCAAAAACAGGTACAGCAATCAACCTGGCGTGGATTCAACAACCTGCCTGGGTACAGAGTTCAACCCCAGCATAAGGGTGGCATATAAACTCAGTTCCATCAAATGGGGACTGAGCAGTGTACCAGGACTTAACATCAAAAAAGACTCGACCATCAATGCACCTGTTCCAGTGTCCACCACCAAGATCTTTGGAAGGAATTATTATACCTACACCTATGGCCAGTTTTTAAAACTTTCATTTGCAGGTCAATTCAAGATACCTGTAACCTATTTTGCTGACGATATCGACAAATGCGATCAAAAAAGAGACACGGTTGTTGTTGTCAATGTAAAAAACGGACCGAAAGCGGATTATGCAGTTCCTGCAGTGAGCTGTGTGGGCAAAACCATCAGCCTGAGTGGGATGAATACTGCAACGGGTTTCAACATTACAGGTTACAAATGGGAGTTTCCCGACAGCAGCCAGCTGAATACCAAAGACGTGACCAGGGTCTTTCAAAATGGGGGAGATAAATACATCAAGCTGACTGTGGTTGCTGACAATGGTTGTTCTGCAGATACCCTGAAAAAGGTTTTTGTATCAGATCCCTCCGCACTCACATTTTCCATCAGCGGAAAGGCTTGTGTGGACAGTACTCTTTCGTTCAGCTCCTCCATCCCCAATGCACAAGGCCTTTCAGCCACCTGGTACTGGGATTATGGCGATGGGCAAACCGGAAACAGCAAGTCAACTGCCATTGGATCCCACGGATACAAGAATGCAAAATCCGGTATTCCCGTAAGGCACTGGGTCGTAATCGACCAGGGCTGCAACAGCGATACGGTTACCAAAAATGTACCTGTGATTTTTCCTTCGCCGGTGGCGGACATGACTGTTGCAGCAGATACTTTCTGTATTGGTTCATTGATCCGCTTCCAGCCAAACAACCTGTCCAACATCAGCTCCTGGAAACTTGATCTTGGTGACGGAACACAGGTTGGTAAACCATCACCCTATTACCATCGCTATTTTTCGGCCAAGAACTTTACTGCATCCCTTGTCGTGACCAGCAAAGAGGGATGTGGATCATTGCCCTTCAACAAACCTGTGATCATCCATCCTCCCCCGGCCATCAATGCCGGAATGGATAAATACATCAAGAAAGGTAATGCTGCGATGATGGATGCGAGCATACCCAATCCGGCTGGTTATTCATTCCTTTGGACTCCTGCAGTGTACCTTGATAAGCCCAATATCCAAAATCCCATATGCAAGCCCGATGCGAATACCATATATGTTGTAAACGCCATCAATATACAGACGCTTTGCAGCGCCACAGATACGGTGAAGGTCTTTCTGTTGTCGGATGTGGGCATTCCCAATACCTTCACCCCCAATGGAGACGGCATCAATGATACCTGGGAAATCCGCTTTCTTGACCAGTATAAAAAAGCCCAGGTTGAAATCTACAATACCGCTGGGCAGATCATTTTCAGGTCATATGGATATCCATTCCCCTGGGATGGCAAACGCAATGGGAGGAAGTTGCCGGATGGAACATATTATTATGTGATTGATCTTGGTGATGGAAGCCAGAAATTGACCGGATACATTACCATCCTCCGTTAACTGCCTGATCAATGCAAACCGTTCGTGCATTTTCCTTGATGTTGTTTTTATTGAACCATTGGGGCCAGCTTTTTGCCCAGGACCGTTCGAACCGGGGGAAAGAATTTTGGCTGGGATACGGGCACAATGTGATGTTCAATGCCAATTCAGGGGGCAACAGCCAGACCCTTGTGTTGTACATTTCTGCAGAACAGCCAGCCAATGTAACCGTATCCATCCCCGGAAATGGCTGGACCCAGACGGTTTCGGTTGCGGCCAACAGTGTAAACGCATCAGTGGTCATCCCAAAATCCGGTCCAGAGGATGCCAGGCTTACCGGTGAAGGTATTTTCAACAAGGGGATTCATGTCGTCAGTGATGTGCCCATTGTATTGAATGCCCACCAATACGGACTCAATTCTTCCGGTGCGATGATGGTCATGCCGACGGAGACCTATGGTTACAATTACTATTCTGTCAATTGCAAACAGGTGTCCAATGTGGATTATAGCCATTCCTGGTTTTATGTTGTGGCAGCTGAGAGCAATACCAAAATTCAAATCACGCCTGCTGGCATTACTGAAAACGGTCGTCCGGCCGGTATGCCTTTTACTGTTGAACTTAAAAAAGGGGAAATCTTCAATGTGTTTGGAAAGCGGCTCCGTTATGACAGTGGCGTTGACTTGACGGGCAGTAGAATTCTTTCGGTTGCAGGTGCTGATGGACTTTGTCATCCTGTGGCGGTGTTTTCTGGATCCAGCCGCAACACCCTCTGCTTTGGAAATGGAGGTGACATCATGCAACAACAGGTGTTCCCTTCCAATACCTGGGGAACCCGCTACCTGACCTATCATACCCTGGCCAATGCCAATACTGACATCACAACACCATTTTTGAATATCTACAGGGTTGTGGTACAGGATCCTTCCACCATCGTAAAAAGAAATGGAACCATCCTGTCTGGCCTGATAAATAATTTCTATTACGAATTCTCCAGCAATTCCGGGGATTATATTGAAGCGAATAAACCCATCCTTGTTGCCCAGTATACCCCCTCTGCAAATGCCTGTGTCAGCGATGCAACCAATCCTTACGGGGATCCGGAGATGTTTTATTTGAGCCCTGTTGAGCAGGGCATCAAGAAGCTGACGTTCTACAAGACAAGAAACCAGTTCATCGATTTCAATTATTTAAGCCTTATACTGCCTGTTGCCGGAATTCCCACTTTGCGGGTGGATGGCAATGCTGTTGATCCAGTGAACATCATCCCTCATCCATCCAAAAATGATTATGCCGTTGCGGTTGTCCGTTTGTTGGGTGCCGCAGGCCAACACCAGGTTAGCTGTGACAGCGCCTTCAATGGCATGGTCTATGGGTTGGGTTATTATGAAAGCTATGGTTACAATGTAGGCACCCTGGTGAACAACCTCAATGCTTATCCCAGCATCAAAAACACAAAAAGCATTTTACCTGGCACAGATGCATATACCTGCAAGAATTCACCTTTTCGTGCAAGCATAAAAGTCGCCTACAGGCTGACCAATATTCAATGGAAGTTCAGCCGTGTGCCCGGCCTCAATGTCAACCGGGATTCCATCATCAACAATCCTGTTCCTGTGGACTCTGTGCTTGTTTTTGGCAGGAGGTATTATACCTATACGATTGCGGAAGACCTGAAATTCTCATTCGCAGGTACCCAAAAGATTCCACTTGCGTACACTTCACCAGACCTTGACAATTGTAGCAAATCAGAGGATACGGTTATCAGTGTTGTTGTCCAGGAAGGCCCAAAGCTTGACATGGGTTTTCCCGCAGTGGCTTGCGCAGGAAAAGAAGTGAATTTTTCAGGAATTGTCAATGCTGCAGGATTCAAGGTTGTTCTTCACCAATGGGACTTTCAGGATGGGAGCAAGGTCATTTCAAAAGACGCAAAAAAAATCTTTTCTTCTCCGGGCAACCAGCGCATTGGCTTTTCGGTGTTGACCGACAATGGCTGTATGGCCGATACGGTGAAAACATTGGTGGTTGTTGATTTGTCAACAATTGCTGTTACAAGAAATGGCAAGCCCTGTGTTGACAGCTTGATCCAGTATTTTTCCTCCTTTCGGCCGGCTTCAAATGCAGGAGCAACATGGTTTTGGGAATTTGGTGATGGACAGCGTTTCAGCAGCAAGACCAGCCACCTGGCACTGCATGCGTATAAAAAAGCAATGAATAGTTTTTCTGTCAGGCATTGGATTGCATTCGATCAGGGTTGCACAAGTGATACGGCATCACATGCAATCTCATCCATCAACATTGCACCCATGATCAATGCTGGTCCTGATCGATACATCAAGAATGGCAGTGCTGCTAGACTTGAGGCAAGTGTTGTCAATCCCAGTCAGCATCAGTTTGTCTGGACACCGTCCACCTATTTAGACGATGTCAATTTGCTCAATCCCTTGTGCAAACCAGACCTTGACATTGCCTATGTTGTGCAGGCGATAGACAAGCAAACCCTTTGCACTGCATTGGATACCGTTCAGGTATTTGTATTGTCTGATGTTGATATTCCCAATACGTTCACACCAAACGGAGATGGCATCAACGATACTTGGAAGATCCGGTTTCTTGCACAGTACCGAAATTGTATCATGGAAGTCTACAACAGTTACGGACAAATCATTTTTCGTTCCTCTGGATATCTGGAACCTTGGAATGGTACACGCAATGGTCATCCCATGCCGGAAGGCACATACTATTATGCCATTGACCTGGGGGATGGCAGCAAGAGGCGAACAGGATATGTTACCATTTTACGTTGATACAGACCACACCCCTTTACAAAGACTGCCAGCATGTATTTTCCTCAAATCAATAGCTCAGGAATGAAGTCAATGTTCTTGCATTGGTTCCTGTTGTTGCGCGGTAGCTTCCCCTGAATATCACTGTATAGTTTCTTTTTGCAGTTGGAACCAATCCATTCAACTGTGTAAGGTTGGTGGTTGTACCCGTTGGACGAACATACAGTGTATCGCTGATGCCGGCCCTGTAGGGGATGAAATCGGTAACGGCAGCTGTACTGATGTTGGTGAAAACATTAGCCTGCTGCTTTTGGGAGAAGATATCAACATTGGGCATGGTCGTTGTGCTGAATGGTAAATTGGCAAACCTGATTCTTGCAGCCGTATCATTGAATACCTGGATATTGTCTTGAACCACCTTGTATTGCGGGGCATTCAAAGAGTCATAAGCAAATATGGTATAGTAGTTTCCGCCTGTCATCTCAGTGCTGAAGCTGATAGGATACTGTGTACTGGGGAACAGTGTATCCCTGATGGCAATGGCCCTTGTTCCGGCTTTTACGGCTGAATAGGAAGGTGACAGTGATGGGAAAAGACCACCATATGCTACGGTGGCACCGTTCAGCGGAACCAGATCCGAATAGATATAGGTTCTGTTGGAATTGATGATGGCATTGTGAAACTTCACAAAAGCGGTACTGCCGAGGTTGGTCTCTTCAGTGAGAATGGAAGCGTATTCTTTTTTACAGGATGCCAGCACAATGATCGATGCGATGGCTATTGTAAAGTATTTGAATTTCATTGATGATTTCATGATGATGGTTTTATTCTGATGATCTATTTCTGAGAGAACCATTGTTCCTTGGTATTATAATCCAGGGCGGTCGCACCAATCCTTGTCAATTCAGCAATATTGTACAGGTACTCCGAGTTGTAACGTGGTCTTGCCCTGTAGGTATATTTTCCGCTGTTGTTGATAAAAAGGTCTGTACCCGTTGGCATCACAAGATCAGCATATACCTGCCCACCTGTTTTTTCGTCCAGGTCAGTATAGTGAAACCTTCGCATGTCAACCCAGGTTTCCATCATGCCAAATCCATAAAGTGCAATGTATTTTTGCAACATGATATGGCTGAGGGAAAGTGCTGCTGCTGGTGGAACTACACCAGGGTTGGCAAGAAACGCAGCCTTGATGGCAGGGGTAATAAGCCTTGGTGCAGGAACTGCTGCACTGTAGTCGGTGTTCAGGTGATCAATGTTTAAACTGATGCCTTCAACATAAGTGGCCCTGGCAGCGTTTGCGTCTCCTTTTCGGAGATAGGCTTCTGCCAACATGAACTTGTTCTCGCTTGCAGTAATGACTGGGAAAGGGGACCCGTTTTTGAAAATGTACCGACATACAGCATCTGATACGGGCTGAGCAGATGAGGCAAATGGCTGGCCCCAGAAACTTTGGGGTTGATCAGCAGTTACCAAGGTGCCCGCACCTTTGTTGGGCTTGATTCCACGGATTGTTCCATTGGTATTTTCCCTCAGCATATAGAAGGCCCTTGGATCTGTAACTCCTGTGAACCTTGCATTCAATCCATTCATGAGGTTGGCAATGTACTCGGTCTGCCGAAGTGCTCCTACATTGTTTCTTAATGGTCCGAAAAAATTTGAAGTGCCTGTAATACCAGTGTTGGCAAATTTGCAGGTGGCGTTGTCTTCATTTGTATTGATCCCCAACAATGCATATTTGATTACGGAGTCTGGCTTGTATTCTGCTTTGTTGCTGAGGTGGTTGAATGACCTTGCCATGACAGTGTACACGAATTTTTTCCATTTGTTTACGTCTCCGTTATAAAAATATGCATCTCCCTTTGCCAAGTTGGCCTGGCTTGCATTGTCACCTGTTTTGTTGAGGTAATCCAACGCCAGCCTTCCGATAGCCCTTACCGTATCATATACATCCTTTTGATTGTCATAGTTGAAAACCAGTTGTTCCGGGCGAAATGCTTCACGCATGATCACCTCACCATACATGTTGGTCAAAGCAAGCCAGCTGAATGCTCGGATGGCATAGCCCACGCCCACATAATCCCATTTTTTTTCTTCGATTCCCCACTTCACCATCTTGTTGAGGTTTTCACCCATTCCATAGTAATGCATGGCCCAAACCGAACCAAGTATATCACTTGCCCCTGTTGCACCACCCATTTGATCGTATTGGTTTCCTACGCTGTTGGTGGCGAAATATTGCACATAACGGCCAACATACAGACCATCATTTGCAAGCCCATAAGAGCTTCCTGCTGCAGAAGCGCTTCCAATAAAGTTACCAACTATACCTGGCAACAATGTTTCAATTGGTACCCTAACACTGGCGTTGGGATTGGCAAATGCCTCGTCAATCTTCTTTTGACAACTGGAGAAGGAGAAGACCAAGGTTATCGCGGTCAGGTAAAATAAAATATTCTTTTTCATGAGCTGATTTTTCCTTTTGATTAAAATGATGTCTTCAGACCAAAGTTGACACTGATGGGGGCCGGCATGGTTCCATAGTCAAAACCAAATCCACCAACACCCCTTGATCCTGCAGTATTTCCATTGACGGCAGGGTCAGCACCTGTGTAATTGGTTATCAACACAAGGTCATTGACGGTCAGGAACAATTCAAGTGTCTTGATGCCTGGAAGATCTTTGAATGGATTTTTGGGCAATGCATACGCAAAGGTCAAATCACGCAAACGCAGCCAGTTTACATTCTTCTCGATGAAGTCCTCTTCAGGCATATTGGTATAATAGGCATCGTTCAATGCAGGAACAATTACAATGCTGTTGGGGGTTGGATTGGTATTTTCCTTGCCGTCCTTCAGCACGCCCTTCACAACACGTGGCGTGAACCTGTCTGCGGTAAGCGGGCTTTTTCCGGCTCCTGTCAGGAAGCGGTGTGTTCCGTTGAAGATGTCACCGCCCACTTTGATGTCCCAGAGGAAGTTCAACCTGAACCTGTTCAGCCTGAAGGAGTTGTTGATACCCAGGGTGAAATCAGGATTTCTGTCTCCGCGGATCTTGAACAATTGCTCCACGACAGGCAAACCATTGGTAGGGTTGATGAGCACATCGCCCTTGGCGTTCCTTTCATATCCAAATCCAGTGATCGATGTGGTTGGACCGCCAAAGATCAAACCACCCCTTGCATTTCCATAGAGCCATGTATCGGCGATATAGTATTCCGCAACGTTTCTCGGCATGTCAATGACCTTGTTCCACATCTTGTTGAAGTTCATCTGGAAATTCCACCCAAACTTCGCCTTGTTGATCACATTGGACCCGAGGGTGATCTCGATTCCCTGGTTTCTTGTGCTTGCTGCATTTTGGGT
>JAURJU010000073.1 GCA_030832085.1 Chitinophagales bacterium | reverse complement strand
TTTTATACATTAAAATAGTCCGGCAAATGCTTGATGGCGCCGCCTTCCATGGCTGATTCGTGGGCAAGGATGCCTACGGATGTCCAGTTGGCCGACTGTGCCGCATTCGGGAATGGATCACGGTTTTCCACCAAGGCCATCAGGAACTCATGGGCAAGATGGGGATGCGATCCACCATGCCCTGCACCTTGCGTAAAGCTGAGATGGGTATTTTCAGCCACATCGTAGACGCCTTTGGTGGTGAAATCTCTTATTCCTTCTGGCAGCAAATGTGCATAGTCCGGCACTTTTACTTTTTTGGGAATCTCATGCTCAGGGAGTTTTGCAGTGTGCACTACATGTTCTTCATCTTCAATCAATGCCCACTCGAAAGATTTTTTAGATCCATAGACTTCAAAGCTCTCGCGGTACTGGCGTGCAACGTCGAAAAGTGAGCGGTAGACATAAGCACTGAGGTCAGAATTCTTGAACTTGATATGGGCTGATTCAACGGCAAAGGGAGAGTTATGGATTTGGGCCAGTTCCTCACGGATGGTTCCAGAACCAAAGCAGGATACATACTCCGCTTCGAGCTTCAACAACCCGGCCACCGGACCAACACAATGGGTGGCATAGTGCATCGGAGGAAGCCCTGGCCAGTAGTCAGGCCAGCCGTCCATGTCTTGCTGGTGCGATGCCTTGAGGAATTGCACCTTGCCCAATTCTCCCTTTTCATACATTTCTTTTGCAAATAGAAACTCGCGTGCGTATACCACGGTTTCCATCATCATGTATTTCTTTCCCGTTTCCTTGCAGGCTTTCACAATCTTCATGCAATCCTCCACACTGGTTGCCATAGGAACAGTACAGGCAACATGTTTACCAGCATAAAGCGCTTTCAAAGATTGCTCTGCATGGTTGGGAATGGGTGAGTTGATGTGTACCGCATCCACCTGCGGGTCTTTCAGCAGTTCATCATAATCAGAATATCTTTTTTCAATTCCAAAGGCATTCCCGATGGCATTGAGTTTTTCCACGTTGCGCTGGCAGATGGCATACATGTTGGCATGCGGATGCCTTTGGTAAATGGGAATGAACTCTGCACCAAATCCGAGTCCGACGATGGCAATGTTTATTTTCATGTTAGATGCTTTTTAAATATTGAATACTGTCATTGACGAGTTGCATTTCGGAACCGAACATCTTGCGCCAAATGTTGGCAGCACTGAGTTTGCTGCTGAATGCCTCTATGCTGATCATGCCCTGATAATTGATCTCTTCCAGTGCTGTTACTATTTCCTTGAAATCAACATGGCCACTTCCCAATGTGCCCCTGTTGTTTTCTGACAACTGGACATGCACCAACCTGTTGCCCATTTTCCTGATGGCGTCGCCAAGCCTGGTCTCCTCAATGTTTGCATGAAAGGAGTCGAACATGAGTTTACAATGGGGATGGTTGACCCGGTCCACCAAATCAATCAATTCATCAGCACATGACACCAGATAGCTTTCAAACCTGTTCAGGTACTCAAGCCCCAGTGTGATGTTCAGTTGTTGTGCATGCTCTGCCAATGCAAACAGGTTTTCTGCAGCCCATTTGTTTTCTTCAGCAGTGGACTTGGTTCCTGTAAATACACCCAAGGCAGAGTGATAAGGACCGGTGAGCAGACTGGACCCCAACACCTGCGCACACGCCAGGGCCTGCTTGTTCCTTTCAAGGGTTTTCTTACGCATGGATGCATCGCCACTGATTTGGTGATGATCAGGGCCATTGATGGTTACAGCAACACGTTCAAGCTCCAGCGCGTCCAGCTTTTTCCGCCATGGTTCCCAATGGCTGGGATTTGTATCAAAAATTGGAACTTCCACACCGTCATAACCGGCAGCCTTGATCTGTTCCAATACAGGAAAAAGGGAAGCATCGATCTCGGTTCCCCAAAGCAGCAAGTTCATTCCGATCCTGTTGGTCATGGCAAGTGGTTAAGCGGTTGTCAAATTAAATAAAATAGTTGATAATGTTGAACCGATGAGGAATAGAAAAGGAAGCATTTCTATCTCAAGCGTTTTCATTGGCAAAAGATTTTACCTGTGCACAATTCGCATTTCCACAAATTGCTTAAATTCAACGACCCAACCAACCTGCACTATCATGTCAATACCACAACGTTTTACAGCCCTTGATGTGTTCAGGGGGATGACTGTCTGCTTCATGATCATCGTCAACAATCAGGCTGGCGCTGTCCCCTTTGAACCGCTGGAACATGCATCCTGGCATGGGTTCACGCCGACAGACCTTGTTTTCCCATCTTTCCTTTTTGCCGTCGGCAATGCCATGGCGTTCACGATGCCTAAATTCGCGGGAATGGGAAATGGTCAGGTAGCAGGAAAGATTTTCAAACGAACATTTCTCATTTTTTTGATTGGCTATCTACTGTCCTGGTATCCTTTTGTAAGCATCAATGCGGCAGGCGAATGGATTCCGAAAACGATTGACAAGACAAGGATTTTTGGGGTACTGGCCCGTATCGCGCTCTGCTATGGCATTGCAGCTGCAATGATTCATTTTCTTTCAAGAAAGGCGGTGATGTATACCAGTATTGCCATCCTCCTCGGTTATTGGCTGGTGATGTACCTCGGCGGCGATTATACCATGCTGGGCAATGTTGGCATCGCTGTAGACAAATGGCTGGTGGGAGAAAACCACATGTACAAGGGAGAGGGCATTGCCTTTGAACCAGAAGGATTCCTCAGTACATTTCCTGCTGCCGTAAATGTGGTTATCGGATATTTTGCTGGAGTGCTGCTGCGTGAAAAAGGCAAAGACTATGAGGGTATCGCAAAGGTTTTGCTGTATGGTGCAGCCCTGATGGCCATTGCTTATTGCTGGAACTATAGCTTCCCCATCAACAAAAAAATCTGGACCAGTTCCTATGTTTTATACACCTGTGGCATCTCATTGCTCATGATCGGATCGCTGGTCTACCTGAATGCAAAGACCAGTTTTAGAACCGGCAATTATTTCTTTGAAGTCTTTGGGAAAAATCCGCTATTCATATATGTTTTGTCCAGTTTTATCCCCAAGACATTCAACCTGATCAGGGATGCGGATGGAAGAAGCCTTACCACTGTGATCAGCAAAGATTTTTTTCAACAGATTGCACCGGGATCCATCGGGGCATTGCTGTATTCCATCGCGTTGATGATGGTTTGTTGGCTGGTGGGGTATGTTATGGATAGGAAGAGGGTGTATGTGAGGGTGTAGGGATGAGGGAACAGCCAGGGACAAGGGACGAGGGACAGGGGACGAGGGAACAGCCAGGGATGAGGGATGGGGGAACAGCCAGGGACGAGGGACAGGGGACGAGGGACAGGGGACGAGGGAACAGCCAGGGATGAGGGATGGGGGAATTAAATTATTTGAGGGAGTTCTTCATATAAAAATACTTCTCGAGGTTCTTCAAGCTGTCTGAAGTCCTTTCGGATGGTATGATATTCCAGCAGTTCATTGGGAACCTGGAACCTTGCCAATGTGGCTATCTGTTCAACAGAAAGATCATCCTTGATCCACTGTTCTGCCTGGTCGTCGGGAAGGATGACAGGCATTCTCTTCTTTTTGTTGTGTATTTTTTCCATTAGTGGATTGGCTGCAGTCGTCAGGATGGAAAAACTGTCGACCACCTCGCCAGACTCCTGGTCAACCCAGGGATTGTAAATACCTGCCATGAAAAAATACTCCTGCCCTTTGACTGAAACATAATACGGATAGGCCGTATCCTTACCTCCGAGGGGCGTAAAATGCCTCCATTCATAGAACCCTGATGCAAGCACAAGGCATCTTCGTTTAAGCGCAGCTTCCTTGTAAGTGGGTTTGTTCAAGACCTCTTCACCAATCGCATTGAGGGTATTGTGCGGAATGTCCTTTCTTCCTGTTTTTATGTTTAATCCTCCCTTTCTGAAATGAAGCAAAGATTCAACAGACCGAATATAAGACGGGATAAACTCCCAGTGCATCATCGATATGGTAAAATCGTTGCCCCCTTCAATGGACTTGAGGACAGGCCAAAAAGGGTAATCAAACCCGCTTGCATACGGCTGGTCCAGGTTCAGCTGATGCTCCTTGATTTTTTTTGACTTGTTTTTTAGCTTGATGTGCTCTGCGCGGCTGATGTCTATCCCTAGGTGAAAACACATGGATGCAAATTATGAAAAGGCAGGGCCAGGGGCAAAATATTCTCAAAATCAGCCCATAAACCTTATTTTTGTTGCTCTCAAAAGACAATAATGGAATACAATACCAATAGGAGTCACCTCGTGATGAGGGAGTATGGCAGGCATGTGCAGCAGATGGTGGGTCATATTCTTTCTGTTGAAGACAAGGAAAGAAGACAAAAAAATGCACAAGCTGTCATAGAATTGATGGGTTTCCTCAATCCTCAACTCAAAAATATTGAAGATTATAGGCATAAATTGTGGGATCATCTTTTTTTGATTTCTGATTTTAAACTGGAGGCAGACAGTCCTTATCCAATCCCAACAAGGGAATCAATGATGGCAAAGCCTGCGCCACTTCCCTATCCCAAAAGACATCCCAAGTATTATCACCTTGGAAAACACCTGGAAATGGTGATTTCAAAGGCCATGGCAGAGGAAAATGAGGAAAAACGTTCGGGCTTCTCGCACATCATTGCATATTACATGAAGCTGGCTTACAATACATGGCACAAGGAACTTATTCCGGATGAAAGCATCAGGAGTGAGTTGAACGCGATCACAAAGGGACAGCTTGAATTCACCAGCACACCTTTTGTCAGGGCATACCGTGAACAGGACGAGCGTTTTCAAAAAAGAGGAAAGGGTGGCGGCTTTCAACAACGCAATCGTCCGGGCACTGGCGGCGGAAATGGCATCGGAGGGGGCAAAAACAGGCCTGCGCAAAAATTTGGGAAAAAGCGTTTCAAGTAACGGCCCAAGGCAAATGAACTTTCATGAAAGCTTTTGAAGTTCTAGGCGGGAAAAAACTCAATGGAGAAATCGTACCACAGGGTGCAAAGAATGAAGCTTTGCAGATCATCAGTGCGGTGTTGCTTACGCCGGACCCCATCACGCTGTACAATATTCCTGACATCCTTGATGTCAATTTACTCATTGAGCTTTTAGCGGAATTGGGGGTTGATGTTGAACGCATCGACAGGCATACCTGCAAGTTCGCAGCCAAGCATGTGTTGCTTGAAAAGCTTGAAGATCCTGCATTTCAAAAAAACAGCAGCCGCCTGCGCGGATCAGTGATGATTGCAGGTCCTTTGCTTGGCCGTTTTAAAAAAGCTTTCATTCCAAAACCCGGAGGGGATAAAATTGGAAGAAGGAGGCTGGATACCCATATCATTGGTTTTGAAAAACTGGGCGTGCAGTTTCAATACGAGCAAGGGGAAGGTTTCTTCAGGCTCACTGCAAATGAACTGAAAGGTGCGGATCTTTTATTGGATGAACCTTCGGTTACCGGAACGGCAAACATCATTTTTGCCGCAGTGCTTGCCAAAGGAAAAACCACCATCTACAATGCTGCCTGTGAGCCTTATATCCAGCAACTCTGCAGGATGCTCAACAGGATGGGTGCGAAGATTTCCGGCATCAGCTCAAATCTTTTGAGTATTGAAGGTGTGGAGGCGTTGGGAGGAACAGAACATACCATGCTCCCTGACATGATTGAAGTAGGCTCCTTCATTGGCTTGGCAGCGATGACACAAAGCAACATCACCATTAAAAATGCTGGCCTGGCGCACCTTGGCGTGATACCTGAGAAATTTCAACAGCTGGGTATAGCGATGGAATTCAGGGGTGATGACATCATCATACCAGAACAAAAAACATACGAAATACAAACCTTTATAGATGGATCTGTGTTGACCATTTATGATCACCCGTGGCCGGGCATGACACCTGATTTGCTCAGCATCATGCTGGTGGTGGCCACGCAGGCCAAGGGTAGCGTACTCATTCACCAAAAAATGTTTGAGAGCAGGTTGTTTTTCGTCGACAAACTGATTGACATGGGTGCGAGAATCATCTTGTGTGATCCCCACAGGGCAGCTGTCATTGGGCTTGAGCGAGAACAAGCGCTAAGGGGCATCACGATGAGCAGCCCCGACATCCGTGCCGGTGTTGCCCTGCTCATTGCAGCATTGAGTGCAGATGGCAAAAGCATCATCCAAAACATTGAACAGATTGACAGAGGATACCAAGATATCGACAAACGCCTGACCGCATTGGGGGCGTCCATCAAAAGAATTGATTTTTAACTGCATGGGTGATACGTCCGACAATAAAATCATTATTCTTACAGCGCCATCTGGTGCTGGCAAGACCACCATCAAAACGAGGCTGCTGTCAGACATGGCACAAAGGCTATCCTTCAGTGTTTCTGCAACCACCAGAAAGATCAGAACAGGTGAAGAGGATGGGGTGGATTATATTTTCATTTCAGCAGATGATTTCAATGCAAGGATAGACAGCAATCAATTCGTTGAGTGGCAAATGGTATACCCCGGAATGTACTACGGCACAACAGTTGATGAGGTGAAGCGAATATGGCATGAAGGAAAAACGCCCCTGCTGGATATCGATGTGAAAGGTGCGCTGAATGTAAAAAAAATGTTCGGTGAACAAGTGATGACAATCTTTATCGAGCCCCCATCCATCGATGTGCTCAAGGAACGGCTGATGAGAAGGGGAACAGAATCGGATGAAAACATCAACACTAGAATCAGCAAGGCAACGGAGGAAATGGAATACAGAAACAGCTTTGACAGTGTTGTCTTGAACGATGATCTCGACAGGGCCACAGCAGAGACCAGGAATATCATAGAAAAATTCATTGGAGATCTTGGGAAGGAAGTAAAATCCTAAAAGAAGAACATGGGAACCTTTTTATTGTTTGGCATTTTCATTTCATTTCTTCTCGTTGGCTTTTTTGCCGGTGTTGAAGTGGGCTTTGTATCGCTGAACAGGCTTTCAATTGAGTTGCGGAAAAAACAACGTTCAAAAAGCGCACACACATTGTCTGCATTTTTGGATGAACCTGCCAAGTTCATCAGTGCCATGATTGTAGGCATCATCCTCACACTGGTGATTTATGGGCTCCTCATTGATGAATTCCTGTCACCATTGTGGAAAACAACAGAGGGGTATCTCCCACAAAACTTTGTTCCTTATTTCCTTTATATCAGGATCCTGTTTGACCTGGTGATTTCTACAGGGGCCTTCATGATGTATTTCTTTTTTTGCCGCGCCATCTTCAGGTCAAAGGCAGACACCCTGATGTTCTTCCTCTCTCCACTGCTCAGTTTTTTCTACAACCTTTTCTACCCGATTGCAAATTATTTTGTAGGCATTTCTGAATGGATTCTCAAGAATCTCATCAACGTACACATCAGAAAAAACAGAAACAATTTTACCCGGTTGGAGCTTGAAAACTTTATCCAACAAAGGGATGAGAAGGAATTCGAAAGCCAAGAAATGAACAAGGAGCTGTTTGAAGCCGCGCTGACATTGCCATATGTAAAGATCAGACAGTGCCTTGTGCCCAGAAAAGAAATTGAAGCCATCAGTGTAAACGAATCCATAGAAAAACTGAAAAGCAGGTTCATGGAAACCAACCTCAGCAAGCTGGTGGTCTACGAAAAAAATATCGACAATATCGTTGGATATGTTCACCAGATCTCCCTGTTCAAGAGTGCTGAAAACATCCGGTCCATCATGCTTGCTATTCCTGCTGTACCAGAAAGCATGAGTGCAACCGACCTCATGAACATCCTGATCAAGGAGCGAAAAAGCATGGCCTGGGTGGTTGATGAATTTGGAGGAACCTCTGGAATCATTACGATGGAAGACCTGCTTGAAGAATTGTTTGGTGAAATCAAGGATGAATATGACACAGAGGAATTGACAGAACGTGAAGTGGGTGAAAATGAATACGAATTTTCGGGCCGCTTGGAGATTGAGCCCTTGAATGAGAAATACAAACTGGAGTTGGAGATGAATCTATCAGAAACCGTTTCCGGATATATTATTCACCACAATGAATCCATCCCCAAACTAAAAGAGAAGATCATAATCGGTAAATTTGAATTTGAAATCCTTGATGTGACAGATACGAGGATTGAGCTTGTAAAAATGAAAAAAGCCCTCTAGGAAAATTGACTCAATTCAATACATTAAATGCAATCAATACCGGGCTGATAGGGCACCTTCATCCTTTGTTGGTGCACCTTCCCATTGGTATCTTTGCCTTTGCTTTCATCATCAGCCTGTTTGGTGCCGAAAGAAGGGCGACACTCTCAGCTTCCCTGTCTGTTGCATTGTTGATGGGTGCAGTGACATCCTTGTTTGCCTGCATAGCAGGCTACCTGCTTTCTCAGTCGGGTGAATATGATGCGGCCCTGGTATTGAAACACCAATGGACGGGCATTGCAACATGTGTATTGGGATTTCTCGCGTACTTCATTGTGCAGTTCCGTCGTCTGCTGGTATGGATTACTGCTGCAGTCATGTGTGTAACGGGTCATTTTGGAGGAACACTGACCCATGGGGAGGATTATTTTTTGATGGGTGCAACTGCGTCAACAACTATCACTACGCAATCGACAGATTCCATCACACCGGTTGTTGATGGTGCAGTCATTGCGGATACCACTGCCAAGAAAACGGTCACCCAGCGCGAAATATCACTGTACGAGGACCAGGTTGTGGTTATCCTTCAAAACAAATGCTATTCCTGCCATTCAAAGGTCAAGAAAAAAGGTGGACTGAGACTGGACTCGGAAGCCTTCATCAAGATGGGTGGCAAGAATGGCGCTGTGCTGACTGCAGGTGACCCCGACAACAGCAAGCTTTATACACACCTGATTCTCCCGCTGGGGGATGAAGACCATATGCCTCCAAAGGGAAAAAAACAATTGACCGCCGGAGAGATTGCGACCATCCACCGCTGGGTAAAAATGGGCAACCCTTTTGAAAAAAATACTGTGTCATCCGTTGCACCGTCTGTTGCAACAACCAACAGCCCTGTCAATGCAAAAGAACAGGCCCTATCAAACACCATCAGCAATGTGCCTGCAATACAAAAAATTGGGCTTGGGGAAACCGCTACTGTGGAGTCCATCAAGACCTACAGTCCTGCAAGTCCTGGGGTGTTGGAAGCCGTTAAAAAGTTGAATGTGGTCATTACACCCATCCAATCAGGATCCAATGGGCTTGCATTGAATTTTGTCAACATCAGGAATTTCGATGGAAAGATGTTGGATGAAATTGCCGGCTTGAAAGAACAACTGGTGGAGTTGAAGCTGACCAACCAAGGGGTAACCGACAAGGATCTGCAAAAGTTGACCACATTCAAGTCACTTGCCCACCTGCAATTGGAGAAAAGCAAAATTACTGATGAAGGATTGCATCACCTTAAATCACTGACATCCTTGCAACAGCTCAACTTGTATGGTACGGAAATTACAGACATTGGACTGGAATCTCTCGCATCCTGTAAGCAGTTGACAAACCTTTACTTGTGGAAAACGAATGTGACAGAGGCAGGAATTTCAAAACTGAAAAAGGCACTGCCAAAACTGAAGATTGAGGCAGGTGGATTTGAGTTCAAGAAGCCCGATTCCATCAAAAAGTAAAAGACCAATAGGACTATTTTATTGAGAGTGATCCGTGAAATCTGCGGGGAAAATGGATCTTTACAACACTTAAAACAGCAGCCCGATGTTAAAATATATTTTTCCATTGATCCCGAGCCTGTTCATTCTTGCGCCCGAGAAAAATGAACTGCCTGCGTTGCCGGCAGATGTCGCCGCTGAATACCGGAAGATCAAATCGCCTCTGGATTACAATCAGCATGTGAAGCCAATCCTTTCTGATAAATGCTTCGCCTGTCATGGCCCGGACAAAGCGAAACAAAAAGCGGGATTGCGCCTTGATCAGGCCAATGCCGCCTATGCAATCCTTCCGGAAAGTCCGGGCAAGGTTGCAATAGCCCCAGGCAAACTCAATAAAAGTGAAGTTTTTCACCGGATCATCTCTTCCGATCCAGAATACATCATGCCTACACCGGCATCACACTTGAACCTGTCTGCACGCGAAAAAGCTTACTTGATCAAATGGATTGAAGAGGGCGCTGCATACCAGCCCCATTGGGCTTTTGTGAAGCCAGTAAAAAAACCCATTCCAGAGATTCCAGCATCGTTGAATGGAAACAATCCGATTGACAACTTCGTTTTTCATGCCCTGATCCAAAACAACCTCAAGCCATCAAAACAGGCTTCAAAGGAGTTGCTCTTGCGCAGGGTTTCAATGGACCTGACTGGCCTTCCGCCAACGCTGGAAGAAATCAATGCATTCCTGCAGGACAGCGCTGACAATGCTTATGAAAAACAGGTGGACCGTCTGCTGAAATCCAAACATTACGGAGAGCGGATGGCCGCCGAATGGCTTGACCTTGCCCGTTTTGCAGATACCCATGGCTATACGGTAGACAGGCAACGCGACATGTCGCCTTACCGCGACTGGGTCATCAATGCCTTCAACATCAACATGCCTTACAATACATTTATCCACCAGCAATTGGCCGGAGACCTGATGCCCAATCCCACGCGCGACATGCTGGTTGCCACTGCATTCAACAGGAACCACCAGCAAAACATGGAGGGTGGAATTGTTGAACTGGAATACCAGACAGAATATGTGATGGACCGTACCAATACCATGGGAGACGCCTTCATGGCGCTTTCTGTAGGCTGTGCCCGATGCCACGACCACAAGTACGATCCGGTTTCCCAAAAGAATTACTATGAAATGTTCAGCTTCTTCAACAACGTGGCAGAAGCAGGACAAATCGCCTGGAACGACGATCTTCCCACACCCACACTGTTGTTGCCTACCGAACAGGAAGAGCAGATCATCAATGCCATGAAAGGAAAGATCAGCATTGCAGAAAGCAAAACAGAAATGCTAAAACGCAATGCAGCAGAGGATTCCAAGGCATGGATCAACAGTGAATCCTACCGTTCGCTTGCATCATCCACAATTCCCCAAAAGGGATTGACCGCTTTTTTTGAACTGGATGGCAACCTCAACAACAAATTGGACACGACAGCAAAAGGTGCCATGAAACACGAGGCAGGGACGGGCGGAGACCTGCCGGTTTTTGCTTCAGGTCGTGGAGCAGAGGTCATTTCCCTCAATGGGGATGTTTACCTGGACCTGAGTCCAGCAGGGGTTTTCAGCAAATCGGATCCGTTTACAGTTGGCATGTGGGTTTGGGTGCCCAAAGACATGAAAGAGGGTGTGATCTTTCACAAGAATGAGGGTGAGCGCTTGTACAATTTCAAGGGATACCATGTTTACCTCAAAGACAACAGATTTGAAATATTGATGGCCCATAGCGCACCATCCAATGCAATCATCAAACTGTCTGCATCGGAAGTTCCGCGTGAAAAATGGATACAACTGAGCCTTACCTATGATGGCTCATCAACTGCTGCGGGATTCAACCTTTACCAAAATGGGGATCAGCTGCCCATGACTGTTGTGAAGGACAAATTGTACAAGGACATCCTTTTCAACAGGAAAAAAGAGCCCGGTTTGCAAATTGGCGGATGGTGGCGCGGGGTGGGCTTCAAGGGAGGCAGGGTGGATGATATTGCGGTCTATGACCGGCTCCTTACCCCATTTGAGCTGGGCATCTTGGCCAACAAGAACAGCTGGGCCATGCTGGCAGAAAAACCTGCAACGCAACTCTCGGAAATGGACAGGGAGATATTGAAAAGTTACTATGTCAATGCTGTAGATACCTCAGTGGAAAACGCGCGCACAGCGTTGAAAAAACTGCGCACTGCTCTCAGTGATTCAACTGCAAAAATCAAGCAGATCATGGTGATGGAAGAGATGGCAACTCCCAAAAAAACAACCATTCTTAACCGGGGGCAGTACGACCAAAAAGGATTGGAAGTCTATCCCAATACTCCAAATGAAATATTGCCATTTTCCGCTTCCTACCCCAGAAACAGGTTGGGACTGGCACAATGGTTGACAGATGACAATCATCCACTCACTGCAAGGGTTGCCGTAAACAGGCTGTGGCAGCAGTTCTTCGGCGTGGGCATAGTTAAAACAAGTGAGGATTTTGGCAACCAGGGCGATCTGCCCAGCCATCCTGCATTGCTTGACTGGTTGGCCGTTGAATTCCGCAGTTCGGGATGGGACCTGAAAAAAATGGCAAAGCTCATGGTCATGTCTGCCACTTACCGGCAAGATGCGTATGCCAGTCCTGCACTCAGGGAGCTGGACCCTGAGAACAGGTTGTTGGCAAGGGGGCCTGCAAACAGGCTTACAGCAGAAATGATGCGCGACAATGTGCTCATGGCCAGCGGGCTGATCAACAAGAAAATTGGAGGACCGAGCATCCGGCCCTATCAACCGGCAGGATTGTGGGAAATCAACAGCAGCAGCTATGTGGCAGACAGCACAGATGCAGTGTACAGGAGAAGCCTGTACATCTTTGCAAAACGCACAGTACCGAATCCTACCATGGCCACTTTTGATGCATCGGAAAGAAGCAGTTGTCTCTCACGCAGACAAAAAACAAATACACCCCTGCAATCACTGGTTTTGCTGAACGACCCCACGTATATAGAAGCATCCAAAGTGCTGGGAGAAGCAATGAGCCAGGAAAAGGACCTTGACAAGGCCATCACCACAACGTACCAAAAACTCACGGGAAGACGACCAACCACCAAGGAGCTGGATGTCTTGAAAGCATTGCAGCAACAATCGGTAGAGAAATTCAGGATGCACCCTGAAAAAACAAAAGGTTGGCTATCGGCAGGGTTGTACAAGATTGATGCCAGTGCAGACAAGACATTGGTGGCGGCCAATGCAGTAGTGGCCAGCACCATCATGAATTCAGACGCTACAATAACAAAAAGATAAAGCCATGGGACATCATCATGCTGAAAAGAGACTGGGCGCAGAAGACCTGAAGGGACTTTATCAGAACATCGACCGCAGAAATTTTCTGAACAAGACCGCCATGGGAATGGGAGCTGTTGCGCTTCAACAACTCATCGCGCCATTTGGTGCATCCGGGGCCACATTGGAAGAACAGGTGATGACAGCATTGCCCTCCATTGCTCCAAAGGCAAAAAGGGTCGTTTTTCTTTTCATGGCTGGCGGTCCATCCCAATTTGAAACTTTCGATTATAAACCCAAATTGCGTGACCTTTTCGGAAGCGAATTGCCGGATTCCGTCAGAAAAGGTCAAAGGTTGACAGGTATGAGCGCCAATCAGTCCTCATTACCTGTTGTTCCATCTTTGTACGATTTCAAACAACATGGCAAATCCGGTACCTGGGTCAGTGAACTCTTGCCTTACACTTCCCAAGTGGTGGATGAACTTTGTGTCATCAAGTCGATGTACACGGAGCAGATCAACCATGACCCGGCCATCACCTTTTTTCAAACCGGACACCAGTTACCGGGAAGGCCTTCCATCGGATCATGGCTTAGCTATGGACTGGGCTCAGAAAACAAGAACCTGCCCGCATTCATCGTACTGATATCAAAAAACGCTTCAAAGGACCAACCCTTGTATGCCAGGCTGTGGGGAAATGGATTTCTTCCTTCCGAACACCAGGGCGTACAATTCAGAGCAGGCAAGGATCCCGTACTGTTCCTGAAAGATCCTGAGGGCTATGACGGGGCTGACAGAAAGGAAATGCTTGGTTACCTCCAGCAGCTGAACGAAGTGCAAAATGAGCCCTGGAGTGATCCGGAAATCAATGCAAGGATCTCCCAATATGAGATGGCATACCGCATGCAAACTTCTGTGCCCGAAGTGTTGGATACTTCCGACGAGAGCAAAGAAGTATTTGATCTTTATGGGCCTGACAGCCGTGAAAACGGCAGCTATGCAGCCAACTGTATTTTGGCCAGAAAGTTGTTGGAAAAAGACGTGCGGTTTGTACAGCTTTATCACCAAGGTTGGGACAACCACGGAAATTTACCCCAAAATATTCGGCACCAATGTTCGCAAATTGACCAACCCACAGCCGCTTTGATCACAGATCTCAAGCGAAGGGGAATGCTCGAAGACACGCTGGTGGTCTGGGGTGGTGAATTTGGCAGGACGGTATATTCCCAAGGCAAATTGTCAAAAAATGAATATGGCCGTGATCATCATCCCCGCTGTTTCAGCATGTGGATGGCTGGCGCTGGTGTAAAAGCTGGCCACAGCCATGGACAGACTGATGATTTCAGTTACAATATTATCAAGGATCCTGTCCATGTGCATGACATGCAGGCCACCATGCTGCACCTGATGGGCATTGACCATGAGCAGTTGGTTTACAAGTTTCAGGGAAGAAGGTTCAGGCTGACAGATGTTCACGGCAATGTGATCAAGAGCATTTTGGGATAGGCTATTTCGGGCATTTGATGACCTTTCCCTTGGGCTTCCGAAGCTTTTCGCTTGGGCTGATGGTATACGCCAAATAGGCTCCACCATTTTGATAGGATGTTTTTGTTCCAATGGGAACACGGTGAAACCCAAACAATATCGGACCAGCCTTTGCGGCTGCGCCAATCCAAACACTTCCATCCATGTTGACAGAAAGCGGGAGGTACAACCCATACTTTTGGGATTCACGCCTGGGTGTTATGGTTATAAAATTCATGTCTCGGGTCTTCAAGCCCATGCCTGAAGCAAGCAGCCCCAATGGCAATGACAGCTCGGCATTGAGGTATACCACATCCGAAATCTGCCTATCTACATTGAACACCATCCTGGTAGGATGACTTATCCTGAAATTTCCGGTGGGATTGCTGAATTGGCCAACTGCAGTTTGAATGGAATCGTTCATCACTTCTAAACTGGTGACGGTTGAATCAAACTTCCTTGCCAGTGATATTCCATTGATATTGGGCTTGACACCAGATGTTGCAATACTTTCAATACCATGCCTGTAATTCGCATATCCAAGGTCAAGCAAAGAGATTCCAAATTTCCAGGTGTAGTTGTATTGGCTCCTGTTGTTGAAAAGTTCCACCTGTTGCTGGTCCTTGATGATCAGCTCCATGCCCAAATCAAACGAAGCACCTCTCTCTGAGTTGGCAAGGAATTTTCGGATATTGGTTCCGGTTCCTTTGGTGGGATCCCACTCATCCATGTTGGCAGAATAACCATACCTCAAGTCTACTGCTGTTACCTCATAAATATTACGAACAGGACGCACATATTCCTTGAACTTACCATTGCTGATTTGCGCATAAACCCCCGACAATCCCCTGTTGGCCTTTGCTGTAGCACCAAGATTCCAAATGAAGCGTTTTTTGTCCATGAGGTTCAAAGCAACACTTCCATACGCTTCAGCCCAACTGCTGCCGGTAATGAAAGCATCAAACGGTTGGTTGTTCATGTTGACCTTGAGAAAAGTGTTGGGTTCCAGAATGGAATCAACAAAATTATAGGTAGATGACCTACCCTGCACTGAAGAACGGATGTTCATCCCAAATGAAACTGCAGTCCGGTTGGAGGTGCGGATACGGGCATTGAGCAGGTTGATGTTGATCTGGGTATTCAACTTTCTTTGATATTCGCCGTTTTGAATCCATGCAGCCAACTGGGGAGTTTTACCAGAAGGCTTGTACTTTTCAAGGTAAAAAAAATTGGTGCGGTTTTTGAGTTGGAGCCCAAATACAGTGAGGTCCCATGAAAGAGGAGAAGAAAGGGCTGAAGCCGGGTTGTTCATCACACCAAGGCTTCCTGCAAAATTAGAGCCATGAACGGCTTGATAGTGTTGCCCAAAGGACATCCCCATCGAGCAAACAAACACGGTCAAATGTAAAAAAGCCTTTTTCATCAATTTCATGGGGCAACAGGGCTTTAAAAACGGTTTTAAGTACAATTTACCCTACAAATTGAAACTAAATTTAAAATATGCATTGTTAAAAATATTTATTGAGTAATTTTGCCACCCCTGCACCAAGCAGGAA
>JAURJU010000072.1 GCA_030832085.1 Chitinophagales bacterium | reverse complement strand
TGCAATTTTATCCCAAGGCCACTGGCAAGCACAAGGCCCTGCTCATGGAGTTTGTTTTGTATGGTCTGAGTGCCTACTCAATGATCAGCAAAAAAATTCTTTCTGAAAAAATCGAGTTCAGGGATTTGATGGGAAGTATGTTTTCGGGGGAAGAGGAGGGATGAGGGAAAGGCAAAGGATGAGGGGCAAGGGACGAGGGACAGGGGACGAGGGACAGGGGACGAGGGACAAGGCACAAGGGGAAAGGCAGTGGGTTGAGTGAAAAGGGATTGTGAAGCAATTTAAAGTGATGTGGTGATTCTCGGCATGAGTCAATATGCTTGTTACAGTCAACTTAAGATTTATACAAAAAGGGGTTCAAGAATAACTTGAACCCCTTTGATTTTTTAGAAATAGTCCCCTCGTCCCAATCCTTTAGCTGAAAGGCTCAACACTCTGCCTTTCCCCAGCCTTCAGCTGGCAGGCTTGCCACTTGTCCCTCGTCCCTCGTCCCCTGTCCCTCGTCCCCTGTCCCTCGTCCCTCCCTCTTATTTATTCACCGCTTCCAGCCCCCTCAAGTATTCCAGCAAAATAAGGGCCTGCCTGATTTCCATGAACATGCCCCTTTGGTCATTGTTCAGGTTGTCTGCCTTGTTGGACATGAGGTCTTGAACGGCTTGGTTCATTTCAGGAATGGACATCCCTCCGATGTAGGCGTAATAGGCCAGTTGCTCGTTCAGGTCTTTGCTCAATGAAGCGGATACTTTTGCAGCAAGCTTCTTGTCGCCGGCTTTGTAGGCTGCTTCAAGGAATTGAATGCTGATGGTATTGTGTTGGTTTTGTCTGCTGACAAGTCCGTAAGGGAAATTCTCTGCCAACAAATTCTTGTCCGCAATGTTCAAGAGTTCTTTTGCCTTCTCAGTTTGGCCTTCCAACGCCAGTTGGTTGGCGGCTTCAGCAAACGATTGTCTGATGCCCACCAGGTGTCTTCTGTTTTCCTCATCAAAATAAACACCAGGAATATTGGCACTTCCGAAAGTAAATTTATTTTTCAGGACCTCATAGGAAACCCTTGAATTGATCATGTTCTGTCCTGCAACAGGAACAAGACGATAGGCCTGACCTTCACTGCGGAGGTATTGGCCAAAGCCAAGTTCGCCGAATGGAGAGGTAAAATAAATAGGGCGATTCCATTTGTTGGCTGCGATGATGTTCAATACTGCCATATCATTTTTCAGGAGCATGTCTTTGGGAAGATCAAACCTTATTTCAGTGGCTACACTATCACCTGGTTCTACTGTGCCATTTTTTCTTACAGTAGCAATGTCAACGGGCAGGCTTACTTTCTTCACAGGAAGATAGTTCATCATTGATCCGTCTTGCATCTGCAATTGTGCTGATGGGTCATCGCTCCCAATGAAATCATGCATCAAGCTATAAAGGTCTACATACCGATTCTGGTCAGTGATGCCTTCTCTTTCAAAGAACCTTACATAGTCGCGCTTTCCTCCTTCAATCTGATCCGCAGACCAGATCACATCAATAGGAGCACTCTCGTTCACTTTGTAGCGCATCTGGTTGATGTACCAGTCAATACCCAACAGTGAATAGTTGATTACCCTGATATCTTTTCTGATGCCTTCCACTTCCTGTGCATACCAAAGAGGGTAGGTGTCGTTGTCTCCAAATGTAAAGAGGATAGCATTGGGCGCACAACTTTCCAAATAGTTTTTAGCAAGATCGCGTGCAGTCTGTTTTTTGCTTCTGTCATGATCATCCCATTCTTCAGCTGCCATCAATACAGGCACCGCGAGCAGACAAACCAATGCAGCTGCAGCGTTTGAAACCGATTGGCTGGTAAACTTTGACAGCCAATCTTTGATTTGTAAAACGCCTAATCCAATCCAAATGGCAAATGCATAGAAGGAACCTACATAAGCATAGTCTCGTTCACGGGGTTGGTTGCCCGCCTGGTTCAGGTAGAATACAATGGCCAGACCTGTAAAGAAAAAGAGTAGGAAGGATACGAATGATCCTTTCTTGTCTTGCTTGTATTGGTATAGAATACCGAGGATTCCAAGAATAAAAGGAAGGGCAAAAAGCCTGTTGTTTGCCTTGTTTTGTTTTATGCTCTGCGGGAGTTTGTCCTGGTTGCCCAACATTGCATTGTCGACAGCACTGATGCCAGTGATGGTGTTTGCATCGCGTTTGTTGCCAAAACCCTGGATATCATTTTGTTTTCCAACAAAGTTCCATCCAAAATAGCGAAGATACATCCAGCCAATTTGGTAGCTGATTGCCCAGCTGATGTTGTGGGCCATGGTTGGTTTTTCGCCGTCCGCCAGGTTGAGCCAGCGTTGGTAGAATGTAGCATGCCCCTGGTCATTGCTGGCATCCCATACGCGTGGCAGTAACATTTTGTCTTCTGCTTCATAAACAGGTGATTGGTCTTTGCCAATGGCAAGGTATTTTTCTTTTCCCTTTACATAACGGGTTGAACCCTCTTCATAGTCGATGGGTTTTGCAGTGAATACCTGACCATACAACAATGGAAAATCTCCATATTGCTCACGGCCGAGGTATCCTTCAAGGCTCATTGGATTGTCAACATTGTACATGTCGATGGCAGGGTTTGCTGCAGAACGGATCATGGTTGTGATGTAGGTGGAATATCCCAATAGCATGAAAGCAAAGCACCAGAGGCCCAGTTTGAGAAAATATCCATTGGCCTTCATTTTTCCGGAATTGGCATATTTGATGCCAAGGAAAATCGCCAACACCAGCAATGCAAAAAATACCGTGAATCCTGTGAAAAATGGCATCCCGAGAGAATTGACAAAGAATATGTCAAATTTTCCTGCGGTTTTGATGGTGTACTGAATAACCGCTTTCTGCGCAACACCAGTTATCAGACATCCGATGATAAACGCGATGAATGTTCCTTTCCCAGTAACCTTGTAACGCTTATAGTAATAGACCATTACAATGGCTGGGATGGTAAGCAGGTTGAGCAAGTGAACTCCAATGGAAAGACCCATCATGAAAAAGATCAGTACAATCCATTTGTCAGCTCCTGGCTGATCGGCATTGTGTTCCCACTTCAACATCATCCAAAATACCAGGGCCGTGAAAAAGGATGAAAGTGCATATACTTCACCTTCAACAGCACTGAACCAAAATGAGTCACTGAAAGTATATGCCAATGCACCAACGGTACCTGCAGCCATGATGGAGAAGATCTGGTTTCCGTTCA
>JAURJU010000071.1 GCA_030832085.1 Chitinophagales bacterium | reverse complement strand
CGTTCCTGCAAAGCGCTTTGGAACACCTGCTGAAATTGCTGCTGTTGCTGCATTTGTTGCATCTCCGGCAGCATCTTATCTCAATGGCATCTGCATACCTGTTGATGGTGGCAGAACCGGAAGTATCTGATCAATGATGACATTTGAATTCAATGAAGCTTTTGCACAGTCGCTTGATACAGCTGATCCTTTGGGTAGTTTCAGGGACCAGTTTCTGGTACCCGAAAAACAGGGAAAGCAGCGCATGTATTTCTTAGGAAATTCACTAGGACTTCAGCCCAAATCAACTGCAGCCTCCATCAATACCATTCTTCAGCATTGGGCTGAGGAAGGGGTTGAGTCCTTTTTTACAGGAAAATCACCATGGATGGACCTGCACAATGCCTTGCTTGATCAACTGTCAGTCATTGCTGGCGCCAAACCTTCAGAGCTCAGTGTAATGAACCAGCTGACGGTCAACATTCATTTGATGCTGGTCAGTTTTTACCAGCCGACTGGCAAAAGAAAAAAAATACTGGTAGAATCCAAGGCATTTCCTAGCGACCAATATGCCGTCCATTCATTTTTGGAACACCTGGGGCTGGATCCATCTGAAATCCTCGTAGAAGTCAATTCAGGAAGTGAAAATGTTGCCATGCGCAATGAAGATATTGTCCATGCCATTGCACGCCATGCAGATGAGCTGGCCCTGGTTTTCCTTGGAGGGATCAATTATTATACTGGGCAGTTGCTCGACATGCAACACATCAGCAAGGTTTCAAGAGAGGCCGGTGCAATGGTTGGTTTTGACCTGGCCCATGCCATTGGCAATGTGAAATTGAATCTTCATGACTGGGACGTGGATTTTGCCTGTTGGTGTTCTTACAAATACCTGAATGGTGGCCCAGGGGCTGTTGCTGCGGTATTTGTACACGAAAAACATCACGCGGATACATCGCTGAAAAGACTTACAGGTTGGTGGGGCTATGAGAAAGCAGAAAGGTTTGCCATGAAGAATAGCTTTGTGCCAGAACCCGACGCATCCGGTTGGCAATTGAGTACCCCATCCATCTTGCTCTATTCCTGCCTTAAATCTTCCCTTGATATTTTTTCCGAGGCTGGTTGGGCAAATATTTTGGCCAAGCAGGAGAAAATGATGGCTTGGCTTTCTGCCTTGATCAGTGATCTTGGATCAGAATATTTTGAATGCCTGACCCCTGATGCAAGAGGATGCCAGGTTTCCCTTTTGTTCAAGGAAAAAGGAAGGGAAGTATATGAACTGCTGTTTGAAAAAGGGTTCATGGTGGATTGGAGGGAACCCAATGTAATCCGCCTTGCACCAGTTCCGCTCTACAATACATTCACTGAAGTCTGGCATTTTTATAGCGCATTGAAAGCCATTATCTTTGAAGTATATGCAACAAAAAAACCTGTTCAAGCATCGGAATAAAGGCAGATGACCTCTTCAAATTTCAAGTTTTTACCATGACCAAACAAGCACTGATCGAACACATAAGGGCAAAGAAGTCTTACCTCTGCGTAGGGTTGGATACCGATCCCAATAAGTTACCTGCCTGCATGATGTCAGAAGAGGATCCTGTATTTGCTTTCAACAAAGCCATCATCGATGCAACCTTGCCATACTGTGTTTCCTACAAAATCAATACCGCTTTCTATGAAGCGCAGGGCCTGCGTGGATGGGCTTCCATGGAAAAAACGGTCAACTATATTCCCGAAACACATTTCAAGATTGCCGATGCAAAACGCGGTGATATTGGCAATACCTCCACCCAATATGCAATAGCCTTTCTTCAAAATCTTCCCTTTGATGCCATCACCATTGCTCCCTACATGGGCGAGGACAGTGTAAAGCCATTCCTTAAGTTTGAAGGAAAATGGGCGATTGTGCTTGGGCTTACATCCAATCCAGGTGCAGCTGATTTTGAATTGAAAGACTTGAAAGAAGATGGCCGCCTGTATGAAAAGGTTATCCAAACTGTTGCTGGCTGGGGATCTACAGACAACCTGATGTTTGTGGTAGGCGCCACCAGGTCTGATGAATTCATCAACCTTAGAAAAATATCACCGGATCATTTCTTTTTGGTTCCAGGTGTTGGGGCGCAGGGAGGGAGTCTGTCAGAAATTTCTCAAAAAGCCATGAACAAGGACGTGGGCTTGCTCGTCAATGTGAGCCGTGACATTATTTTTGCATCTTCAGGCAATGATTTTGCAACAGTTGCAGGAGAGAGGGCAAAGGCCTATGCTGCTGAAATGTCGATTTACCTGTAATTCATTCATACTTCCAATCCTGATTTCAAAAGTTTTACAATATTCTAAATATCATCAAGTGCCATGGAACAATTGAAAAAACGCTACCAAAAATACAAGCCTGAAATCAGGGTAGGCATTGCTGCATTTGTAGGATTATTTGCCTACAAAATTGTGAAGGAACTCATTCGTTGGTTATGGCCTGATTGATTGCAGGATGGCCTCAGCCAATTTTTTTGCCCATTTGCGATACTCAAGACCTGAAGGATGCAGTCCATCTTTGGCTACCAGCAAAGCGTTGGAAGTTGCTTCCCTGCTGCCTTCTGTGATGGATACATAAGCAATGCCAGCCGCATCAGTAATCTTCCTGTTGATGGCATTGAACAGGTCTATTTCTTTTCCAATTTTAAGCCTGTCTCTGCTTACAGCGAAAGGCGTTGCTCCCCAATCGGGGATGCTCAGCACAAAAACATGTTGTTTGTTTCCTCCCGCAAAGGCGATGGCCTTGTTCAATAATTTTTCAAATTCCTGTTCATATGTTGAGGGATCTTTTCCCCGGTACTGGTTGTTGACCCCAATCAGCAAGGTGACAATGTCATAGGATTGCGAAAAAGTTGTTTTCTCAATGCCTGCTATCAATTCATCGGTCGTCCAACCGGTCTTGGCAATGATTTCTGCTGCATGTACGCTCAAACCTTTGTTCCGCAGCAGTTGTACGGTCTGATAAGGAAAGGATTCGTAGATGGGAACAGATTCTCCAATGGTATAGGAATCGCCAAGAGCAAGAAAACTCCTTTGTTTTTGTGCTGCGCTGTTCAATGCCATGGTCATCAGAAATGGGAGGGTGATAAAAAGCTTTTTCAGGCGGTTCATATGAACCCGAATTTAGACAAAATGGGATTATCTTTATGCACAACCGAAAACCAACTGCATGAAACGGATTTTTTTCTTGATGCTAGTCATAGCAAGCTGTACTATTTCTTTTGCGCAACAACTGCCTGCCTCAAAAGCCAATTATGAATTGGCTGCAAGGTTCTCTCCCAAAAAATTGGAGAAAATGTTGTTCTCCACAGCTGTAGATCCACATTGGATGAAAGGCGGTGTCAAGTTCTGGTACACCTATGAAACAACCTCCGGTAAAAAATGGTATGTGGTGGATCCAGTAAAAATGTCCAAGGTTCCTATGTTCGACAATGATAAGTTGGCTGCGTCCATCACAAGGATTGTCAAGGATCCTTTTGATGGCAAGCACCTTTCCATCGATAACCTCAAGTTTGTGAAGGATGAGAATTGGATTCAATTCGAAGTGAAAAGCACCCAGGATCTTGAGAAAAAAGACACCACCAAAAAGGGGCCATCCACCAAGGAAAAAAAGGTTTTTCATTTTCAGTACAATATCACGCTGGATTCTCTTGTTGAGTTGAAAGACCACAAGAAGCCAACCCCAAAGCCTTCTTGGGCCAATGTTTCGCCTAATCAGCAATGGGTGGTATTTGCAAGGGATTTCAATTTGTACAGGATGGATTCCGCCAACCTGCGGAAAGCCATGGCAAAAGAAGATGACAGTACCATCGTGGAAGAAAAGTTGACCACCGATGGTGTTGAAAATTATGGATTTGGTGAATCATTTGGTGAGACCAATCTTGAAAAGGCAGCCAACCGCAAAAAACGAAAATTTGCAGGGGTAATGTGGTCTCCTAATTCAAAACAATTTGTGGTCACAAGAACCGACAGCAGGAATGTGAAAGACCTTTGGGTAATCAACAGTATTGCGGAGCCACGTCCGACACTGGAAACCTATAAGTACCATATGCCTGGAGAAAAAGAAGCGCCTGTCAGGGAGATGATGGTATTTGATATGGCTGTCAAAAAAATGGAAAAAATCGATGCTTCACAGTTCAAAGACCAGGAGCTGGGCGTTTGGTCAGCCAATGTTGAAAAAAGAGCCCGCGATGATGAGCGCCGTCCAATGATCTGGATGGGGGATGACAGCAAATTTTATTTCAGCAGAACCAGCCGTGACTTGAAGCGAATTGATGTTTGTGCTTTTGATCTTTCCTCCAAAACAGTCAAAGTGTTGGTGGAGGAGAGAATGAATACATACCTTGAACTCCGCAAACCACTGTTCTTCAACAATGGAAAGGAATTCATCCATTGGAGCGAGCGCGACGGATGGGGGCATCTCTACCTCTATGATTCTTCTGGTAAAATGAAATCACAGATTACTTCCGGGCCATGGCATGTTGAGGAAATGGAGGACGTTGATGACAAGACAAGAACAGTTTATTTTACCGCCAATGGCAGGGAAGTTGGGGAAGATCCATACTATCTGCATTTGTACAAAACAGCGTTGGATGGAAGTGGTTTGAAGTTGCTCAACCCCGGAGACCATGACCACAGTGAAAACCTGGATGATACCAAGCGTTTCTTTGTTGATAATTTTTCAAGGGTCAATACCGCTCCCGTTTCTGCCTTGTTTGATGTAACGGGTAAGAAAATCATGGACCTCGAAAAGGCCGATCTTTCAGCGCTTGTGCATGCAGGGTATAAATTTCCTGAACCATTTATCGCCAAGGCTGATGATGGTATCACAGACCTGTATGGCGTGGTATACAAGCCCTTTGATTTCGACTCCACAAAGAAATATCCAGTTATTGCATACGTCTATCCTGGGCCTCAGACAGAGGCCGTGAACAAGGCCTTTGGTAGGGGAATGGACCGTGTGGACAGGCTTGCACAGTTTGGTTTTATTGTGGTGACTTTGGGCAACCGAGGTGGGCATCCTTCTCGTTCCAAATGGTACCACAATTATGGATACGGCAATCTGCGCGACTATGGATTGGCCGACAAGAAAGCTG
>JAURJU010000070.1 GCA_030832085.1 Chitinophagales bacterium | reverse complement strand
GGCAATTTTTTCAAAAACCGGCTCATACCATTTTGTTTCATATTTGTTTTCTCTGAGGTAGTCATAAAGAAAATCATAAACCAATGGCAATTGCTGATAGTTTCTGTCGCCTAGCGTTTGTATGGAAAGAAAACCTGTGCGACAAGGCCCATGAATAGGATTTTGGAAATAGGCACCTCTTGCCCATTGTGAGAGAATGTCGGCAGCAAATTTTGCATATTCTTCCTTGCCACTCAACCAATATAAAATTGATGCATCCAGGGCCAGTTGATTGATCTCTCCATTGATATCATCTACAAAGGTTTGTGGACTGACCCATTCCTTTTTTCCACCCGGTCCTTCTTTTTGAAGATACATCATCATGGAAGTATCATAGGGCAACAGCTCTTCAATACTTGGTTCACGGTATGAATATCCATCCTTGCTTACTGGAGGGCGTTTGTGTGGGGCTACCCGAACAGTAGGATAGGGCGCATTCCCTGCATAACTGACAAGGGCTGTGCCTTCGGCATCTGAATAAAATTCAGTGTAATGTTTTCCTTTGCCACGGTTCATCAAATAGCGGCTCAGGATCCACTCAGGGTCATTTTTATGTCTTTCAACATAGGGCTTGAGCTTGCCTTCCATTTGTTTGACAATATCAGCAGCCCATGCATGATCCTTTATTTTGTTGAGGATGATTGCTCTGTCTTCCGTGTTTACAAGAATATGGGGATGTTTTTCCTGGGCTTGAGGTAGTTTAATGAAACCCAGAAACAACAGGGAGAAGATAAAAATATTTTTCATGTCAGTTTTTTTGAGCGAATATTTTGCAGGAGCCAATTCATTGGTTGTTCTTCAGTGCAATGGGTTTTTCAACATTGTTTTCCATGTTGTAGGGAAGTTTAAAAACATCCCCTTTTTTGTTGCTGAAATACAGTTCAGACCTGGAAAATTCAGCCGCATTACCATCGGCCCAGAATGCATAGAAGTCTTTGTGGGCATGCAATGGCCTTCTTGCATAAGAATGGTTTTGGGTGCTGTTTTCTGTCAGCATTTTTTTCTTTTCCCATGTCATGCCCTCATTTTTACTTTCCCAAACAGCCATTTCGCCACCCGTACCATAGCGTTGATGGCCTGGTTCTGTCGGGCCAATGATGGTCCAGTGTTCCTTTTCTATATACAATGATCCCATGTCATAATTGTGTGTTGAAGCAGTTACCCGGTGTTCATTCCATCGTCCATTTTTCCAGTGAAAAATCATCCAATCCCTGGGGTCTCCTTGTGGGCCGGGTTGATGATGTTGGCTGATCAAAGCCAATACAATGGGATTGCCATCCTTGTCAAAGTTCAGGTCGTTCAGGTACACTAGTTTGTTTTCTTTTTCAAAATCATGCACCATGGCAGGATGCTGTTTTGTTGAAAGGGGTGTTGATACTGTTTTGCCATCAATGGTCTGCCAGGATTTTCCCATGTCTTCCGATTGAAGCAGGTAGAGATTGGTTCGCCTGTCCACGTTTCCTCCGGGATGGTAATTGAAAACCGTCACCATTTTGTTGCCATACAATCCAGACAATTGGTAATGTCCTCCCATACCGGCCAACTTTTTATCTGCACTCCAGTTCATCCCATCTTCGCTCGTTCTCCAATAAAGTTCCCTGCCATTGGTGTATTTGGTGAACAGGTAGAAAAATCCATTTCCAGGCATGAACCAAGGCTGCGGATAGGTCATTTCCCCTCTGCTTATTTCTGTGAACTTTTCAATCGAATATGGTTCATTGCTTTTAAAAATCAGGCCAGGTCTGCTGGTATTTCTTCCACTCACAAAGACCCAGATGTATCCTTTGTCGTCGATTGAAATGGAAGCATTGTCGTGAGGATCATTGACGCCTTCCTTGTCATGCACAATGGTGGGTTTAGGCACCTGGTTTTTGTTGTGATCATAATAGGAGATCGCAATCAACAAGTGCTTTTCATTTTTAGCAGTCGTGGCGCCATATACAAAAAATGTTTTGTTCGCTTTTTTGCTGAAAATCGCTACAGGCAAGTGATTGGCGGTATAGGTTCCCAAGCCTCCAGAGTATTTGTCTCCGTATGCAGAAAATTGCCCCAGGGTAAACCAGATGCCTTTGTAGCCTTCGGCTTTGTCTTGCGCCAGTGATGGGATCGCCTGCATTGCGCAGATGAACCCTGTCCAGAAAAACTTCAGCATGACCCGATCAATTCTTCCAATTTTCAAGTGCCGGTATATTTTTAGGATTGCTATTCTCTTTCTCGCCAGGAATCAGCCTTACGTTCAAAGCGATTTTTGTGTTGGCGGGAACGATTACTTCAAAGCCTGTCAGGATGGTGCCAGGGTTGGGAGCATCGTAAGATTTAGGTGGGTCGGTTGACCAGGTTTTCATTTTGAGGTTGGGTAATTTTCCCACATCCAGGGTGAGGATCTTTCCATCTTTGGTGAGCAAAGCCTGATGGTCATTGATGATGCGCACATCAGCGGGTGTTAGCATGGTCCAGCGGATGGTTGTTTCCTTGCCCAGCGTTTCAATCTCATCCCTGATGACAACATGGTCTTTGTTCACGATGGCAATCCCTCTTTTTGATTGTGCAACCTGACCTTTATAGATCTCTGAGAGGTTGGTAACGGTATGCATGAAGGCAGGATTTTTAGATGATGCAATAAAAGGAGCATGGCCCGTTACCAGCTGGTGCTGGCTGTCAATGGCCAGGGTATTGTGCACAAGGTTGGTGAGCCTGAAAACGGTCCATCTCTCTGCATCCTGTGTTCTTCCAAACAATTTTATGCCCTTTGATTCCAGTGATTCATAGTCTTGCATGCCAAAGTCCATGGCCCATCTTACCCCGTCTGATTCCATCACGAATGAACCAATGTCCATGTGGGCATGGTTGATGGACACTGATCCACCTTTGGTTGCCACGTAAATGGCATTGGGGTCGGTCCAGGAGGTGCGCATCATGGCAACAGGATTTTTTCCATTTCCCAGCCATATGGTTTCTTTTGGCGCACTGATTTTATCTATGGAAATGCCACCGCTCCACAACATGATGGCGGGGAAAAGCCTGTCCAAGACCAGTGCTTCTGGTTTTCTTGTTTTCAGGTAGCTTCTTTCCACCCAGAGCAAAGAAGGATCTTTCACTTTGTTGGCCAACCAGAACATGGCGGGGTGAAGGCCGCCGCCACCACCGGCATCTGAATAGTTGAAAGGCTTGCCAGTGGCTCCTGTCATGTTTTCCATGAAGCCTGCTGTTTTCATGAATCCGGGCAACTGATTGAGACCAAAATCCTTTCCAAACAATTTTTCTATGGCACTGATAAACATCACGTTGAAGCTGGTTCCATATCCCCAATAGCCATATCCTTCAGGGTAGACTCCGTCCGGGGCATAATCATGCATAGGCAGTACGATGGAAGATATGGCCCTGTTGATGATTTCTTTGGCAAGCGCAGGATGGTCCTCGTAAATTGCCATTGCACCGTAGGTCATGCCTGCATTGCAGACCTGGTTCCAATTGTGTTCTGCCTTCAGCCAGCTGTTGTATCTTGACTCCATCGATGGCTCCAATCCTTTTTTCAAAATGGCCTCCTTGATGGTGGATTTTGAAGCGGCTGACAAATCGTTGTAGAGCCAGTCATAGCCAATGGCAACGGCCATGGTCATTTCAGCCACATCAAGAAAATGCGAAGGGTTCCAGTCGCTGAATCCTGCAATGGCCAGCATCTCTTTTTCTGCCCTGTCCAGGTATTTTTTGTCTGCTGTTGTGCGGTAGGCATAAGAAAGGAAAAACAACCTTCGCAGTGCTTCCCGGGATTTATCCAAAAGGCGTCTTCCAATTTGAATTCTTTGAACAGGTGCAATGGAGAGCAGCCTATCTGATTCATTGAGGATGGCCTGTTGGGTATTGGCCCAAACCGTATCCTTGCTGATGCTCAATTTGATGTTAGCTTCTTCGCCCTTCAACAGCAAGATCCGAGGATGTGCCTGAATGGCTTTGATTTCTCCGATATGGTCTGTTTGTGCAGTTGCTGTCTGTTGAATGAGGATGAGCAACAGGAGAACTTTGCATGACTTTAAAAATGGATTCATGGTATATGGCTTCGTTTTATTTTT
>JAURJU010000069.1 GCA_030832085.1 Chitinophagales bacterium | reverse complement strand
TTCCAATATGGCCTGTTGTGCTGCATCTTCCCAGCTTTTAGTGGAGTTGCACATGATCTCGATTACTTTGATGATTGCCATGACCTGAATTTTGATGGATGATTAATGCATGCAATCTAATCTCAGGATGGTATTTTGGGGGATGATCAAGGCAATGGATTCGACTGATTTATATCATGTAGAACGGAAGTATTCCTCATTGAATGGAGTACTCCGAGCATATTATCTTCGCTTCAGTCGGTTTAAGGACATCGTCCCATGCCGGTTGATTAAAGCAGACAATAGGATTCCGTAAAAGGGTTTAAAACTGCTGTATCGCGGAACTGGGCAAACCCCAGTTCCTTTTTTTTGTATCTATCGAAAACGTTACCGCAATTGTATTCGATAGTTTAAGTGCATCTTATACATTCTACCTTTCTTCATGGCATTGGCAATCTTGATATATTTATGTCATTGGCCGTTGCTTAAGATGTCAAACCATCACCATGAAGATCAAGACCACCATTATTTCAGTGCTTTTCAATCTCTTGCCTGTCTTGTTTTGTCCATCATTGGCGCAAGATAGTTCAGATGCCCGTTGGTTTCCCCGTTTGGCCCCAAACGAATATGTAAATCCTGTTATCACTGGCTTTTTTCCTGACCCATCAGTGGTCAGGGTTGGCGAGGATTACTACTGCGTCAATTCAACGTTTGAGTATTTTCCTGGAATCATCATTTCCCATTCCAAAGACTTGATCCATTGGAAGCAAATTGGTCATGTATTTTCTACAACTGAATCACTTGACCTTACCCAGTTTTGGGATGGAATGGGCATTTGGGCACCTGACATCTCTTATTACAATGGAGAATTTTATGTTTTTTATTGTACCGTTCAATTGAAAAAAGACAGGAGTTACAATGTAAGGGGAAATTATATGGTCAAGTCCAAAAGCATCAATGGTCCTTGGTCAAAACCAGTGCAATTAACAGACAATGGCAACGATCCTTCTCATTTTGTGGATGAGAATGGAGACCATTACATGCTTTTTGCTGCAGGAATCCCACAAGGCAATGGTACCAAAATTGTGAAGTTGAACAAGGAATGCACTAAAGTTGTGGAGGGCCCATTTTGGATTGAGACAGAGGGGAAAAAAGCTGCACCCGAGGGTCCACACCTGATCAAAAAAGACGGATATTACTATTTGACGATGGCCGCATCAGGTGGACTGTTCAATGGGCATCACATGTTGGTGGCAAGGTCCAAAAACATTTATGGTCCTTATGTGAATTCACCCTATAATCCATCGCTCACACAAAAAAATGTGGAAGCCATCAATTTTCATCAGGGGCACGGAAAATTGTTTCATACCCAGTTCAACGAATGGTTTACCATGGTGATTTCCCAACGGAGAATTCCCGGTGATATGAAGGGTGTCACTTCAGCAAAAGCATTCAGCCCACTTGGTCGGGAAACCTCATTGATAAGACTCGAATGGACACCTGATGGATGGCCAAAGGATAAGCCTAGCAGAAAGCCATTGGATATCGATACAAAACCCAATTTGCCCGAGCATCCTGTTGTCAATAGATCATCAGATGAGTTTGAGGCTGCATCGCTTTCCTTGCCCTGGCAGTACAGAAGAAATCCCTTGTACAGTCATTTGAGTTTAACCGAAAAAAGAGGTGTGCTCAGGATATATACAAGTGATCACGATATTGATACTTTGTTGGGACGAAACCTGATTGTTCAAAGAGAGCGCTGGTTGAAGTATACAGCAACAACAAAGCTTTCATTTTTGCCTCAGTCCAAAGAACAGGCTGGAATAACATGTTATTATGATACCAAAACCTACGCCAGATTGGGCCTGCAGAGAGACAATGCTGGCAAGCTTCAACTGGTATTGGAGGAAATGAACCGAGGGGTTTCTTCCATCAACACCATCACGCCAGTTGTTCAAAAAGCAACTATTTATTTAAGGGTAAAGGTTGAGATGCTGCGCAGGGAATTTTATTACAGTTACGATAACACAACCTGGACACCTGCAGGAACAATCGTCAATGCCGCTTACTTGAGTGATCAGGGTACACCCAATTGGGGATTCATGGGAACAATGGTTGGTATGTATGCTTTCAACAGGGGCACTGCAAAACGCATACCCGCTGATTTTGATTGGTTCAGGATTGATGACTCTGCCCAGAAAACCGTTTCGCAACAACCTGCCAAGGTTCAATTCAGTGAAATGACCCGACTCGATCAGTTTGGTGGGCCCTCCTCTGGAACCTATTTACCTACTGAAACTGAAAAGCAGCGGATCGCCTGGTTCCGGGAAGCGAAGTTTGGCATGTTCATGCACTGGGGTTTGTATTCTGCCATGGCGGGATATTGGAAAGGGGAGAAGGTGACGGGTGGCGAGTGGGCCATAAAAATGCACAAGCTGCCTATTGAAGAATACCGTCAATTAGCAAAGACATTCAATCCCGTCAAGTTCAATGCGGATGAATGGGTTTCTTTGATCAAGGCTGCGGGGATGAAATACCTGGTGATCACGGCAAAGCACCACGACGGATTTGCCATGTTTCAATCTTCTGCTTCATCCTACAACATCGTGGATGCAACCCCTTTCAAAAGAGATCCGATGAAGGAACTGAAAGCGGCCTGTGATCGCCATGGAATCAGGTTCGGGCTGTATTATTCGCATGCGCAGGATTGGAACGAACCGGATGCATACGGCAACAACTGGTCTTTCAATGGCTACAAAGGCAATATGGACAAGTATCTTGAGCAAAAGGCATACCCGCAGATACGGGAAATATGTGAGCAATATCGTCCGGATATCATTTGGTATGACACACCTGGTGATATGAACATGGAAAGGGCGCAGAAAGTAGCAGGCATATCGCGGACCATCCTTCCCAATACTTTGATCAACAGCAGGATTTTTAGTACCAGTGAACCTGGTTTGTGGGATTATAAAAGCAGTGGAGATAATGATGGTTTTGTGCAGTACCACAATGTTCCGTGGGAGCTTTGTGGCACGCTGAACCGCACCTGGGCCTTTAAAAAATGGGATACTGCATTTCGACCTGTCAGTGAACTGCTGTATCACTTGATCGATGCCGTTTCGAAAAACGGAAACTACCTGCTGAATGTTGGCCCGACTGCTGAAGGGGAAATCACTGCCCCATATGCTGAACGATTGAGAGAGCTGGGTGATTGGCTGAAACGCAATGGTGAGGCTGTTTACGGGTGCAATGGCACTGCCTTCGGAACTGAGTTTGGGGATTATGCCATGGTAGAGGGAAAAAGAAGTTTTGTGGCATCACCCGTCATTTGGAGATGTACCACCAAGCCCGGGAAATTATACATCCATGTATTCAATATGCCTGCCAATGGGAAAATTGTTCTGCCTGCAATAGCTGGGAAAATAAAAAAAGCCTTTTTGTTGGCCAATAAAAACCAGCGTGTCACCACAAGGCAAATGGAAGATGGCGTAGCGGTTGATTTGCCGAAGAAAGGAATGGATCCTTTGGCTACAGTGATTTGTTTGGAATTGTAAAACAAAGCCATGGACAGGAATTGACGTACTTTTGCACCATGCAGTCAACTTCTTTTTCCATTGCGGATGCGCTCTCCAATTTACAGATCAAGGCTTTGAATCCAATGCAACAAGCTTCATTGGATGCCAATGCAACAAATAATGCAGTAGTCTTGCTGGCTGACACAGGCTCTGGAAAAACCTTGGCTTTTTTGCTTCCCGTTACACAATTGCTTGATAAAAGCAAATCAGTGACCCAGGCCTTGATTGTTGTGTCATCCCGTGAACTGGCCTTGCAAATTGAGCAGGTGTTCAAAAAAATGGGAACAGGATTCAAGGTTACCTGTTGCTATGGTGGGCACTTGAGGGAAACGGAAGAAAACAATCTCAAACAGGCTCCTGCACTAATTGTTGGAACTCCCGGAAGGCTTGCAGACCATATCAGGCGTGGAAATATCATCACTACTCATATTGAGACCCTGGTCTTGGATGAATTCGATAAGTCGCTGGAGCAAGGGTTTGAAGCGGAAATGTCATTCATTATTGAATCACTTCCTGCGCTGAAAAAACGCATCCTTACGTCTGCAACAGAGGCAGTGGAAATCCCTGATTTTGTTGGACTGAAAAATCCAGTAGAAATAAATTTCCTGACAGGGGAGAAGTCTCCGGCCCTTGCTGTTCAAATGATCAGGAGTGGGAATTCTGACAAATCCAGCACGCTCTTCAGCCTGATTTGTACCCTGGGTAATCGGTCGACCATTATTTTCTGTAATCAACGCGAGATTGTTGAGCAAACCAGCCAATTCCTCAAAGACAAAGGGATCATAAATGTATTCTACCATGGCGCCATGGAGCAGCAAGAGCGTGATATCGCGCTGTGCAAGTTCAGGAATGGCAGCTCCAATGTATTGGTCACTACAGACCTGGCTGCACGCGGACTGGATATTCCTAACATCCGCTACATTATTCATTATCAACTGCCCACTACCCAGGAATCATTCATCCATCGAAACGGCCGCACGGCCAGGATGGAAGCCAGTGGAACGGCTATTTTATTGCTTGCGCCGCAGGAAACAGTCCCTGTATATATCGACCCGGCACCCATTGAAATTGAATTGAATGCCGATGCTGGATTGCCCGCAAAGCCAGATTGGACAACCTTCTACGTGAGTGTTGGCAAGAAAGACAAGGTGAACAAGATTGATATTGTTGGATTCCTAACCAACAAGGGTCGGTTGAAAAAAGAAGAAATCGGTTTGATAGAAGTGAAGGATTTCTTTTCTTTTGTAGCCATCCGTAAATCAAAGGCCGGTGCCACTTTGCAGCTCATCAAAGAGGAGAGGATCAAGAACAAAAAGGTTAAGATTGATGTTGCGAAATAAAAGCAACAGTTATAAAATACCCATAGTTTACTTATAGATAAATTGTCCCTGTCATGTAATGTACTGCCGAACCGCTGATCAGTACACGCTCTCCTTGGTATAAGCAATGCAGTTTTCCGCACCTGGGGGAAACCTGCAAAGCATTCATTTCATCTTTTTGAAGCACCGTTCTCCAGTAAGGGATCAAGGTAGTATGTGCAGAGCCTGTCACCGGATCCTCATTGACACCGCTTTGTGGTCCAAACCAGCGCGATACAAAATCAATCTGCTCTCCAGGAGCTGTTACAATCAACCCCCTTGAATTTAGCTTTGTGATTGCTGACCAAACCGGTTGCATTTCCCTTATTGTTTTTTCATCTGAAAACACAACCATGAAATCATTGCGGCCACGATATGCTTCCAAAGGGACTTCTGTAAAACAGTTCAATAGTGTTTCATCCAGGGTTACAGGAGTAATGGTATCTGTTGGAAAATCCAGGGTCAATAATTCCCCGTTTCGTGTTACGGATAGTGGGCCGCTCCGGTGGGAGAAGAATTGAATCTTTTCACCCTCATAACCTAGGAGGTTGAAGAGTACATAAGCCGATGCGATGGTCGCATGTCCACAAATATCTACTTCAACCGTTGGTGTAAACCAACGAATTTGATACTGTTCTCCAGTTTTAACAAAGAAAACTGTCTCTGATTGGTTGTGCTCAAATGCTATCTGTTGCATCAGGGTTTCATCCAGCCATTGCTCGAGCGGAACAACGCAGGCAGGGTTTCCACCAAATATTTTTTCAGTAAATGCATCAACCTGGTATACTGTTAGTTCCATGAGATATTTGTGTTATGGTCAGCAAAAATAAGGGCAGAAAATAAAAAAGCCCTCTCAGTTTTGCTGAAAGGGCCTTGTGCCCAGAACAGGAATCGAACCTGCACTACCTTGCGATAACCAGATTTTGAGTCTAGCGCGTCTACCAATTCCGCCATCTGGGCGAAGAGTGGGATGCAAATTTATTGCTTCTTCTCCGTTTTAACAATAGTTATTCGAAGAAATATCATTTTCTGTCTGGAAATGGGGTAATTTTGTGTGTTCAATCGGGGCTGACCGGTATTGACAGCGTAGATCTTTGAATGTAAGCATGCAGTGCATTGCGAATATTAGCACTTTAATCTGAATTCGAAACCAAT
>JAURJU010000068.1 GCA_030832085.1 Chitinophagales bacterium | reverse complement strand
CTTGGCTGCCACCTATGAGCACAAGATTCCGCCACAAATTCACTTCAAAAAGTCACTGCAGGAAGTAACATCATTTATCGCAGACCTGGTTTAACGCAATATTTATTCTTTTTCAATGGGTGACTGGCAGTTGAATGCCCATCACCCATTTTTTATTGTTGTTAACCCTGCCAGCCATCATTTTACGGGGATGCATGCCCAAATCATCACCAATCAATTCATTATCAATTACTTATGTTTGTTTAATATTTCAATAAAAAAAATTAAACAAAAAAGAAGCAACCTATCATCACTTTGTTTAACTTCACACAATAAACAATTAAACAAAGTAGCATGTCAACACAGGAATTCAACCAGCTTCTGCTCCAAAACGCTGAGTATCTCAAGCCTTTTGCTGTTACGCTAACGAAAGACCAGGAAACAGCAAAGGACCTGCTACAGGAGACCATGTTCCGCGCTTTGTCCAACCAGGACAAATACAGTGTTGGCACCAACATCAAGGCATGGTTGTACACCATCATGCGCAACATCTTCATCAACAATTACCGCCGCAAGTCCAAGCAGAATACCATTTTTGACAACAGTCCCAACGAATTTCTTCTTGATCATAACCAGTCTGCAGTTCCCAATGGTGCAGAGACTTCCATGAGGATGAAAGACATCAACAAGGCTATCCATGAGCTTCCCAGCATCTTCAAACAACCATTCATGTTGTATTTTGAAGGCTACAAGTACCATGAAATTGCAGACATGCTGACTGAGCCATTGGGTACCATCAAAAGCAGGATTCACTTCGCCAGAAGGTTGCTGAAAAACCAAATCAGCAAGTTTTAACCTATCTTTCCGCTGTGGCTAAAAAAGCAATCGTAATTGGTAGTGGCTTCGCGGGACTGTCTGCAGCATCATTTCTCGCCAAAGCAGGTTGGGATGTACAGGTGCTAGAAAAGCACAATCAACCAGGTGGAAGGAGTCGTCATTTCAAGGTTGATGGATTCACCTTTGACATGGGCCCCAGCTGGTATTGGATGCCGGATGTTTTTGAACGGTTTTTTGGATGTTTTGGAAAAAAAGTTTCAGACTATTATGACCTGATCCGTTTGGATCCTTCCTACAGAATTTATTGGGAACAAAACCACATGGATGTTCCTGCTGATTATCCTTCCCTAAAAAAGATGTTTGACGACCTTGAACCTGGAGCAGGTGAAAAGTTGGATGCATTCATGGATGAGGCTTCCTACAAATACAGGGTGGGGGTCAACAAACTTGTTTTCAAACCAGGACAATCATTGCTGGAGTTTGTTGACAAGGAGCTCATTGCAGGTTTGTTCAAATTGGATGTGTTCAACAACATCAAATCCCATATTGGAAAATATTTCAAGCATCCACAGCTCAGGCAGATGATGGAGTTTCCTGTCCTTTTTCTGGGTGCATTGCCAGAAAATACGCCAGCTTTGTACAGCCTGATGAATTATGCGGATGTGAAGTTGGGAACCTGGTTCCCACGGGGCGGCATGTACAAAATTGTGGAAGGCATGCACAAGCTTGCCGAAGAACAGGGTGCCCGTTTTCATTTCAACCAAAATGTGTCTTCCATCATTGTTGAAAACGGGATAGCGACGAAGGTGATTACCGAAGAGGGAATCACATACCATGCTGATGTGGTGATTGGTGGTGCCGATTACCATTTTATCGAAACCAAATTGCTTGAAAAGCAGTACAGGAGCTATTCTGATGACTATTGGGAAAAGCGTGTCATGGCGCCAGGATGCCTGATTTATTATGTAGGCATCAACACAAGAATTCCGGATCTTCCACACCATTCTCTTTTCTTCGATGTAGATTTCAATGCGCATGCTGCAGAAATTTACACTGAACCTGTTTGGCCGAAGACACCACTTTTCTACTTGAGTGCCACTTCCGTGACGGACCATACGCAGGCTCCCAACGGTGCAGAAAATCTTTTTTTCCTTATACCGATTGCTGCCGGGCTGGATGGTGACGACGATTCCATCAGAGATCATTACTTCAATCTCTTGAGTGAACGCCTCCGGCAAAGAACTGGGGTGGACATCAGGAACCATGTTGTGTACAAGCAGTCATATTCATATACTGACTTTGTGGATGACTACAACGCTTTCAAGGGGAATGCCTATGGCCTTGCCAATACATTGTTGCAGACTGCCATCCTGAAGCCATCCTGCAAGAGCAAAAAAGTGAAAAACCTTTATTTTACCGGTCAGCTGACGGTTCCAGGCCCTGGTGTTCCTCCCAGTCTCATCAGTGGTGAAGTGGTTGCAAAGCTGGTAGACAAGGAAAATTGAGCACAAGGTTGATCTTTGCAACAATTGAACAAAAAGCGGTTTTTTGCTGTTATTTGTTTAATTTGAATCTCTTCTGGAACAAATAAGTTAAACGAAACATGATAGGAACCTTCCATACTGTCTCCCATGAGTGCAGCCGCATCACTACGAAGCGTTATAGCACTTCATTCAGCAGTGCAATCAAGTTGCTGCATGGTGACATTCAGGGTCCTATCTATGACATCTATGGTTTTGTGCGTTTCGCTGATGAAATTGTTGACACCTTTCATGGCCATGATAAGGCCACCCTGTTGGCTGATTTTAAAAAAGATGCACATGTTGCCATAGAAAATGGCATCAGCCTTAATCCGATCCTGCACAGTTTCCAACGCACTGTCAATCGTTACAACATCGATCTTGCATTGGTTGAAGCGTTTTTCAAGAGCATGGAATTTGACCTCAACAAGTCCAATTATGATCAATTGGGCTATGCAGAATATATCTATGGGAGTGCTGAGGTGGTTGGATTGATGTGCCTTTATGTTTTTTGCGATGGCAACAAGGAAGAGTACGAAAAACTAAAGCCTTCAGCGCAATCCCTTGGTGCAGCATTTCAGAAAGTGAATTTCTTACGGGATGTAAAGGCTGATTATCAGCAACTGAACAGGGTTTATTTTCCAGGTGTTGACTTCAACTCATTCACCCACGAGATGAAGACTTCTATTGAGGATGATATTGAACATGATTTTCACCTTGCTTACCAGGGAATCCTGAAACTCCCGCTGACAGCACGTTTTGGCGTTTATCTCGCATACAAGTATTACCTCAGCCTGTTCAAGAAAATAAAGGCCGTGAAGCCGCAGCGCATCATGGAAGAACGCATCCGCATCCCCAACTACCAAAAGGCCTGGGTTGCTGCCAAGGTGGTTGTCAGGACCCAGTTGAACATGCTATAAAAAAGTTGAAACAGCCAACAGCTTATCTCCAAATTTCTTCCATCACTTTTCCCCTGACATTCAAATCCCCGAATGTATTCTTTGCAGTTGGATGAACGCGGTTCGCCAGCAACACAAAGACAATTCCCTTTTCAGGATCAGCCCATGCACAGGTACCGGTGAAACCTGTGTGGCCAAATGTTTTTTGGGAAATGTTCAACGCCGGATACGGTATTTTTCTTGTTGCATTGTCTTTTTCGGGTTTGTCAAAGCCAAGTCCCCGCCTGCTGATATCACTTTGATAGGAGTTGAACAGGTCAATGGTGGCAGTTGAGAAAAATCTTTTGTTGTTGATTACTCCCCTGTTCATGATGATTTCCATCAACACAGCAATCTCATACGCGTTGCTGAACAAGCCTGCATGACCGGATATGCCTCCAAACATCGCTGCACCGGGATCATGGACATATCCTCTCACCAGCCTCTCCCTGAAATAAGGATCCTGTTCAGTGGGAGCAATGGTTTTCTTGTTGATATAAGCGGTAGGGTTGAATCCAGTGCTCCTGAACCCAAGAGGGCGGTAGAAATTGTTCCATGCATATTGGTCCAACGCTTGTCCACTGACTGCCTTGACCACTTCACCCAGAAAAATAAAATCATTGTCACTGTAGATATAGGGTTTCTTTTTGTCCACGGATGAGGTCAGGATTCTGCTGACCATGGTATCCCTCCAATCGGTCCGCATGTACAAGGAGTCGTCAACCTTTACATTGAATTGGGGGCTGCTGATCTTGCTGAAATATCCAGGTTTGGCCTTCATGGTTACACTGTCCGAAATTTCCTTGTAAAAGGGAATCCATGCTTTCAATCCTGCCTGGTGCAGCAGCACTTCTCTCAGTGTGATGTTGGCCTTGTTCGAGCCCCTTACCCAGGGAATGTAGTCACCCAGTGTGCCATCGAGGCTGATCTTTTTTTCATCGTACAATTTCATGATGGAAAGGGTAGTGGCACAAATTTTCGTTACGGATGCCATGTCGTAAACCGACTCTTGTGTTACTTTTTCAGGAACATCGTAGCTCATGTTGCCGTAGGTTCTTTGCTCCATGATTTTTCCACCCTTTACAACAAGCAATGCCATGCCTGGAGCAGCTTTTCGCTGGATGGCATCATTGATGATGGAATCCACCTTCAGCATTTTATCGTTCAATGTCTTTTGTGTTGACAGAAAGTTGTTTCCGTTTCTTCCAGCAATGGGGAGTTGTTGCACTGACATTTGCAATTGAACACCTGTTCCTGCAGGGAGTGATGGACAAACAGAAACAGGAAGTGTCCCTTCAATGGGCAACTCGCCCCTTAACATGCCCGCTGCAGTTGCATGAACAATGGCATCATCCTCGTAACAAACCAGGATATTATTTACACCGCAAAAACTTTTCGCAGCATATGGGTTTCCAAAAATGAATAGGCTGCTTGGCCTTGTTCTGCTGACCTGGTTGACCAATTCAACCACAGGAGCAGATATTCCGAAATTGTTTGCAGGAAACCTGGGCAACTCATGCAAGGCGATGGTGACTTTATCATACCCTTTTAGCAATTCCATCATGCTGTCAACTGCCGTTGCAGGCATGGAATTTTCAAACTGGAAAACATCGGCATTATAGCTTCTTCTCATCTCTGCTGCAAATGCAGTATTCCTGTTTTTGCCAATTTCCAACAGAGCAATATTGCCAAACCTCCTATTCCTTTGATGGATTTCTGTTTCAGCAGGGGTTTGCTGCCTGTTGTCCAATGCTTGAACGCCTTGTAAAATGGGGAATGCTGCTTTGTCTTCGTATTTGGCCAAAGTGATGGCCTTGACAGCAATATCCCTTTTCAATGCATTTGTTTTCTCATTCAAGCGTTCGGCCAATCCTTCAAGCGGTACTGGCTTCCAATGTGCCAAACCCGTATTGTATTTTGTCTCCAACAATTTTCGTACATGCCCGTTTACCTGTTCCCAACTGAGTATGCCTTCGCTGATGGCGGCCTTTACTTTCGAAATGGTTTTTTCAACATCACCTGGTAGGCAAAGCATATCATTTCCTGCAAGCAATGATTCCACAGTGTAGGCGCCATCAGGAAATGCATTGGCAATGCCCTTCATTTCCAATGCATCTGTAAATGTGATGCCTTTGAATCCCATTTCCTCTTTCAACAATTTTGTAACGCTTTTTCTTGAAACAGAAGCAGCCCTGTTTGCATTGCTGTCAATGGCAGGAATGAAAAGATGTCCAACCATGGCACTGCCGATTCCGGCATCAAATATTTTTTGGAAGGGGTACAGCTCCATGCTGTCCAGCTGCTTTCTTGTTTTGCTGATGACCGGCATGGCCAAGTGCGAATCCACATCAACATCCCCATGCCCTGGAAAATGTTTTGCCGATCCCATGATGCCCTTGTCGCGCATGCCCAACATGTATTGAATGCCGAGGGATGCCACCTTGTACTTGTTTTCTCCAAAAGAGCGGTCGTTGATGACAGGGTTGTTGGGGTTGTTGTTCACATCTACTACCGGCGCAAAATTCACCTGCACGCCCAATTGTTTGCATTGTTCTGCCACCCAGTTCCCATAGCGGTATACCAGGCTGCTGTCACGAAGCGCCCCAAGCATTATCATCCTGGGCAGTCCTGCAACACTGTCAAGCCTCATGCCAACCCCATTTTCCCCGTCAATGGCCATGAGGATAGGGGTTTTTGCAATGGACTGTAATTTATTGACCAGGCCAGCCTGTTTTACCGGGGCTCCCTGAAAAAGACAGATGCCGCCGATATTGAATTTTTTGATGTCCCGCTCCACTGTTGAGTCATAGAAGGTAATTGTTCTGGTTTTGCTGTCGATGGACGACAACCTCACCATGATCAATTGGGCAATTTTTTCGTCTTCTGACAACGTCTTCATCACACTGTCAGCCCAAGCACCTGCAGTTTGGGCTATTGAAGAACCGGAGACCAGCAAAAAGAACAGTGAAACAAAGGAAATTCTACTTCTCATGACGATGTCTTTTGTTAACTTTGTATGTTGAAATCATTGCCACTTGCGAACCCTTCAGGTATTGAAAGCCGTTATTTGGACGGCCTTGGTAATCTAAAGCCATTTTTATGATGGCCTGATGCACTGAAAGTGCTCCGCAGGTGTTCAAGGTTGTAAGTTATTATTTCTATGCCAAGCAACAAATGAAAACCGGTGAAATTACTTCAACTCCTATAACTTCTTTCAAACAACCTGAACCACCTCCAATTTTCTCAACTACATGCCCAACATCATCAACCTCCTTCCTTCTCACATTGCGAACCAAATTGCAGCTGGCGAGGTCATCCAGCGTCCTGGAAGCGCAGTAAAGGAATTGCTGGAGAATGCTGTAGATGCGGGGGCTTCAGAGATCAGGCTGATTGTTGAGGATGCAGGAAAAGCCGTGTTGCAGGTGGTCGACAATGGAAAGGGGATGAGTGAAGCAGATGCACGGAATTGTTTTGAAAGGCATGCTACTTCCAAAATTGCAGGCATTGATGACCTTTCAACAATAAAAACCATGGGATTCAGGGGAGAAGCACTGGCTTCTGTTGCTGCAGTATCACAGGTACAGATGCGAACCCGAAGGGAGGAAGATGAGTTGGGTACTGAGATCGAAATCGAAAACAGCAGGATATTAAGGCAAGAACCCTGTGCTTGCCCGGTGGGCACTTCCATCAGCATGAAAAATCTTTTTTTCAATGTGCCTGCAAGAAGGAACTTTCTCAAAAGCAATGTGGTAGAGTTGAAACACATCACAGATGAATTCATCCGTGTTGCTCTGGGTTTTCCGGGAATATTTTTTTCTTTCACCAGCAACGGCCAGGAGGTGTTTCACCTGGACAAGGGAACCCTGAAACAACGACTGGTTCAACTCATGGGAAGTTCATATTCCACGAAGCTGGTTCAGGTGGAAGAAAAAACAGATTACCTGGACATTACTGGTTTTATTGGAAAGCCTGAAACCGCCAAGAAAACAAGGGGAGATCAATATCTTTTTGTCAACAACCGCTTTGTAAAAAATCCCTACCTCAACCATGCTATTGTAAGTGCATACGAGGCGCTTCTTCCACAAGGCAATTTCCCTTTTTTTGCATTATACATTGACCTTGATCCGGCTACTGTAGACATCAATGTTCATCCCACAAAACAGGAAATAAAATTCCAGGATGAGAAGCTGGTCTATGCATTCATTAAATCTGCCATCAGACATTCCCTTGCCCAATACAGCATTGCCCCTGCGATAGATTTTGGGTTGGATGCCGGTATTCAGCAGATGGATGCAATTTCAAAGCCATTTACCCGACCACAACAGGATGAAGTGAGGTCAAGCAATTTATACAAGTCATTTGTGGGGCGCAACCAGGCTCACCGGATTGAGTCATCCAGCAACCTCAGCAATTGGAGAGATTTTTTTGACCAGGCACCCAAACAACAAGTGGCGGAACAATCCAGTCTTGAGCAGTTCCAACCCAAGCCATTCAGTGCATTTCAGCCCGAGCCAAACAACGAGGTACCAAAGGCACTGGGGGTAAATGGGCAATCATCGATTCATCAGATTCATCTCACTTATATCGTATTTGAGCAGCCCAATGGCATGACCATCCTCCACCAACAACTTGCACACCAGCAGGTACTGTTTGAAAAGTTCAATGCCGGTTGGCAAGGAAAGGGAATGGCCATACAACAAAGTCTTTTCCCCATTGCCATCCAGCTCTCGCCAACAGACGCACCGCTACTGCAGTCCATTTTGCCCGACCTGTTGCAAATGGGATATCAGCTGGAACCCTTTGGTGCCAATGCTTTTCTCCTGCAGGGCAGTCCGGCAGACCATCCTTCAGAAAACAACCAGGCAGTCATTGAAATGATTCTTGAAGATGTAAAAGATGCAGCTTCCACCTTGCACATTTCATACAAGGAAAAGATTGCAAAAACCCTTGCAAGAAAACATGCAGCAAAAGCAGGCATGAAATTGGAAGAAATGGAAATGCTGGATCTTGTTGAAAGGCTTTCCCAATGCAAAAACAACGCCACGCATTTTGACGGGAAACCCATTTATGTGGAAGTGAAGAACGATTACCTGAGCGATATCTTCAGGGTTTAATCCCCAATCTTCGATTGACCCGCCTTCGATTTATCTGATTTCAATTGATCTGCCTTCGATTTATCTGCCTTCTATTTATCTGATTTCAATTGATCCGCCCTCGATTGATCAATCTTCGATTTACTGTCAAGATTATACCCGGCTGTTTCCCTTGTCCCTTGTCCCTTGTCCCTTGTCCCTCGTCCCCCGTCCCTCGTCCCTCGTCCCTCACCCCTCATCCCTCTTCATTCACAACTTCTCCAAAAACGCTTCAATCTTTTTCCTCAACACCACTCCGGATGCATTGTGGTTGTTGATCATGATGGAAAAACAAAGCCATTTTTTATCTTTTGAATACACATACCCACTCAGGCACAAGACGCCTGTCAAGGAGCCGGACTTTGCATAGATAAAGGGTCCTTTTTTCGTTTTGTACATCCTCAGTGTGCCGGTGCCTGCAGCAGCAAAAATACCTGTAACGCGTTCCCATGGCTGCTCGGATTTTATTTTATTCAGCACCAGAATCATGTCTTCCGGAGTAAATTGGTTGAAACGGCTCAGGCCGCTGCCATCCACCCACCTGGGCGTTTGCGGAAGGTCATAGAGGTCCTTTTTGAGCAGTTCCTCGATGATTGCAGGCTCATCCATTTTTTTAAGAAGCACCTGACTGACCATTTCAAGGCACTGGTCCGCATAAAAATTATCACTGCGGTACATCATGTTCTTCAGCAAGGTATCCGTTGGTTGTGAGTAGATGGTTTCACTGAACCTGCCTTTGGCTGCTTGGCTGGTGGCTTCGTTCGCTGTCTGGATTTCCTTGCCAAGGCTGTCTTTCAGAAGCTTGAGGCCGGTTTCAATCCCGTTGGTGATATAAGGTACTGAAACAGTTGCGCTTGGTTCCTTTCCTTCAAACAATTGAAATGCATTGCTGTATTGGTCTCTTTCGACTGCAAAGCTGTTCCTTGATTTTCCAAAATTTACCGGCCAGTCCACTTCGGGGTTGGAGTATACAAAAAGGTCAATGCTGTCTCCAGGATAAGAAGGATTTTCCTTTTTTGATTTTTGTTGAAACCAGTGCACCTGGTTTCCATACACTGGAAATGCACTTCGCTCTGTCATGTATTCTTCCGAATAGTCATCCCAGCTCCAACCCATCCCCAGAGCTTTGCTCTTCCAGTTGTTGTTGAGCATGTAGATGGGCTTCTGGATGGATTTCAGTTTTTCAAAAAGCGGGTGGTTTGAAAATTCAGGATGAAGAAAACTGGGATCACCTGTTGGGGTCACCAATACAGCGGTATCCAAATCAGTCAGTATGGCTGCGGGAAGCTTGAGTGGCAAATGTTTCATTGCCGCATAGCAGCTGAATATCTTGGTATTGCTGGCAGGGGTAAACAACTTGTCTGACTGGTAACGGTAGATGAACTTTCCGCTTTCCGGATCCTGCACCGCAATGCCAACATGGGCCTGCAAAAGGCTTGAATCCGTTATCAGCAGAGCATTTGCAACCTTGCTGATTTTTTGTTGCACAGAACATGCACCCAATAGAAATGGCAATACTCCAATGGCAAACAACCGCATTGTAGATATACGCATAAACAATATTTTAATATAGCATTCCCTCATCCCTTATCCCTTATCCCTCACCCCCTCTCCTGCAACCTCAGCCATCGCTCAGGAATCTCATTTTCCCCTGCCAGGTTGAAGTCATTGTATGAACATGGGACATATTGCCCGTTAGGCATCTTCATCCACCAACGGCCTGTTTTCCTGCTTTTGATAAAAGAAGTTTCAACTGCTGCAAAAGCAATATGGCACTCAATGAACATTTCCTTGTTGTCAAAAGATGCTTCAGTCCTGCCGAAATGAATGCCATCAATATAATACCAAAGCATTTGGGAAACCTGCTTTGCGAGGTTGTTGAAAGGATCCTGTTGCTTGTTGTAGCCATAAATGCCAATCGCCTTCAATTTCTCATTCATGCCTGCGTAACGCATGAGGGTGCAGGCCTCCTCCCCATTGAAACCATTGGGGCTGCTACCTTCCCAGAAAGTGGCGGACCCCAATGCAGCAAGATCAAAACTGAGAAAGTCACTGCTGCGGATTGCAGGTTCCATTTCCTCGATATTCTCTTTTACTTTCCCCAACCGATAACAGTCAAACCTGAGTTTGTCCATCGTCTCCAGCATGTGTGGATGAACATAATAACTCTGGAATCCGATATGCGTATAATGGCGGATGAAATTGGGCTCACCTGTGAGCATTTCCATCAGGAAATTTTTTGATTTCACCGGGTTGTCTATCGAGAGGTCAATATAAGCATCGATTCCAGTGGCTTCGATGATTTTGCCCATGTTGCGGTATGCCTCATAAACGGCAAGCGTAAGGTCCTGTGATCCACCCAGCAGGATAAATGTTTTTCCATTCCTGATGATTTCTTCCGCAACGGTCTTGACGGCTGCATAGGTATCAGAAAGGCTTTCTCCAATCCTGATGTTTCCAATGTCAGCAATCTTGATGTCCTTATGCCAGTAGTAAAGCGCGTAAAATTCTTTTCTGATGTTATTGGTCCCCGCAAGGCCTGCAAGATTTCCATCACCCCTCAGGTCGTCGCATCCTGCAATCACAACGTCAATGTTGTCAAGGTCAGGAAACACATCTTCGAACAGTTCTATTGACTTTCCCACCTGTCCCTCTTTGATTTCCCCATCACCTGTAATTGCTGCCAAATGAATTGGCTCCAGAAAATCGGTAAGGCTGTAAAACGACATGCTGATAAGTTTCGGCAAACCTACTGTAAACTGACGATAATTTCTGCTGCCCCGGTCAAAAAACTGCTTTGTCGGGCGCCCTGAATGAAGTGTCGATTTGTTATCTTCGCTGCATGGAAGAAATTCTCAATCAGGTCAAGACATACAGCGAGGAGATCAACGGGTTTACTGCCACCGATGCAGATTCACTTGAACAGTTCAGGATAAGGTTCCTGGGCATCAAAGGGATTGTGAAAATGATGATGGGCGAAATGAAAAATGTTCCTGTAGACCAGAAAAAGGAATTTGGTCAAACCATGAATGGTTTCAAGAACCTTGCAGAGGAAAAATTTGCTGCAGAGAAAGAAAAAATTGACCAACTTGGCGGAGGACTAAAGGAACGCATTGATTTTACACTGCCAGGCACTCCGCTTCCAACAGGCAGCAGGCATCCTGTCACATTGATGCGCAACAGGATTGTTGAAATCTTTCAGCGCCTCTCCTTCACTGTGGCGGAAGGCCCGGAAATTGAAGACGACTGGCACAACTTTACTGCACTCAACCTGGATGAGAACCACCCCGCCAGGGACATGCAAGACACCTTTTATCTTTCTACAGATCCTGCAATCCTGTTGAGGACCCATACAAGCAATGTGCAAATCAGGGAGATGGAAAAGCAACAGCTTCCCATCCGGATCATATGCCCCGGCCGTGTTTACAGGAACGAAACCATCAGTGCAAGGTCACATTGCTTTTTTCACCAGGTGGAAGGGCTGTACATTGATGAAAATGTTTCCTTTGCTGACCTGAAGCAGACACTCTACTTTTTTGTCAGGGAAATGTTTGGGGATGACGTAAAGGTTCGGTTCAGGCCTAGCTATTTTCCCTTTACCGAACCCAGTGCAGAGATGGACATCAGTTGCATGCTTTGCAAGGGTGATGGTTGTGCTGTCTGCAAGCGCACAGGTTGGCTTGAAATCCTGGGCTGTGGAATGGTGCATCCCAACGTCCTGAAGAATTGTGGCATTGATCCGGAAAAATATACCGGCTTTGCATTTGGCATGGGCGTGGAACGTCCTGCACTATTGAAATATGGCATCACAGACATCAGGTTGTTCAGTGAAAACGATGTAAGGTTTCTTGAACAGTTCAGTGGCGTCTAGCGAATCAAAAAATTTCCAACTTTGAAAACATTGGTCACCGGAGCTTCCGGATTGGTAGGCATTCATCTCTTGCAAGAGCTCATGAAGCAAGAGGGTGATGTGGTAGCGCTCTATCGTTCTGCAATCCCTGCAGCATTCTCCGGGCAAGGTAACGGGAAAATACAGTGGGTAAAAGGCGATATCCTTGATGTTGTTTTGTTGGAGGACATCATGAAGGATTGTGGGCAGGTCTATCACTGTGCAGGATTTGTTTCCTTCAATCCTTCCAAAGCCGATGAACTGATGAAAATCAACATCGAAGGAACAGCCAACGTGGTAAATGCAGCACTTGCCACGGGGGTAAAACGATTGGTCCATGTCAGCTCTGTCGCAGCACTTGGCAGAAAAAGAAACAATACCACCGTAACGGAAAATGTAAAATGGGAAGACAGCGCCAATCCATCGGTATACGGCATGAGCAAATACCTCGGTGAGCTGGAAGTATGGAGGGCCATGAGCGAAGGCCTGAATGCGGTGATCGTGAATCCGGTCATCATCCTTGGTCTTAGCGAGTGGGGTACTGGATCATCCGCCATGTTCAGGAATGCATACAATGAATTTCCATGGTATACCGAAGGCGTCAGTGGCTTCGTTGGTGCCACCGATGTTGCCAGGGCTATGGTCCTGCTGATGGCCACGACAATTGTTGAAGAACGCTTCATTCTCTCTGCAGAAAACAGGAGCTACCGTTCCGTATTCACTGAAATGGCCATCGCATTTGGGAAAAAGCCCCCCAGCAGAAAAGTCAATCCCCTGCTGGCTGCTCTTGTATGGAGGATTGAAAAAGTAAAAAGTTTTATCACTGGAAAGGAGGCGTTGCTGACAAAAGAAACTGCAGAAACAGCACAGCAGAAAGTGGAGTTCAGCAACAGTAAAATTTTGAATGCCCTTCCGGGATTTGTTTTCAAGCCGCTTGACCAGACCATCAGGGAATCTTGCGCAGGGTACCTGAAGATGATGAATTGAAGGTCTTTTATTTTTTTGCTTCTCCTTTTTTGATCATGTTCCACATCTCTGGAATTCTCCTGATCCAAATCATCTCCCTTCTTTTTGCAATCGCCTCCTCAGCAGTGTAGCCGAAATAGGTTTTTCCACCTTCAAGGCTGTTGGCAACACCGCTTTGTCCCATGACCACTGCATTCTTTCCGATGGTAATGGTTTTGTTAACACCAACCTGGCCCCAGAGCACCACGCCATCTTCTATGACTGTTGCACCTGCAATACCAACCTGTGCAGCAAACAGGCAGTTTTTCCCAACCACTACATCATGACCGATGTGCACCATGTTGTCCATTTTTGTTCCCTGTCCAATGATGGTATCGTGCGTTACACCCCTGTCGATGGTGCAACCCGCACCGATTTCTACATGGTCTTCAAGAATCACTCTTCCGCAGCTGTCCATTTTCCGGTACCATACATCCCTGTTCTTTTTTGTATTGTAGTAAAAGGCATCAGCGCCGATGACTGCCCCTGACTGGATGACCACATTGTTGCCGATGATGCAATGTTCCAGGATGGTTGCATTGGGATGGATGGTACAGTTGCTGCCGATGGAAACATGTTGTCCAATAAAAACATTGGGTGCGATGTGACTGCCTTCTCCTATCGTGGCAGTTGGGTCAATCATATGCATAGGTGCATGAAAGGGCCTGAAATGCGAAACGATTTTCAGGTAGGCTTCAAAAGGCTGGTCAACAATCAGCAAAGCCTTTCCTGCAGGGCATTCTGTTGATTGATCTATGATGATAAACGATGCAGCTGATTCAATGCACTTGCTGTAATATTTTGGATGATCGACAAACACAAGATCTCCATCCTCGACCTTGTGGATCTCATTGATGCCTGTTGCAAATCCTTCTTCGTTGCCTTCAATGGTGGCGTTGATCAATGTTGCAATCCACTTGATGGATACCGGAGATGGAAACTTCATGCTTGCTTGTTTTTACAAAGATAGTGCTATGCATGCACTGCATTTGCAATCCCGTTTGGTGGTGATAGGGGTTGAGTAATTCACATATTCAAAAAAAATGTGAATAAAATAGTTGCATAAAAATTTCAACTTGATGAAATATATTTTTAATATTGTGTAGGGAATTTATTCCCGTACTTATTAACCCAATTATATAGCAGCGCCTGGATTCGTCCGGGCGTTGTGAATTTATACAGCCTACCATCCGCAAATTCTTTTCAGGCTTGCATTACAGCAGATAATTTCTCTTACATTGCACTAAATATTTTACATGCTAAGATCGATGACTGGTTATGGAAGGGCAGAAAATGCAATCAATGAAAAGGTTGTGTTGGTGGAATTGCGTTCGCTCAATGGCAAACAATTTGAACTGTTGTTGAAACTTCCGACCCAGCTCAAGCCATTTGAATTTGAAATCAGGAACCTGCTTTCAGAACAATTGGTCAGGGGCAGTATCGAGTGCACCATCACGCTAAAACAAAATGGTGCAACCAGGCCAACCTCCATCAATCTTGATCTTGCAGCATCCTATTATGCCCAGATGAAAGGGTTGGCAGACAGCCTGCAAGCAGATGACAGCCAGTTGCTGGCCTCAATCATGCGCATGCCCGAAGTGGTCTCCATTTCAACAGATGCATTGAATGAAGCAGAGTGGGATGCCTTCAAGTCGACCATCGGGGAAGCACTGGCGATGATCAACCGCCACAGGACAGACGAGGGTTTGTCACTTGAAAATGAGCTGCTGCTGCGCATCAGCAATATTGAAAGGCTGCAGCAAAAAGTAATCAGTCTTGAGCCATTGAGAAAGCAAAAGATCAGGGAAAACATCATCAGGTTGTTGGAGGAGCAGGTTGGAAAAGACAATGTAGATAAGAACAGGTTTGAACAGGAACTGATCTATTATATAGAAAAAATAGACCTCACCGAAGAACAAGTAAGGCTATCCAATCACTGTACCTACTTCCGCACTCTCTTGGCTGAACAGGAAGTTTCAAAGGGACGCAAGCTTTCATTCCTCCTCCAGGAAATCGGAAGAGAGATCAACACTACCGGATCAAAGGCCTATGATGCAGAAATTCAAAAATCTGTTGTAGAGATGAAAGATGAATTGGAAAAGGCAAAAGAGCAGATCCTGAATGTTCTTTAGGAGGTTTTTCCAATTTGGGTTGCATTTATTGAATGATGCCTAACTTTGCAGCATGTCATTCAAACAGTTTTGCCTATTCGTTTCAATGCTCGTGCTTTTTTCATGCTCCGAAACCGGTTTGTATGAGAAAGTGGTTTTCATGCCCCAGAACAAATGGTCTTACTCCAACAGGCCTTCATTCAACTTCGAAATCAAGGACACCAGTTCGAATTACCTGGTTTATTTTATATTTCGCCATGCAGATGCCTATGAATACAACAACATATGGATCAAATTGAACAGTACCCTTCCAGGCGATACTGTTTCGAGGTCTGAGCGATTTGATGTGACACTTGCAGCAAACAGCCGTTGGCTGGGTACCGGAATGGATGATATTTATGACCACAGGGTATTGCTTTACCGGGAACCTGTTAAATTCTTCAAGCCGGGTTCCTACACCATCTCGATCGAGCAAAACATGCGGGTTGAGTCACTTGATCATGTCTTCAATGTTGGGCTCCGCCTGGAAAAAGTCAAATAAAATGCGCAAACCATTTGACCGCATCCCCCTCAAGTTTATCAACTATGTATATTGGATGTTGCTGGTGTACTTGATTGCAGCACTGGCCTGGTGGTACATTGAGCTCGACCAGCAAAACGACCTCATGTTGTTGTTCCAGCAGGAGCAGGTGATGAAAAACAATCCTGCTGATCCAGGGGCGCTTGCGGCAGTGCAGGATGCACACGACAGGAATGCAAAACAGTATATCGGTGAGGGATTGACATTTCTTGTCATCACCATACTTGGTGCAGTCTTTGTATACAGTGTGGTGCGTAGACAGATCCGCTACCACCTGCAACAAAAGAACTTCATGATGGCAGTGACACATGAATTGAAAACGCCCATCGCTGTCACCAAGCTCAGCCTGGAAACATTGCGCAGGCACAAGCTTGATGAGGAACGTCAATCCAAAATATTGGGAGATGCCATCAATGAAACGGAAAGGCTGGATGCCCTGTGCAACAATATCCTGCTCAGCTCACAGTTGGAATCTGGAGGTTATCAGTTGACCAAGCAGGAGTTTGATTGTTCTGGGATGGTTTTATCTGCCGTGGCCGCTTTCCAAAAAAGGCATCCCGCAAGGATTTTTGAGGTCAATGTTCCAACAGGTATGGTTTTGCATGGGGAAGAGTTTCTGATTCGCCTTGTACTCAACAACCTCATCGAAAACGCTGTTAAATACACGGAAAAGGATGTACCTGTTCGCGTTGGACTCGAGGAATTTGACAACACCCTCTTGATCACCGTCGCAGACCTGGGGGCTGGCATTCCTGAGATGGAGAAGCAAAAGGTATTTGATAAGTTTTACCGGGTGGGGGATGAATCCAGGCGCAAGGCAAAAGGAACAGGTTTAGGCTTGTACCTGAGCACAAAAATTGTAAATGACCACAAGGGGCATATCTCAGTGGAGAACAATCATCCCGTTGGAACTGTTTTCAAAGTGATGTTGCCCAAAAAATAAGGACCATGAATGCTCTTAAGGCCTCGATTTTACTGGTTGAAGATGAAGAGAACCTACTGGAGGCGTTGAAGCTCAACCTTGAATTAGAGGGCTATGAAGTTACCTGTGCCAACAATGGGGCCATTGCCCTTAAAAAAGTGGAAGAGGAATATTATGACCTCATCCTGTTGGATGTGATGCTGCCGGAAGTGGATGGTTTTGATGTTTGCGAAACAATCAGGCTCAACAACATTGATACCCCAATCCTGATGCTCAGTGCAAGGTCGGGCAGTGCAGACAGGGTAGCAGGGTTAAAACGTGGCGCAGACGATTACCTGACCAAGCCCTTCAACCTTGAAGAGTTGCTGCTCCGTGTAGAAAAGCTGATTGAGAAAAACAGAAAGCTGCATGAAAAATCAAGCTTGGGTGATCATTATTCCTTTGGTGGAAACACCATTGATTTCAAGGCCCAAACCGCTACCAATGGCAATGGGGAAAAGATCAGTCTCAGCAAGAAAGAGGTCATGTTGCTCAAATTGATGATCGAATACAGAAACGAAGTGGTTTCCAGAGAAAAGATCCTGCAAGCTGTTTGGGGTTACCAGGTGTTCCCAACCACCAGAACAATTGACAATTTTATCCTGAATTTCAGAAAATATTTTGAAGCAGACCCACGGGAGCCCCGGCATTTCCATTCCGTGAGGGGGGTCGGATACAAGTTTTCAGATTAGCCCTGTAACTACAGATCTCCCAATTGTGGCCTCATGACAATGTTTTCTACACAGGCCTGTGGCGACAGTTTACTCGCTGCAACGATCATCTTGGCAAGATCTGCTACTTCCATGATCCGCTTTGGATCGATGTTTGCACCATCCCATGAGCTGCTGAATGTTGCGCCAGGGTGAACGGCGGTGACTTTGATGTTGAAGCCTTTCATTTCCTCCCTCAGGTTTTCGCTGAAGCCTGCCAATGCCCATTTGCTGATGCTGTAGGAACCACCATTTGCATAGGCTTTCAATGCGGCAATGGAGCAAATATTGAATACATGTCCAGTCTTTCTTTTGATCATGGAAGGCAGCAATGCCCTGGTCAGGTGGTAAGCTGAATAGAGGTTCAGGTTCATCATGTTTTCAAGTTGTCCATCCGGTTCATTGTAAACAGATCCGGGCTGATAGGTGCCTGCATTGTTGACAAGGACATCAATTGCATCTGTGGCTTTCAACAGCTGATCCGCAAACAATTTCACCTGGTTGAAATCCGAGAGGTCGGCGTTGAAGCTGGTAATGCCGATGCCATGTTTTTTCATGAGTTCCCGCTGCCATTCAATGGTATTGTCCATGTTCCTGGAGCAGAGCAACAGGTTGGCACCTTCTGCTGCAAAATGTTCTGCAATACCTTTCCCAATTCCTTTTGATGCTCCTGTGATGACAACGTTCATGGCCTGCAATTTTTTCAAAGTTAGGGAAAGCCAAGTTGCCTAACTTTACAAACATATGGCAAAGCAATACGAGCAGCTTTTTTTTGACCTGGATCATACCCTCTGGGATTTTGAAACCAACTCAGAGGCTACGCTGCGTGACCTTTACGCAGAACTGAAACTGGGTGAAAAGGCTACGGATGATTTTGATCAGTTCCACAAAACCTATCAGCACCACAACAATGTCTATTGGGACCGTTTCCGAAAGGGATACATCAACCGCGAAGAGCTGCGGTGGAGAAGGATGTGGCGCACCCTCGTAGATTATAAAATAACGGATGAACCCCTTTCAAGGAAAATGAGCGATCGTTATCTGGACATATTGCCAACAAAAACAAATCTTTTTCCGCATTGCATGGACGTACTGCAGTATTTGTCTGCCAAAAAATATCCCATGCACCTGATCACCAATGGTTTTGAAACAACCCAGCACCTGAAAATCAAAAACAGTGGAATCAGTCATTTTTTCACAGAGGTGATCACTTCAGAGCAGGCAGGCATCATGAAACCGCATGCTGCAATTTTTGAATATGCCCTGGCCAAAACAAAAACCACACCTGAAAAAAGCATCATGATAGGAGACACCCTCGAGGTGGACATCCTTGGTGCATTGAATGCTGGGATGGATACCGTTTACTTTAATCCTGCCGTTCCGCATACGCCAAAAATAAAGCCAACCCATGTGATTGAAAATTTGGGAGACCTGATGCGCATCTTCTGATTGTGAACCAAAATTACCAACATCCACAGAAGCCTATCCAATGGCAGGCGAAATTTTTCTTTGGTCTGGCATACTAGATGGTGGCCAGAATTGAAACACCATTTTTAACGGTGTCACCGATTTTTACATTCACTTTTGTGCCAATAGGCAGCAACAGGTCAACACGACTTCCGAATTTAATGAAGCCCAATTCTTCATTTTGTCTTACCCCTTCTCCAGGTACAGCATAATTGACAATTCTTCTGGCCAAGGCACCTGCAATCTGCTTGACCAGCATGGTTACTTTTGGATTTGAAAGAACAATGCTATGGCGTTCATTTTCAGTGGAAGATTTTGGGTCCCAGGCAACCAGGTATTTCCCCTTGTGGTATTGGCTGTACTCCACCTTGCCTGAAACGGGGTAGCGGTTGACATGCACATTTGCCGGGCTCATGAATACGGAAATCTGCAATCTTTTTTCATTGAAATATTCGGTGTCAAAGGTCTCCTCAATGACCACCACCTTGCCATCTGCAGGAGAAACGATTGCATTTTCGTTGTAGGTGAAAGTCCTGGAAGGGATCCTGAAAAAAGAGATGATGAACAGCCAGAACCCAGTGAGTACGGTATAGATGACCCATGCCAAAAAGGAAGAGAGGGGTTCAAGATGAAGGTTCGTTGCGAAGCCCAACAACAGGCAGAGCATTGTTACGATGGCGATGGTTGGAAATCCTTCCTTGTGTATGGTCATGCTTCAATGATTAAGTGTGCAAAGCTAAACAATATCGTGGGCATCAGCAGCTGATCTTTCTTTTTCTTGCCTCAACCTTCCATTCACCGGTGACAACACCATTTTCAATGGCAACAAGGCTTTCGTGGAGGGCCACAGTAGGGCATATATGATAAGGGATGCCAATCAGCACGTCACCTGGCTTGAAAGCATGTCCTGGAGCAGTTTCAAGTACCAAATGCTCTTCGCTTTGAGCAACTGCTTTCAATTCGGGATGCGCAGGAAAGAATACCCGTTTGGCCAACTCATTTTCAGCAGCAACAGACTTGTGTCCAAGGTCAAGACAGATCCGGTTTTCTGCGGGAAGGGAAATCACCCTGGTCATCAACTGGACGGCTGGAACAAAATCCTGCTCAGGACAGATCAATCCATATCCCCTGTCCCAAAAAATATTGGTGCCTGGGCTGCAATCCCTGTCCATTCTTTGGGCATGAATGGAAAAACTCGGAGACCCTCCAGCAATGAGGTGGGGGCGGGGAAAACCCTTTGCCTCCAAGAGGCCCACCAATGCATGGACGCTTTCAAAAGCACTGTCACAGGCCTTTTCACGCTCAACAGGATCTGCCTGGCGGTGTTGTCCGTCATATATATGCAGTCCCATGAATTGTAACCCGCGCTGATCGGCAATCATTTCATGCAATTCCAATGCCTGTTCATTCGGGAGGATACCAGTCCTGTTCATCCCAACATTGATGTCGATATACACGTCCAGAACCAATGCATGTGCATGAAAGGCCTCTCCCAACTCCTGTGCAATGTTGGCATGGTCTGTGATGCATGAAAACCGGGTCTCAGGATACTTTAACATCAATTGCAACAAACGTCCAATCCTTGGCCCCGTGGGTTGGTGGGCCAGCAAAACATCTTTTGCATGGTTCATGGCCAGGAGCTCCGCTTCTGCGATGGTGGCACACTTGAACTTGCTGATGCCTGCATCCAGCATCAGCCGGATGCCTTCCGATGTCTTGTGTGTCTTGATGTGTGGGCGAAGCCGGCTTGCATCACCTGCCATCCTGATCATCTCGTTGATGTTCCGCTTTACCTGTGCTGGGAATACCAACAATGCGGGAGAATCTATGGTAGAGTAATTCATGCTTCTGATAACATCAGGGTGCTGAAATTTTCCAATGCCTCTTCAATCTCTTCCATGGTGTTCAGCATCACCAGTTTTGAACGCAAAGGCTTGATGTTGATAATCCCCTTGAGGTAGTTGGCATAATGCCGTCTCATCTCAAAAATCCCAATCCTGGGCCCCTTCCAGGCAACAGACGCACGCAGGTGTTGTCTGATTACCTCAATTCTTTCTTCAACAGTTGGAGGAGGAAGCACTTCGCCAGTTGCAAAAAAATGTTTCACTTCACGGAAAAACCAGGGATAGCCAATGGCCGCCCTTCCGATCATGATGCCATCGACACCATATTTGTTTTTGTATTCCAATGCTTTTTGTGGAGAGTCAATATCACCATTGCCAAAAATGGGAATCTTGATCCTGGGATGGTCTTTCACTTTTGCAATCCAGCTCCAATCGGCCTCTCCCTTGTAAAGTTGGCTTCTTGTTCTGCCGTGTATCGACAGTGCCTGCACACCAATGTCTTGTAACCTTTCTGCCACCTCTATGATGTTGATGCTGTCAAAATCCCACCCCAGTCTGGTTTTCACGGTAACGGGCACATTGCATGATTTGATCACGGCGTTTGTCAGCCTGACCATGAGGTCGATGTCTTTCAGTACTGCAGCACCGGCACCCTTGCAGACCACTTTTTTTACCGGGCACCCAAAATTAATGTCCAGCAAGTCTGGGTTTACCGCATCAACAATTCCTGCACTGATGGCCATGGCCTCTTCATCGCCACCAAAAATCTGGATCCCCACCGGGCGTTCCTCTTCAAAAATATCCAGTTTCTGCCTGCTCTTCATCGCATCCCTGATCAATCCCTCGCTGCTGATGAACTCTGTATACATCAGGTCTGCACCATGTTTCTTGCACACTGCACGAAAGGGCGGATCACTGACGTCTTCCATGGGTGCCAGCAAAAGCGGGAAGTCGGATAATGTTATGTTGCCTATCTTTATCATTCAATTGTTGCAAAGTTACAAATAACAATTATGGAACAGCAAATGGAAAACAGGCCGGGATTGAATGAGAGAACAGGATTGTTCATTCTGATTGGGTTGATGGGTGTTGGGTTCATGGTTGGAGGATTCCTGTCGTTCTTTGTATGGAAACTGATGACAGGTCAGGGGATGGCAGACATGCAAATCTCCATGAGCAATCCTGCATTTGCCAACCAGGTAAGGGTTACCCAGACACTGCTTTCGATTTTTATTTTTCTTATTCCTGCTATATTGGCCGCCAGGATCATCAATTACAGGCCCTTTGCCTTGCTGGGTTTTTCGGGCAAGTCTTCCTGGAAAACATACGGATCAGCCATCGTCATCATGTTGATCACGATTGTCATTGCAGGGTCACTTACTACCCTCAACGAATTAATTCCCGTTACTCCTTCGATGAAACTGTATTTCACAGAGATGGAAGACAAGTACATGCAGCAGGTAGAAGTGATGTCTCAAATGAAAGGTATTCCCGACCTCCTGATTTCATTGGTTGTCATGGCATTTGTGCCAGCGGTTGTTGAAGAGGTTTTTTTCCGTGGCGGGTTTCAAAACATGATGCACCGTTCAACGGGCAATATGTGGGTAAGCATCATCATCACTTCGCTCTTGTTCAGTGCCATCCATTTCTCTTTCTATGGTTTTTTTGCAAGAACAGCACTGGGCATCGTACTGGGTCTGCTTTTTGCAGCCAGTCAAAACATCTGGGTTCCCATACTTGCGCATTTTGTCAACAATGCCATTGCTGTTGGTCAGGTTTATTACCTCAGAAGTACAGGACAATCCCTGTCAGAAAGCATGGACGATAAATACCCTTTGTGGTGGGGATTATTTGCGATTGCATTTTTCTTTTTTGCCTACAGGAGATTTGAAAAAACACTTGAATAAATGGCACTGAACAAAGATGTTTTCCAAACGAGGGCAAAAACAGCCATCGTTTATGCAGTCATCATGTTGACTGGCCTCTTCTGGAACGAATGGAGCTTTTTTATTTTGTTCTCACTGGTGCATTTTGGTGCATGGTATGAATTCCAGAAATTGTCCAGCCTCATCCATCCTGAGCTTCGTTGGAGTTTGTGGTATGATCGCCTGCTTTTCCCCATCATCGGTTGGGGTGTCATGTTGATGGCCTCTGCTGGCTCCCTCGTGATCAATGGATGGCAGTTGAGTGATCTGGGATATTCAATCGTAAGGGTTGGACTGTTCCTTATCCCGTTGAATTTTTTCATAGACAAGCAATTTACTTTCAAGCACCTGAAACAATTTCTGTTGGGATTTTTTTATATCTCAGTGACCCTGGCCTTGCTCATCAACCTTCGGTCTGGCTGGATTTGGTCACAAACTCCGGACAGTGGGTTTTTTGCGCAGACCTTATCAGGGTTCAATGGAAAGATAATCTGTATTCTGTTGGTGGTGGGTATTTGGATCAATGATACCATGGCCTATATTGTCGGCTCATTGATTGGTAAAACTCCATTGACCGCATGGTCTCCCAAGAAAACATGGGAAGGCACCATCGGTGGAATCATCCTCAGTGTTGGCCTGATCATGTTGATGGCCATTTGGAAGTTTGAGCCCAGCGTGCAGCTGCTTGTCATTGCCTTGACCAACGCCATCAGTGGATCCATTGGCGATCTCTTAGAAAGCAAACTGAAGCGAATTGCCGGAGTCAAAGACAGCGGTTCGTTCATGCCCGGGCATGGAGGTTTTCTGGACCGGTTTGATTCAATTTTATTGGCAGCGCCGGCAGTTTGGCTGGTCTGTTACTTGCTGTTCAGGTAGGCAGGATTTATTTATCCTTGTTGATTTGAATGCTGGGTTTTGTTCTTGGAACATTTGGGTCTGGGGCAGCCTTTTCCCTTGTTCCCTGAGGCCTGGCTTGACCTTGAGGCCGTTCACGCTGGGGCCGGTTTCCAGTTTGGGCCTGTGGCCTTGGACTTTGGGCATTGGAAGATTTCGTTGACCTGTCCTGCAGTTTTGGTCTTTCTCTTGGTCCTTGTGCGGTGGTAGGCCCTTGTGTCCTTTCCCTTTGACCAGGTCCAGATCTTTGGCCCTTTCTTTTTTGTGCATTCCTGTCCAGCGAACGAAGGCTGATTTGGCCCACCAATTCCACAAACTGCGGTTCAGCTTCTTTTGCCTTGCTGCTGGTACTGATAATTTCAGCGGTTTCCAACTCTTCAGGCCTTAAGCCCTTTTGGTTCATCTCCTTGATCTTTTTGACCGTTTCAATGGTCAGGGGGTATTGTTTGTTGCTGTCTGGCAATGTATACCACATCAGGTTTTTGAAGATATCCTTTTTGATCAGGTTTGCATTGCCTTTTGCAGTATGCAATACATCAACATGGTCAGGAAAATGCTGCAATGCGTCCAGGTAACTGTCCAATTCATAATTGAGGCAGCATTTGAGCCTACCGCACTGTCCACTCAGTTTGGTCTGGTTGATGCTGAGGTTTTGGTAACGGGCCATGGCGGTGGTTACGCTTTTGAACTCGTTCAGCCAGCTGCTGCAACAAAGCTCTCTTCCACAACTGCCGATGCCCCCAACCTTGGCGGCTTCCTGGCGTGCACCAATCTGCTTCATTTCGACCTTCACCTTGAAATCGCCCGCATAGATCTTGATCAACTCTCGAAAATCAACCCTGTCTTCTGCCGTATAAAAAAAGGTGGCCTTTCTTCCATCTGCCTGAAACTCAACCTCGCAAATTTTCATGCTGAGTTTCAGTTGTCTGGCAATGGCGCGTGAACGGGCCAGGGCTTCTTTCTCCCTCGCCTTGTTCTCTTCCCATTTTTGGATATCTACTTCAGTTGCCCTGCGCAGTATTTTTTTCAGCTCAGCACTGTCTTCCGCAATTCTTTTCTTTTTCAGTTGCATGCGGACCAGCTCACCACTGAGGTTGACTGTGCCTACATCAAATCCTCCAACACCTTCAACGCTGACCAATTCTCCCTTGTTGAAATGCTGCAGTGTGGTATTCTTGAAATATTCTTTTCTGCTGCCGTTGCTGAAAGTCACTTCAACGATTCTGCAAGACATCGCAGGGTCCGTGAATGGCAAATTGGCAAGCCAGTCATGCACATTCAGCCTATTGCATCCGCCTGTGCTGCATCCGCCGTTGCTTTTACAGCCGCCTGGTTTTCCGTCTTTTGTACCGCATGAACTACATCCCATAATCTATATCAATGTACCAAAATTACTGCTTTATACCTTATAATATGATAAATTTTGATGGTCAGTGCCATGAACAGGATTTTGGGATTGGCATTTCGCTCTATGTGATACGCTGACCTGTCCAGTTCTTTTACGATGGCTTCAAGCTGTTCTGTAGATGCCAGCCGCAGCAAACGGTTTGCAAAGTCGAGTTCGTTTTCTGATATATCAGGCGCTGTTCCGATGTTGGCAATTTGTACTGCACAGGAAAGCAGATGAATGAAGTAAGCGAGAAATTGCTTTTGCTTTTCCCGGCCAAGTTTGCTGGTTTCATCCACCCATTTGACCTGTGCCGCGGGACCGTTTTTGACAATGGCATTCAACCAATCCCGTAAAATTCCTTCCCAGTCTTCATCTGCTTGGTGCAAGAGTTGAAAAGCTGCTCTCAAATTTCCTTCTGCCAATGCTGCAATTTGCTGTGCTCTTTCCCTTGGTACACCCTGTTTGTTGATCAGCCATGATTGCACATCGACAGTGTCCAACCGGTTGATCTTTACCAACTGTGTCCTGGAAAGGATGGTAGACAAAAGCCTCGATTCATCTTCTGCAACAAAAATAAAAAGGGTGTTGGCGGGAGGCTCTTCAATCAGTTTGAGCAATTTGTTGCCTGTCAACCCCAGGTACTCTGGCATCCATTGAATGAGAATCTTGTAACCACTTTCAAAACTTTTCAGGTTGAGTTTCCTGTTGATGTCTTCGCATTCGTGTGCCGTGATGTTTCCCTGTTTGTTTTCTGCACCTATGAGTTGCAACCAATCAAAAGCATTTCCGAAAGGGGTTTGTGCCACAAAACTTCTCCACTCCTGGATGAAATCACTTGCAATGGGTTTTTCACCTGCCTTTAGGGTAATGGTTGGAAAAGAAAAGTGGATGTCCGGATGAACCAATGCTGACGCCTTTTTACAGGATGGGCAGTTTCCGCAGGCATCTTCCAGAAATGTTGATGCAGGTGCAACTTCGCCAAACAAGGACCCACCAGCATTCACAGCACCTGGCTTGTTCCTTTCGCAAACGACATATTGGGCCAATGCCAACGCCAGCTGCAGGGCTCCGCTGCCTTCCTTGCCCAGGAACAGCAGTGCATGGCTGAGCCTGTTGCTGCTGACAAGGTTGACAAGGTTTGCCTTTGTGGACTGCTGACCAGGAATTTCGCTGAATGGCATGGCGTAAAGATAGCAATATAAGGCAGCAAGGACAAGCCGATCCTTTGCATTCAACTTTTTTACTTGGAATGTGTTAGATTGCTAATACAAACTTTATTTTATGTTCAAAGCAATGATGATCGCCCTCGCCCTTTTTGCAGCCGGTCCTGCAACAATCCACCAGTTCAAGGTGCCCTCCATCGATGGTGAAACAATCGATTTTTCAAAATTCAAGGGAAAGAAAGTGCTGATCGTGAATACAGCTTCAAAATGTGGTTACACGCCGCAATATGCCGAACTTGAACAACTGCACAAGACCCATGGCAGCAAATTGGTCATCGTTGGGTTTCCTGCCAACAATTTCGGAGGACAGGAGCCAGGTTCCAATGCTGAAATCAACGCATTTTGTCAAAAAAACTATGGAGTAAGCTTCGTGATGGCTGAAAAAGTGTCCGTAAAAGGAACCGATATTCATCCCCTGTTCAAATGGTTGACCGATAAAAATGAAAACGGGGTCATGGATGCTGAAATCAAGTGGAATTTTACCAAATTCCTCCTCGACGAAAAAGGAAAGCTTTTAGCAGTATTCCCAAGCAAGGTGAAGCCAATGGGAGAGGAAATCATGGCATATTTAAAATAAATTCAGGCGGTGAATGCAAGGCTGCAAATGCCTACTGTTTTTGCACCATGTTCCAGCAGTGCATGTGCACAGGCTTCTGATGATGCACCGGTGGTAATCACATCATCCACCAAGACGATATTTTTATGGGAGATGGCCTGATGGTCCACCACCTCAAATATGGAGGCCACATTTTCCCATCTCTCTTTTCTCGATTTTTTTGTCTGTGTCTTGGTGTGCTCATTGCGCACCAGGACATTTTCATTGTAGGCAAGGCCGGTTGTTTTGAAAATGCCTTCACAAAGCAAGCTTGCCTGGTTGTATCCTCTTTCATATTCTCTTTTCGGATGCAACGGCATTGGGATGCAGAGTGTCATTTCCTGTTCCTTGAAAAGAGATGATAGTTTCATGCCCATCAGTTCGCCCATGTGCCGACCAAGTTCAGGTTCCTTTCGGTATTTGATGTGGTGAACAATTCTTTGCAAGGGCGTTTTTTCCAAATAATAAAAGGTGCTTGTTGCAAATTGAACATTGACCCTTCCCCAAAATAATTTTTCAACGGGGTTGTTTCGGATATTTTCAAATTGGGTATATCCCAATGCGCCAATACACTCTATGCAGAGCAACTGGTCTTGATGAATCAGGTCATTGTTACAACCAAAACACAATGTTGGATAAAACAAGTGCACCAGTGCATCCCGCCAGGCTCTCAGCATATGCTCTGCACTTTATTGGAAAATTGTCCTGTAAACCTCTTCTATGAGTGCAACAGAAATGGTTTTGATTCCCTTGTGTGGCTCCGCCTTTCTGTTGTACTTGCTGATGACGATACTGTCGAAACCAAGTTTTTCAGCCTCGGAAATCCGCTGGTCAACCCGGTTCACAGCCCTGATCTCTCCGCTCAATCCCACTTCGCCTGCAAAACAGGTCTTTTGGGAAAGCGGAACGTCTTCATAGGAACTCAACAAGGCAAACACCATGGCAAGGTCAATTGCAGGATCCTCTATTTTTAGGCCGCCAGCAATATTTACAAAAACATCCTTTGTGCCAAAATGGAAGCCACCTCTTTTTTCAAGAACCGCCAACAAAAGCTGGAGTCTTCTCAGGTCAAATCCACTTGCTGTTCGCTGTGGTGTGCCATATACGGAAGGAGTCACCAAAGCCTGCACTTCAATCAGCAGTGGACGCAATCCTTCCATTGTAGCGCCGATGGCAATGCCACTGAGTTGTTCTTCTTTTTGGTTGATGAGAATATCGGATGGATTCACAACAGGCTTCATGCCGGTCCCTGTCATCTCGTATATGCCCAATTCTGCAGTGGACCCAAACCTGTTTTTTGTAGTGCGCAAGATCCTGTACGCATAATGCTGATCGCCTTCAAATTGAAGTACGGTATCCACCATGTGTTCAAGCAGTTTTGGTCCTGCAATGCTGCCGTCTTTGGTAATATGTCCTATCAGAAAAACCGGTGTCTGGGTTTCCTTGGCAAACCGCTGAAACTCTGCAGTGCATTCCCTGATTTGTGAAATGGTGCCTGGTGATGAATCTATAAAAGGTGACTGCAGTGTTTGTATGGAATCAATGACCACCAGCTGGGGCCTGATTTTTTTGATCTCCTGAAAGATGCTCTGGGTCGACGTTTCAGTGAGCAGATAAAATGCATCGTGGGCTACATTGATGCGGTTTGCACGCATTTTTATTTGCTGCTCACTTTCCTCTCCGCTGACATAAAGGATCCGAAGCTCATGCATCATCAGGGCATCTTGCAAAAACAAAGTTGACTTTCCTATCCCGGGTTCGCCTGCCACAAGCACCAGACTTCCTGGAACTATTCCCCCTCCAAGTACACGGTTGAGTTCTTGATCTTTTGTCACAATTCTTTCTTCCTCCCTTGAAACAACTTCATTCAATTCGATGCTTTTTGAATTGCCCGGATTGTTTTCTTTCCAGGATTCCTTGTTGTTTGAATTTTCCTTGTGGATGATTTCTTCGGTCAAGGTATTCCATTCATTGCAGGCCGGACATTTGCCAGACCATTTTGGAGATTCATGCCCGCAGTTTTTGCAAAAAAATGCCTTTTTGATTTTACTCATATACAATAAAGGTAGTCACGCCTCAGCAAATGAAAAGGGAAATACACCTTCCTGCTCCTGTATTTTCAACAATAAAAAAGGGGATTGGTAGACACCAATCCCCTGTACTTACTAACCCATTAAATTCTTCCACTAAATTACAAATTGCTGCCACAGTACAAAATAATTTTTTTTGATTCTGTGCATAACTTTCAATTTTCATTTTAATATTATCATGATTTTTAGCCCTTATTTTATTGAATTTTGAATTTTTTTCACTTTTAAAGGAGATAAAATCGATAAAAATTGAAAAAAAGAGATTTGATGTCTAAATAAATAAACATATAAATATTATTAATATATAAATAATTGATTCAAAAAATTATTCCAGATTAACTCACAAAGGGCATATTGGGTGGTACTTTACATCCATGATTTGGCAGGGTTTGTTGAATGATTTGGTGCAAAAACTCAACTTTATTGACCAATATTTGTCAGATTGTTATTAAAAAGTGAATATTTTATTATATTTGTTCAGAGACAATCATCGTTTTATAACAAAAATCAACTGCATGAGAAAACTTACGTTGTTCATCTGCTGTTTGCTTTTTGCATTACCTATGGTATTTGCGCAAACAGTTGTAAAGGGAAAGGTATCGGATTCCGATGGCTCCCCCTTGTCAGGTGTATCGATCAAAGTGGCAGGGTCCCAAACGGGAACCACAACTGCTGCAGACGGTACTTTTTCACTTTCTGTTAAGGACCTCAACACCATGCTTGAGGTAACTTATGTTGGGTATGACCGCATCAGTTTGCGCGCCGGGTCCAACCTTAACAACATTTCGCTGAAGTCTGCCACTTCTGGTCTCCAGGAAGTTGTGGTTACTGCACAAGGTATCCGCAGGGAGAAAAAAGCCCTCGGTTATGCAGTAGCTTCAGTAGACAAAAAAGCATTGGAATTGCGCCCTGATGGCGACGTTGTTCGTCTCCTGAATGGTAAGGCACCTGGTGTTGATATTCTCAACTCCAGTGGTATGTCAGGTTCTGGTACAAACATCATCATCCGTGGTGTGAACACCATTTCTGGTAGCTCAACCCCGTTGTTCATTGTTGATGGTGTACCTTTTGATGCATCTACCAATGCCCAGGCCAGCTTCGTATATGGCAACACCACTTCAAGCCGCTTTCTGGATCTTGATCCTAACAGCATTGAGAACATCAGTGTATTGAAAGGATTGAGTGCAACAACACTCTATGGTGAATTGGGCCGCAATGGTGTGGTCTTGGTGACCACCAAGAACAGCTCTTCCAGGCGTTCAAACAAGAAAACCGAAGTAACTGTTTCACAATCTCTGTTTGCGAACAAAGTTGCCAACCTTCCTGATTACCAGGATACATGGGGTGGTGGTTTTGACAATGGTGTTGGTTTTGCTTTCTTCTCCAACTGGGGTGGAAAATTCAAAACGCCACCAGATTCAGTTGCGCATCCATATGACAGGAGTTCTTCTTCTTCATTTGGTACCCCCTGGAGAACAGCCTTTCCGCAATTTGTTGGAGCCAAGATCGCCTATGAGCCCAACAATTCAGTAAAACAGTTCTTCAACACTGGTTTGATCCGCACCACTTCAGTGGGTGTTTCAAGTTCAGTTGGTGCAGCCGGCACATTCAATGCCAACTATTCTTATATGGACGATGAAGGGTTCACGCCTGGTAACCGCCTGATCAAGAATACCTTTGGACTGGGTGGCAACGCCAAGTTGTCCAACAAGTTCACTGTTGCTGGTACATTCAACTATGCCATCACTGATTTCAAATCTCCTCCCACTTCAACTTCATTTGGATCCAACCCAAGCGCTTCTTCAGTATTTGGTAACCTGATATACACGCCCCGTGCTGTTGACCTGTTCAAATTACCTTACGAGAATCCATTGGATCACTCCTCTACCTATTATAGAGGCGGTAATGACATCCAACATCCGATCTGGACCGTGAAGAACTCCTTCACCGGACAAAAGATCAACAGGATTTTTGGTAACATGTCATTGAAATATGATATTGCCAAGGATTGGAACGTACTCTACCGTGTTGGATACGATCAATACTCAGACTACAACTACTACAGCCAAAACAAGGGTGGTACTGTGGGTGGTTCTGACTTCACGTTGGGAATGCACCGTACTGTCAATGGTTACAATACCATTTGGGACCATTCACTCTTAACCGCTTACCAAACTGACCTGAACAGTGATTTTCGATTGAACATTGATGCAGGTGTAAACTCTCAGGAGCGTTTGTACGAGCAGAACGGTATGCGTTCAACCCAACAGCTGGTGTACGGCCTTTTCGATCATGACAACTTCATCAACCACGACAACCTAACCGAAGGTGGTGGTCGCATTGATTTCAAATCACGTACACTTTCTTTGGGTGCTTTTGCCCAAGGTTTGTTGAGCTACAAGGAATACGCTTATTTGACCGTAGGTGGAAGGAACAGCTGGTCATCCAATTTGGAGCAGGCCAACCGCTCTATCTTCTATCCTTCTGCGAGTTTATCTTTCCTGCCTACCACAGCAATCGCAAGTCTTCAGAACAGCCGCATCCTGAACTACCTCAAGTTGAGGGCTGGTTATTCAACCTCTGCGAACTTTGGTTCTCCTTACAATACAAGGAACATCCTGAACATCAACACCAACGTGTTTGTTGACAGGCTCAACACTGTATTCAACTCCAACAGCATCGGCAACCGTCTTGCCAATCCAAACCTGAGCCCAGAGCTTCAGCAGGAATTTGAAATTGGTTTTGAAGGCCGTTTGTTGAACAACAGGTTGAATGTTGATTTCACTTATTACAACAGGAACTCAAAAGACCAGATCCTTGACCGCGAACTGGATCCTTCTTCAGGATTCACCGTTACCTCGATCAACGCAGGTTCTGTGCGCAACAAGGGTATCGAATTGCAGTTGACCTACAACATCATCCGCAACAAGAACTGGACTTGGGACCTTACCACCAACTACTTCCAAAACAGGAGCAAGGTTACCCTTCCTGACGAGGTCAAGCAAATTGTTATCGATGGTTTCACCAACGAAGGACTTTTTGCCATCAACGGTCAGCCGCTCGGTGTCATCCAGGCTTCTTACACAAAGAAAGATCCTAAGACAGGCCTTCGCTTGACCGATGGTCTTGGTAGCTATGTTTCTTCCAATGAAATAGGAATTGTGGGTGACCCAACTCCTGACTTCAAAATGAGTGGAATTTCTACACTGGGCTACAAAGGGTTCTCCTTCCGCATGCAGTGGGATTACACACAGGGTGGAGACATGCTTGCCTACACACCTGGAACAGTTGTTGGTCGTGGCTTGACAAAAGACACAGACTTCGATCGTTATCTTCCTTTGATCCTTCCTGGTGTCAAGGCAGATGGTACCCCCAACGATGTTCAGATTTCAGCGAGTTATGCATATTTCAACGTTCTTTCCGGTTTCTTTGGAATGCAGGATCTGATCGTTTACGATGCAACACAGATTCGTTTGAGGGAAGCTTCACTGTCATATGCTGTTCCTGCAGCGGTATTGAACAAGACTCCTTTCGGAGCGCTTTCTGTGACTTTCTCTGGACAGAACCTTTTCTACAATGCACCCAACTTCCCCAAGTATGTGAATTTCGATCCTGAAACTTCATCACTCGGTGTAAGCAACGTTCGTGGTTTGGAATACCTTTCAGGTCCGACTTCCAAGCGTTACGGTGTGTCAGTAAGGGTATCCTTCTAATCAATAAAACTGAACGACATGAACATGAAAAAAATATTCATCCTCGTACTCTCGGTGAGCCTGTTGGGTTCCTGTACCAAGAAGCTTGATGAGCTTTTGGTGAACCCCAATGGTCCTACCCCAGAGTCAGCCAACGCTGATCTTTACCTGACCCAGCTGCAGCTGAACTTCGCAAGTTTCTTCAACGGAGCATCAAGCTTTGGAATGGAACTGACCCGTCAAACTGTAATGTATGGTCCTACCTATCAGGCGGCATACAGCCCACAATCCTTTGATGGTTTGTGGAATACTGCTTACACTGGAGTGTTCAAGCACGCCAATGCATTGATTCCTGTTGCAGAAGCAGAGAAAAAATGGATTGCTGCTGGTATGGCCAAAACAATGAAGGCCTACACGCTCATTACCTTGGTAGACATGTTCGGAGATATTCCTTACACTACTGCAAACCTTGGTTCGCAAAATACCAATCCTACCATTGACAAGGGCGCTGATGTATATGCAGCTGCCATTGCCCTCTTGGACGCGGCCATTGCTGATTTCGGCAAATCAACCGCATTTCCAGGAACCCAGGACATGTTCTTTGCGGCTGCAGATGCTACCGGGGCCACCAAATGGAAACGGGTTGCAAAATTGCTCAAGCTCAGGGCTTTGAACAATACGCGTCTTGTGGATGCTGGCGCAAAGGACAAGATTGGTGCTTTGCTGGCTGATGCTGATGTAACAGCCACACTGACTGGCACAACCAATGATTTTGAATTCAAATACTCTACAAAGCAAGCCAACCCCAACAGCAGACACCCCCGTTACAATGGCAACTATGTAGCTTCGGGTGGTCCTGGCGATTACATGGGCGTATACTTCATGTGGTCTTTGGCTGCTGACAAGGGAACCTTCAACAACCAGGAAGCAAGGAATACTTCAGACCCAAGGACCCGCTATTATTTCTACAGGCAGACCACCGATGATGCTGCGGTATCATCCAACACCCTTTCCTGTTCAACCTTCCCTGTTCCTTCACATTATACATCAGGCATGCCTTTCTGCCAATTTGGTTTGGGTGCACAAGGTTTCTGGGGACGCAACCATGGTGACAATTCAGGTACTCCTCCCGATGGGCCATACAGGACAACAGTTGGCATCTATCCATTTGGGGGTGATTTTGACGTGAACCAGGGTACTCCTGTCGGTTTGAACAAAGGCGCCCAAGGTGCGGGAATTCAGCCCATTTGGCAATCTGCTTTCACATATTTCGTTGCAGCAGAGGCTGCACTGACATTGGGTACTGCAGGAAATCCAAGGGCTTTGCTGGAGTCTGGAATACGGGCTTCTATCGCCAAAGTACTTGGTTTCCCTGCTACAGTAAACGTGGCTGTTTTGGCCGCAGCAGTTCCTTCTGCTGCAAGGATCAATGCTTATGTCAACACAGTATTGGGCCGTTATGACAAAGCAGCTACTACTACAGCCAAAATGGAAGTCATCCAACAGGAATACTATATCGCCCTTTGGGGAAATGGTGTTGATGCGTACAACAACTACCGCAGAACAGGAAAGCCCGGAAGCATGTCGTACACCATTGCCCAGGCAGGTGGTAACATGATCCGTTCACATTACTATCCTTCCGTGTTGGTGAACTTGAACAAAAATATCACCCAAAAGACCATTGACAAGCAAGTGTTCTGGGACACCAACCCTGCAGGCTTCATCAAATAAAATCAAGAGAACATGAAAAAAATCATATCATCATTGTTTTACACAGCCCTGGTTGCTATAGCCATGAGCTCCTGCCAAAAAGGTGAAGTTGTTCAGGATGTAAACTCCCTCAGCATCGGTTCTTATGTAACCCTTGTAACTGCAGGAAACAACATCATCGATGCAACCAACCTTGCTGGAAGCAAAGTGTCTGCCTCTGTTAAGGAATATGGTTCTGCACAGGAAAAATTGATTGTGTATGTAACCAAGGCTCCACAGACAAGTGACAGAACCCTTTGGAAAAAAGTCAAGGAATACGCCAACAACGGCGGAACCTATAACCTGGAAGTATCAGGTCAGGAAATCGCTGCTGCTTTGGGCACAACCCCTGGTCCTGGAGAAACCTATATCCTGTACAACCAGGTGATTACCAAGGACGGCAGAAAATTCGACGTTTCGAACACGCTCCCTGACCTTGCCACTGTAGGCCAATACAACCTCAAGTTGACATGGAACGCAGTAGTTGTATGTCCGTTTGTTCCAGCCCAGGCAACTGGTAAATATACCATTACCAAAGATGGTTGGGATGGTGCTGTAGGCCAAACTTGTAACGTTGTTGGCTCTGCAGGAAAGGCGGTTGTTACTTACCTTTTCCCATGGGCTGAAACCCCAGGTCTTAATCCTGTTACCATTACAGTAGACGCTGCAACGGGTGCCGCTACAGTTGCAAAGCAAACATATGGTAGCTATGGAGTCGGCTATGAAAATTTCACATGTGAAGGTACCGGTGGATTCTTTTTTGCCTGCAAAGGTGATTTCAGCATCAACCTTACCCACAAGTTACCCAATGGCACAAGCTATGGTACTTATCCAATTGCCCTTAAAAAGCAATAGAGAGCAATCTTAATAGAGAAAAAGCCGTCCAGCAATGGGCGGCTTTTTCATTTCCAGTAAAAAGGGAAACCGATGACGTTAAGGCATATACCTCTGCAAAAAGAAGTTGATGCCTGGGATGACCAAGCGGATGATCCTTGACTTTAAAAAATCAATGGGATGTATGGGGAATTCTAAGAACAGCTGTTACAGCCTAATCTCTTCCTCATGCTTGTCGAAAAAATGAAACTCAGTCAGGTGATAGGTTGAATCTTCCCGGATGTCCAACTTCATTTTATATTTCCATGCCCATTTGCGGCGTTTGGAAATGAGACCCTTTGTGAGATAAGCATAAAGGATAGGGTGAACGGAAACGGTTAGTGATGCATGTTTCTGCTCACTGAGGTAACTGATGTTCTTTTCTATTTCATCTTCCAAAACGAGTGCGGAAGAGATTTTACCTGTACCCTGGCATGATGGACATTGCTCCTGGGTATTGATGTTCATTTCTGGTTTCATGCGTTGACGGGTCAACTGCATAAGACCGAATTTTGAGATGGCCAATACAGCATGCTTTGCCCTGTCAATCTTCATGTAGTTCTCCATCGTTTCATGGAGCTTCTTCTTGTTTTCCGGAAGCTTCATGTCAATGAAGTCAACTACAATGATGCCTCCGATGTCACGCAGCCTCAGCTGCCTGGCAATCTCTTCGGCGGCTTCCATATTTGTCTGAAGGGCATTCTCTTCCTGGTTGTTGCTAACACTTTTGTAACCGCTGTTCACGTCAATTACATGCAGGGCTTCCGTATGTTCAATGATCAGGTATGCCCCCGATGGGAGATTAACTGTTTTTCCAAATGCACCTTTGACCTGTTTGGTAACACCTGTATGGTCAAAAACAGAGGATGATCCTGTATAAAGAGAAACAATCTCCGCCTTGTCGGGTGCTATCTTTTGGATATAGGCCTTTGTGTCCGCATAAATCTGCTTGTCATTGACCACAATCTTGTTGAAGTCGGCGTTGAGCAGGTCTCGAAGTATGCTGGTAGCCTTGGTCTGCTCGCTGAGAATTTTTGCAGGTGCAACTGCCCCAATAAGGTTTTGTTGGATGGACTTCCATTTGCTGAACAAGGCATTGAGGTCTTCATGCAACTCAGCAGTATTCTTTCCTTCGGCAGCGGTCCTCACAATCACTCCGAAATTCTTTGGCTTGATGGCTTCAATAATTTTTTGAAGTCTTTTTCTTTCTTCAGCCGAATGGATTTTCCTTGAAACAGCAATGATGTCATTGAAAGGGGTAATGACCACGAACCTTCCCGGCAGCGAGATTTCACAACTGAGTCGGGGTCCTTTGGCCGCAATGGGTTCCTTCAGGATTTGTACCAAAACATTGGGCTTTTGTCCCAATACTTCATTGATCTTTCCTGTCTTTACAATTTCAGGTTCAACCGTGAAGCTGGAAAAATCCGGTTGGGAATTTGGAGCAGCGTTGATGGAGAGCTGTGTAAACTTCAGGAGCGATTTTGCGAATGGACTCAAATCTGTGTAATGGAGAAAGGCATCCTTTTCAAATCCAACATCTACAAAGGCTGCATTCAATCCGGGAATGAGTTTTTTGACCTTACCCAAATACAAATCTCCTACATTGAAACTGGCGTCAGCTTTTTCATTGTGTAGCTCAACGAGTTTCTTGTCTTCCAACAGGGCAATTTGTACACCCTGGGCAGATGAGTTTATGATCAATTCCTTATTCAAGCGTAATGCTGAGAATTATAGCAAACGAATAAAGGGGCATTGCCAAGAAATAATTTCTTTGCAATGCACCAGTGTCTAGTAAAGATGGAGACCTGAAAGGGCTATTTCTTGCCTTTCTTGTGACGATTTTTTCTCAATCTTTTTTTGCGTTTGTGCGTTGCTATCTTATGACGTTTTCTTTTTTTACCACAAGGCATGGCTTAGTCAGTTTAAGTTGTTAAAAATTATTTCAATGTTTTTATCTTTTCTTCCAAAGCTTTCACCAGTTCAGGATTTTTCACATTCTTCAAGCCTTTTTCGTACCATTCAACCGCTTCTTTCTTTTTTCCTGCTCTCTCATAGAGTTCAGCCAGAAGAAATACTGCCTCAGTATTTTCAGGGTCCAGTCCGATTACTTTTTTGAACCGTTCTGCCGCCTTGTCTGTTTGCCCAGATACCATCCCACCATACCCGAGCATAAATTGCGCAAAGACATTGTTGGGATCCCTTTCTGCAACTGCCCTGATCTTCAGGATTCCTTCCATCGGTGCTCCGGACGCGCCAAAGAAAAAGGTGCTCCCTTGTCCTATGATGGTTGAGTCGTTGTTGGGGTTTATTTTCAAGGACCGCAGAAACAGGTCGTTGGCCTGGTTTGCCATCCAGCTTTTTAAACCGGGGTTTGATATTCCCCTCAGTTCCTCCAGCATCGAATGGGCGGCAAAGTTGAGGTTTTTTTCAGAATTTTCCAACTTAGCCTTTTCGCCGAGGTAATAAATGTAGGGAAGAAAGCTCCTGGCACTGTCTCGCCAGAAATCAGAGAGTGCCTGAAAATTGTTTTTTCGCTGTGTTACCAGGTCTCCACGTGTCAAAGCATCTTCAAGTGTGGTGAGGTACGCGGACTGGCCCGGGGTGAGGTCTTTTTTCAATTCGTTGATAAAAGCATTGATTTCAAAGGGGTTATCTCCGGGCTTTCCCTCGTTGTCTGAATGGCCCTCATGGTCAGCATGGGGAGCAGGTGGCTTATGGGCAGGGCTGAAATTCCCGAAAATATATAAACTGAACAGCAGCACTGCTCCAGCAGCAACCACGATCCATTGCTGTTTTTTCAACATTGATCAGTATTTATGTGGCAAAGGTAATGCTTATGCCATGTCATCTGAACCTTCGTCCTTGATAACGGTGTCTATTTCCAATTTTTTTACTTCTTGCATGAACTCCTTTGCAGGTTTGAATGCAGGAATGAAATGCGCAGGAATTTGAACAGCAGTGTTGCGTTTGATGTTTCTTCCAATCTTAGCTGCTCGCTTTTTTGTGATGAAAGAACCAAAACCACGGATATAAATATTTTCGCCCTTGGACAACGTGGCTTTTATCTCCTTGAACATGGTCTCGAGCGTAACCAATACATCCACTTTGGGAATATTGGTTTTTTCAGCAATCTTATTGATCAAATCTGCTTTTCTCATTTTGGTTCTTGTTTAAAAGTTTTGGATTTAATTTATTTTACTTTTGGTCTAAATCAATCCTGAAAACATTTTATTTACCAATTTTGGCCCCAGGTTGAACTGGTTGCTATTAAAATTGCAGATTATTTTTCATTTTACCAAAAATAAATCTATATAAGTGGTTGAAAAACAACATAAAGTGTGGTTTTCGCGTGCACTGAAAAAATGGCATTTGGTAAAAAACACGAGGTCCATGCCTTGGAAAGGGATCAAAGATCCCTATAAAATCTGGCTGAGTGAAATCATCCTTCAACAAACAAGGGTTGAACAAGGTCTGGCATATTTCAACAGTTTCGTCAATGCCTACCCCAGCATACACGACCTTGCCCAAGCAACTGATAATGAGGTATTTAAGCGATGGGAAGGCTTGGGTTATTATTCCCGTTGCCGGAACCTGATCAAGACAGCAAGGGAGATCAGTTTTGACAAAGGAGGGGTATTTCCAAGTTCAAAAGAAGGGCTTCTTGCTCTAAAGGGTATTGGCAATTACACGGCAGCGGCCATTGGGTCCTTTGCGTTTGGGCTACCCCTTGCCGTGGTGGACGGAAATGTGCTCAGGGTCTTGTCCAGGGTGTTTGGAATTAGCGATCCGGTAGATTTACCCGCTGGTCGACTCCGCATTGAGAAAATTGCCACTGATCTTTTGGACAGCAAGGATCCCGCATCCTACAACCAGGCAATCATGGATCTCGGGGCTACGGTATGCAAGCCAAAACAACCCCTTTGTTCAACTTGTCCTTTTGTACTGAAATGCCAGGCCCATGCTCATGACCAGGTGCACCTGTTGCCCATCAAGGCAAAGAAGCTCAAACAGCGGGAGCGTTTTTTTTATTACCTGTTGATTGAGCACAAGGATATGCATTTGGTCAGACAGAGAAAAGGAAATGATATCTGGCAGGATTTACATGAGTTTATCCTGAGGGAAAAAGACGAACCGGCGGAACAAAGGGACTTGATGTCATTGGATTTCTGGGGCCTGTCAGCCCTTAAGGGAAAGGTAAAGCATTTATCCCTTTCAGAGGAGATGGTCCACCAGCTGACCCATCAAAAGATCCGTTGCCGGGTCCTGCACCTGAAGTCTGCAGTGCAGACCGAGGTCGAGGGTTATGCATGGAAGCGCCAGGTAGAGATTGCCCAATTGGCCTTTCCGAGGCTGATTACCCGTTACCTGGCCCAAGAACATGGCTAGTCCTCATCTTCTTCAATTTTTGTAATTTTGGGCATATGATTGTTCTCTCTGTTCTGCTGGTGGCCTCCATTCTCATGTTGTTCATGAATTCAGGAGCGGAAATTGCTTTTTTTTCTTTGGGGTTCAGAGAACTTAAAAACCTTCGCACCCGGCAGTACCCTGCATCAACAAGGATCCTTCATTTGTTGCAGGAGCCCCGCCTGTTGATGTCTTCCATGTTGGTGGGAGACATGGTTTTTCGTTTGATGATCATCCTGCTTTGCAATTATCTGGTACAGGATGACATGTTGCCCGAAACAACGGGTTTCTTGTTGTTTCTGATCAGGCTGCTCATTGCATTTGTGATCCTGATTCTTTTTGGTGAACTGCTCCCCAAGGTTTGGGCTTCCAACAACCATATCAGGTTTGCCTATTATTCTTCTTTTTTTGTTTGGTTGAATTTTTGGATGTTTCGCCGTCTTGGAAGTTGGACATCTGGGATCACCGATCACATTGAAAAGGCATTGGGAAGGAACAATGACATGATTACAAGGCTAGAACAAATCGACCAGGCAGAGGATGGAAGTTCAGAGGAGGAAAAAAACATCCTGAAGGGCATTGCCCAGTTTGGCAACATCACGGTCAGAAGGGCCATGCGGAGCAGGTTGGATGTGCAGGGTGTTGAAGCAGGCATTCCTTTTTCTGCACTCAAGCAAATGGTGTCGGATCAGCAATATTCCAGGTTTCCAGTATACAATGAAAGCCTTGACAACATTTCCGGGATGATCCATGCCAAGGACTTGATCCCATACCTTGACCATGACGACGCCTTCGAATGGAAAAAACTGGTACGCCCTGCTTTCTTCATTCATGAGCAAATGCTTGTTGAAGACCTCTTGAAAGAGTTCCAGTCCAAAAGAATCCATTTTGCAATAGTGGTGGATGAGTTTGGTGGAACGGATGGCATCATTACCATGGAAGACATCCTTGAGGAAATTGTAGGAGAGATCAGGGATGAGTATGATGATGAAGAATCGGTCAACATCAGGCTCGACGAATTCAATTTTATTTTTGAAGGCAAGATGATGATCAACGAAGCCTGCAAGCTCATGAACCTTCCCAACAGGGTTTTTGATGCCATCAGGGGCAACAGTGAAACCGTTGCGGGATTGGTGCTGGAGCTGGCAGGAGAGATCCCCAAATTGAACCAGGTACTGGTTGCCAATGACTTCACCTTCACTGTGCTGGAAGTTGCCATGAACCGCATCCACAAAATCAAGATCACCATCGCTGCTCCACAGCCATAAACGATTCCATGAAAGTATCACTGGCCGCAACCATCCTGTTTTTTTTCACCATCGTGTCAATGGGATGCAACAGTGGCTATACGCCCAAGCCCAGGGCTTATTTCAAGATAGACCTTCCTCAACGGGAATACCAGATTTTCAACCAGGAAGGTTTTCCATATTCTTTTGAATATCCTGTCTACGCCAACATTACAAAAGAAGTGGATACCACTGGCAACAATCCCTATTGGATCAATGTCAATTTCAATCGGTTCAACGGGCACATCTATCTCAGCTACAAAACAATTGGCGGCAAGTCTGTTTACAAAATCAAAACTGCAACCGGCTACAGGGATTCCATAGTATCCAACAGTTTTGAGACCCTGAGGGAGGAAGCCTATAAGATGACCTACAAGCATACGATCAAGGCCAGTGGAATTGTTGATGCTGTTTTTACTACAGACAATGGCTCGACCGGGGTATATTTTTATGTGGCCGGGGAAGCCGCCACTTCAAAACAGTTTTACATCAGTGATGGCAAGCAGCATTTTCTGAGGGGTGCATTGTATTTTGATGCATCACCCAACGCAGACTCCATTTCCATGGTCAGCGAATTTCTGGAAGGTGATATCAGGCACATGATCAAAACCATCCAATGGAAATAAAACCCCAGGCCCGTCTACGATGAAATCCTGATTCCTGCAGCAACGGATTTCATCTGGGCAACAATCTCCTCGTTACAGAGATTTCCAATGCTTCCCTCATGCGTATGCCTGAGTTGCTGTTTGGTGTCGAAATGAAATGTTCCTTCATTGATCATGTTGCCGACCCTTGCATATGCATCCCTGAAAGGAATGCCCTGGTTCACCAGTTCGTTTACTTTTTCAACGCTGAACAGGTAGGTGTATTTTTCGTCATTGAGGATATCTTGCCTTACACCGATGGCATTCAGCATCAGTTTCATCATCTCCATGCAGGCATGCAATTCATCAATGGCTGGAAACAGGATTTCCTTTGTCAGTTGCATGTCGCGGTGATAACCTGATGGAAGATTGTTGATCAACAGCGCAAGTTCGTTGGGTACTGCCTGTATCCTGCTGCATTTGGCGCGGATCAGCTCAAAAACATCAGGGTTTTTTTTATGTGGCATGATGCTGCTGCCTGTTGTCAATTCATCAGGAAAATGGATGAAACCAAAATTCTGGTTCATGAAAAGGCAGCAATCCATTGCCAATCGTCCAAGGGTTGCAGCCACCGAAGCCAGTGCCATGGAAGTTAGTTTTTCAGTTTTCCCCCTGCTCATTTGCGCATAAACAGAGTTGTAATTGAGGGTATCAAAATGAAGCAGTGCAGTTGTGCGCGCCCTGTTCAATGGAAATGAAGACCCATATCCGGCGCCACTTCCCAGCGGATTTTTGTTGGCAACCCTGAATGCGGCAGCAACAAATTCCATATCATCCACAAGACTTTCCGCATATGCGCCAAGCCAAAGGCCAACAGAAGAAGGCATGGCAATTTGAAGGTGGGTATATCCCGGAATCAGTGTGTCCTTGTGTGCATTGCTTTTTTGGATCAGCAGGTCAAAAAGAGATTGCATGTCATCCTTGATGCCCATCAAGGATGACCTCAGGAAGAGTTTGATGTCTACTGCAACCTGGTCATTCCTGCTTCTTCCGGTATGGATCATTTTGCCGGCATCGCCGATGCTTTTGGTGAGCATGAATTCTATTTGCGAATGGATGTCTTCTGCTCCTGCATCAATTGAAAAATCTCCCGCCTCAATGGAGGCCTTTATTTTTTTCAAGGCCGCAACCGCTTCATCAGCTTCTTCCTTGCGCATCATTCCCTCTTCTCCCAACATGGTTACATGCGCAATGGATCCCTCCACGTCAAATCTTGCCATTTGAATGTCAAAGTCGCGGTCGCGCCCTACAGTGAAATGTTCAATTTGTTCCGCTGTTGATGTTTTATCCTTGCTCCAAAGTTTCATGGTATTGTTTTTTGGGAGATGGTCAATAAAGGAGGATGGTTTTTTCCAGCAATTCGATATAGCCTGCAATGCCATCTTCAATTTCTGAAATGCAAATGTATTCATCTGCAGTATGGCTTCTTGCAGAGTCGCCGGGTCCTATTTTGAGGGCTGGAAAGTTCATCAATGCCTTGTCGCTTGTGGTTGGTGACCCATAATGGGCAAGGCCGAGTTGTTTGCCTGCTTTTACAATGGGATGATCCATGGGTATCATGGTTGACTTCAGTCTGAAACTTCTTGGAGTGAGTTCAGCCTTGAGATTTTTTTTCAATTGGCCGAGTACTTCATCAAAGGTATACAGTTCATTGACCCGCACATCCACCACAAACCTGCAGGCGGCAGGTACAACATTGTGTGCCTTGTTATCCGTTTCGATGACGGTAACCTTGGCAGTGGTTTTCCCAAGGAGTTCAGATG
>JAURJU010000067.1 GCA_030832085.1 Chitinophagales bacterium | reverse complement strand
GGAATTGGCTTGAATACATTTATGAACTGTGGATAGCACAATCGCCCAAAATGGCGGAGGAGGATGGTGCGTGGTTCAATGGCACATCTTATTTTGGAATGAACACATTAACACTGATTGATGTTTCTTCCATTTTCAAAGAATTGTCTGGTATCGATTTTATGCAATCACAGTGGTTTAAAAACAATCCACGTTGGCTTGTCTATGCTTTTCCCCCCAACTCAGTTGCAGATGGATTTTGCAATGATGGAGACCGCTACGCGGCGCCTACAATTAATTATGCCGGCTATACAGATGCCATGGCACGTTTGTTCAGCGATCCGTATGCAGCTTGGTATTCCAATGCAGTCACCAAAAGCCTCGGCAAAGAACTTGCAGACGATAATGAGTTTCGTTGGTTCAGGATAAGGCAGGGATTTGATATGAAACTACCCAGTCATCAAAAGAATATCAGTATTCCTGAAGCCGCCGTTTTTCCTGAGATTGGAGTTGCGTACATGCATACTACTTTGCAAAATGCAAAAACAGATATCATGTTGTCTTTGCGCAGCAGTCCATTCGGATCAATGGCCCATACACATGCCGACCAAAATACATTCAACATTGCTTATGGCGGCAAAAGACTTTTCTACAATTCCGGGTATCGTCCTGCCATGGGAGATCCACATTTTCTTGATTGGCACAAGCATACCCAGGGTCACAATGGAATTTTGATTGACGGAAAGGGGCAACCATTCAATGCCGGAGCCTATGGTTATATACCAAGGTTCTTGCATGGTAGGGAAATATCGTATGCCATGGGCGATGCTTCCAATGCATATTCTGGAAAGGATGAGGGACAAAACATTGACTTTGGAATGAAGGTGTCCAAGAGGCATTATCTCATGCTGCGACCTTCAATTATAGTCATTTATGATGAGTTGGAAGCAGACCATCCTGCAGAGTGGAGTTGGCTCTTGCACAATGACAATAAAATGATAATAGACTCTATTAGAAAAACAATTTTCGCTTCAAACGAACTTGTCAAAGCCAAGGTGTCTTTGTTTTCATCATCGAAGATTGATTTCACATTAACGGATCAGTTTTCAGTGCCTGTAGACAATTGGACGAACAAGGTAAATGAAGATGGTGATACCATTAATTTTAAAAACCAGTGGCATTTCAAGGGCGTATCTACGGAGAAAAAAGAGAAGATGCGCTATCTCGCCATCATCCAAGTAAAGCCAGATGGCAGCTTCCTGCCTTTGGGCACCAACAAGACCAATGGGGAGATTACCATCGGCAATTGGCATATAGATGCTGAAATGGATGCAACTAAACCAGCCCTGATCAAGGCCTGGAATGCAAATCACTCCGCTGTGTTGGTTTCAGCTGGTAATATTGTGAACCAGGGAAAGACCTATGCCGGTAACAATACGGGAAGTTCAAAATTACTCGAGATGATCAATGGAAAGCCTACGGTTAAAGAAGCCAAAGATGAATTCCCAGCTTCCATAAAAAGATTGATGCTGATGAATCAACATATTGACAGTATGAAAAACAATTGAGCCAATGAAGAAGAGAACAACTTTAATACTTGGAAAAAAAATCATGCTCGGCATATTGGCAATTGGAATATTGGGAATTACAGCATTCAACTATTTTACTGATGTACCAAAATTCTCCAAACCCAATTTCATCCTGATTTTAACTGACGATCAAGGATGGACCAGTACTTCACAATTGATGGATGATCGGGTTCCAAACTCAAAAAGTGATTATTATCAGACTCCTCAGTTGGAGCGATTTGCTTCCAAAGGCATGCGTTTTTCCAATGGTTATGCCCCTTGTGCACTTTGTTGCCCAACCAGAAGAAGCATCCAATTTGGTCAGACCCCAGCCAGGCAGGGCGATGCGGCATTCAAGGAAAATTATCATCCTGATTTTAAAACGGTTGCTGCAATTCCTACGGTATTGAAATTAATATCTCCTGCATACCAGGCTGCACATTTTGGGAAGTGGGACCTGCGTGCAGATATTTTTCCCGAGGATTTGGGATATGATGAAAGCGATGGCAACACGGGAAACAGGAATGGAGACATGAGTTCAACCAAAGAAAGCAAATGGACAGATCTCTTCCTTAACACTGATCCCAAAAGAATTGAAACCATTACAGACAGGGCATTGAATTTTATGGGCAGGCAGGTGAAGGCCGGTAATCCTTTTTTTCTGCAAGTATCCCATTACGCCACGCATGTAGATTTTCAGGCAAAGGAGGCCACTTATAAAAAGTATCAGCAGATGCCCAAAGGGAAAGTCCACGGAAATGCAAGCTATGCCGCCATGTTAGAAGATTTAGACTCAGGCATTGGAAGGATTTTGGACAAGATAGAGGAGTTGGGCATTGGCGACAATACTTATGTTATTTTGATGTCAGACAATGGTGCTGTTGAAGCGGTGCCACCAATTAAAAACAAATTTGATCATCCCAATGCGATTGCTTACAAGACCAACAACTATCCCTTGAGGGGCGGAAAATGGACCCTGTATGAGGGTGGCCTTCGCGTTCCATTCATGGTAATAGGGCCTGGTATCAGAAGGGGCAGCCAAACCAATGTGCCTGTAACCGGTTGGGATATTCTTCCTACCCTCAGTGATTTGGCTGGTAATACAGGTCCCTTGCCCCATAATCTTGATGGCATCAGTTTCAAACCATTGCTTCTAAAAGCAGACCAGGGAAAAATATCAAGAAAAGAGGATGGTCTTATATTTCATTATTTTGGGAAATCACATTCATCCATTCGTGTTGGTGATCATAAATTGATCAAGTTTTGGAATTTAAAGAAAATTGAGTTGTATGATTTGAAAGATGATCCCGGAGAACTTCATGACCTTGCTGCCAAAGATCCAAAGAAGGCGAGTGCTTTAGAAGCCAAGTTGATTGGGTATATGGAAAAAGTGCATGCAGAGCCTTTGTATCCTCCCAAGTCCAGACCCAAGAAGTCAGATGATGATGATTCACAGGATTGAGCAATTTGACCACAAAAAATTGGATATACAATGAAGTATTTTTTGCTTTCCCTTGTTTTTATTTGTTATGGATTTGTAGCAAGAAATGAAATCTTAATCAAGAGGGCAGTTCCTTCTTTACCTTTAATTCATCTTAAAGACAGAACTTTATATGTGACTGTTGCTATTCCTTCGCACATTAAGAATTCTTTTATTCCCGGCGGGAGAATTCTTGTTCACATTACCAAGCAGCATGAGAAAACCCCTCGCAACAAATCAGAAATCACCATTGGATTTACTCCTGCTGATTGGAATCCAAGCAAACCTGTTTCGTTTGATACCAGAAGTATCAACGTATTGTCAAATGGTCTTGAAAAAATGAATGGAGTTGATACCGGAAAATACTATTATCAGGCTGTTTACAAACAAAATATTGATGATGGCAATGAAAATGTTGAAGGCAATCTTTACAGCCAGGTGGACTCCTTTGATTTGGAGCAGTCCGGTAAACTAAACCTGCAACTTAGCCTGGATTCAATCATTTCGCCTTCCACCATCATCAGTCATCCACATGTTCGGACCATTCACATACAAAGCAAATTGTTGACAGCATTTTCAGGGCATCCAAGGTTTCTGAAAGCCTCTGTATTGCTGCCCTCTGGCTATTTTGAAGATTCATTAAAGCGATATCCAATCTGTTATCGCATTCCAGGCCTGAATGGCAGGTATACTGCAATCAATGGGCTGGTGACCAGAAAAGACTTTGCCGATTGGTGGTTTTCTAAACAAGCTCCTCAGGTCATTTATGTTTTCCTGGACTCCCAGGGCCCTTATGGTGATACCTATCAGGTAGATTCAGAGAACAATGGCCCCTGTGGCCAAGCATTGACGGAGGAACTCATCCCTGCTATTGAAAAGATGGTCAACTACAATCCTTCATCTAAAAATAGATACCTGGCAGGTGCTTCAACAGGCGGATGGGTTGCCATGGGATTACAGGTGTTTTATCCTGATTTCTTTGATGGTACTTGGTCTTACAGCCCGGACCCTCTCGAATTTTCTCATTATGGACTCATCAACATTTATGAAGACGAAACGATTTTTTACAACCGATTTGGATATTTGCAGCCAGGAAGAAGAACCACATTTGGAGAACCCACTTTTTCAATGAAGGATTGGATCAGAGGAGAGAATGTAAACAGCAGGACAAATGATTACCGGGTTTCAGGCGGACAGTTTGGTGCCTACAATGCAGTGTTTGGTCCAAAGTCTTCAGACGGATTGCCCACCATGATGTTTGATCCCATCACAGGAAAAATAAACCATGCCATCGCGAAGCAATGGGAGAAGTATGACTTGAAAAAAGTACTTGAAAAAAACTGGTCAGTGCTTGGCCCGAAGTTGCAGGGAAAGATCTGGATTTGGACTGGCGATATGGATGGACTCTATTCAAATCTTTCTACCCGTTTTTTCAAAGCATTTTTAGATTCAACAACCAATCCCAAATCCGATGCCAAGATTTCATTTACACCGATGGCTGGCCATACCCAGGAATGGAACGACAAGAATGTGTTGATGATGGTGGCAGAAAAAGCAAAAAAATAATTTAGAAGTGCACCAATTATTGATGGTAACAATGGAAGTTAGCATAAAGACAATTAAGTAGTTATGAAAAATGTACTCAATAAATTTTCGAAGCTGGTTTTCTTGTTTTTTATTTTACAGGTCGTTCATGCCCAACAAACAAATAAGCTTTGGCTGGATGATCTTGTGATTCAGACATATTCAGAAGGGATTCCGGGTGTGAACGCAAAAATGAATGGAGGAGGGGATAGCATCAGGATTGCGGGCAAAGTCTTCAAGCGTGGAATTGGTGTTCAGGCAACCAGCATCCTGTCATTTTATCTGAAAGGCAATGCCACTGAATTTTCAGCTGCAGTGGGCGTGGATGATCAGGGAAATCAATTTCTTCCACACCAGTTTTATGTGGTGGCAGATGGCAAGGTTTTGTTTGCCAGTGGTGATATGAAATATGGCGACAAGCCAAAATCATTTACTGTTGATCTAAGGGGCGTTCAACGCATGGGATTGCTGGTAAAGGTGAATGACCAGGGATTTACCAAGGTGTATTCAAACTTTGCCGATGCACAAATCACCATGATAGGAGACACAAAGCCCATGAATATACCCAATGATGGTGAAAGATATATCCTGACTCCAGCATCAAAACCTTCGCCGAGAATCAATACAGCACCGGTTTTTGGTGTTACACCCGGAAATCCATTTTTATTCACCATTGTTGCAACCGGAGAAAAACCCATGCAGTTTGCTGTAGATCGTTTGCCCAAAGGATTGACATTGGATTCAAAAACGGGAATCATCACAGGAAAATTGATGGAGAAAGGCAATCATGAGATTGTTTTAAAAGCACGGAATAAATTAGGGGAATCACAAAAATCATTGCTTATCAAAGTAGGCGATACCATTTCTTTGACACCGCCCATGGGTTGGAATGGATGGAATTCCTGGGCTCGACAGATTGATGGTGGAAAGGTTATCGCCTCTGCCAAAGCCATGGTGAACATGGGATTGAAAGACCATGGATGGAATTATGTAAACATCGATGATGCCTGGCAAGGCAATAGGGCGGGAAAATACAATGCCATGCAAGCCAATGAAAAATTTCCCAATTTCAAGGAAATGATAGATGAAATTCATGGCATGGGGTTGAAGCTCGGAGTGTATTCAACCCCATGGATTACTAGCTATGCAGGCTATATTGGAGGTTCTTCCAATTTTGAAAATGGTGCCTTTCCAGATTCTATCAAAAACAACAAACGATCATTCAGGTATATTGGAAAATACCGCTTTGAAAAAGAAGATGCTCTACAAATGGCAGATTGGGGTGTAGACTTTCTGAAGTATGACTGGAGGCTTGAAGTGCCATCTGCTGAAAGGATGTCCATCGCATTAAAACAATCAGGCCGTGACATGATATACAGTTTGTCAAATTCTGCTCCTTTCAGTGATGTTAAAGACTGGGTCAGGATTTCCAATATGTACAGAACTGGGCCAGATATTCGCGACAGCTGGCATGGTTTGTACCGTTGTACATTTACCCTGGATAAATGGGGTCCTTATGGGGGTCCAGGGCATTGGAATGATCCAGACATGATGATACTTGGGAATGTTACCACAGGAACAGATATGCATCCAACAAGGCTTACACCTGATGAGCAATACAGTCATATCAGTCTGTTTGCATTGCTGTCAGCACCCTTGCTGATTGGTTGTCCGATTGAACAGCTTGATGCTTTTACATTGAACTTGTTGACCAACGATGAAGTGATTGACATCGATCAGGACCCCTTGGGAAAATCTGCCAGGTTGATTGCAGATGAGGGTGGTGTTCAAACCTGGTTGAAACCAATGCAAGACGGATCCTATGCTGTAGGGTTTTTCAACACAGATGATTATGGTAAACTTCCGCAATCATTTTTCCGTTGGGGAACAGAGAAGCCCAAGAATTTCAATGTAACATTTGCAAAGCTTGGGTTGAAAGGTAAATGGCGTGTTCATGATGTATGGCGTCAGAAAAATCTGGGTGTAAAAGAATCATCATTCACATCCATCATTCCACACCATGGCGTGACGATGTACAGGCTTTATCCAATCAAATAAACACCATAACATGAATAAAATCGTATTGTTTTGCACGTTGATCATTTTGTGTTCTATTGAGTCATTTTCACAGCAAAATATACCTGAGCTATTGATGGCTAAAAATGGCAACACCATTGCTTCCAGCAAACAATGGGAAAAGCTCAGGAGGCCTGAAATCCTTGCCATGGTTGAATCCGAAATGTACGGAATCGTTCCGGGAGAGTTGAAAATATCAGAAATCAATATACTAGATCAGGATGTTCAGGCGCTCCAAGGCAAGGCCATCCGCAAACAGGTAAAGCTGACCTTTCGTGGAAATCAAAAAGAATTAAGTGTTGAATTGTTGATGTACCTGCCCAAGGGTAAAAAATCATACCCAACATTTTTGGGATATAATTTTAGCGGAAACCACACCATTTACGGCGATACCGCCATCCATATTGCCAAGGAATGGAACGGTGCGGCAAAACCCCGGGGAGTTGAGACTTCCAATTGGGAAGTGGAAAGACTGATCAATGCTGGATGCGGCGTTGCTACCATGTATTATTGGGACATTGCGCCGGACAGAGAAGATTTTTCTATCGGCATCTATCCTTTGTTGTACAAGGCAGGTCAAACAAAGCCCGCAAACAATGAGTGGGGATCGCTGGCAGCCTGGGCCTGGGGACTTTCCCGAGCTCTGGATTATATGAAAACCGACAAGCAGGTTGATGGATCCAAGGTCATTGTGATTGGCCATTCCCGTTTGGGAAAGGCTGCTCTTTGGGCAGGTGCCAGAGACAAGCGTTTTGCGGCTGTCATTTCAAACAATTCTGGATGTGGTGGTGCTTCTATTTACCGTGAAAAAGCCGGCGAAACCTTGTTGAAAATGAACAACCGGTTTCCTAGATGGACAGCAGTGAATTTCAAAAAATATACCGAAAACGAATCTTTGCTTCCATTTGATCAGCACATGGTGCTGGCCATGGTAGCTCCCAGACCTCTCTATGTCGCCAGCGCATCAGAAGATGCGTGGGCTGATCCTAAAAACGAATTTAAATCTGCATTGTTGGCCACAGAAGTATACAAATTGTATGGATTGAAGGGAATCAATTCTCCTAATTTTCCTGAGTTGAATATGCATGTTGGAGCTACAGTGTCCTATCATATTCGAAATGGCAAGCATAATATTTTGGCTTATGATTGGGATCAATATATATCCTTCGCGAAGAAGTTTGTTCAATAATAAAGTAAAAAAGTGCAGATGAAAATGAAGTTTTGGATAGTGGTTTTTTTCTTGGGTTTACAGTATGCTGGTTTCTCTCAGGTCAAAAAGCAATTTGCTGTTCCAGCAGTCCCCAATCCGCAAATGCGACTTGAAAATCTACAACAGCAATGGAAAGCCTTGCATCAGAGACCTCCCAGGCTTGGTGTTCGTGATTGTTTTCTATTCTTGTTGGATGCATTGGACACAAAGTTTTTAAAGCCGGAAGAAGTTTTGTGGACCATTGATTTGGTGAAAACAAGGATTATTACAGATAGCACTAAACCATCCTTTGGCAACATGTATTGGGGCTGGACGGAAACCGGTGGTGATGTAGGAGATGGGAACAATGTAGAGTTTTGTGTACAGTATGGGATACTGATCAAATTACTTTTCAATGATCGCCTTTCTTCTGAAGCCAGGGCTTCTTTAGATAATCTTTTTGCCCAAACATTGATTGGCATTCGCCGACAACCCGTGAGGATTTCGTACACGAATATTTATTTGATGCGTTGTTGGAATTTTATTGCACTCGGTCAGGTGTACAACAATCCTGCTGTTGTGGAGGAAGGTAGAAAGGCTTTTAATATTTGGTTGAAGCATGTCGCCAATTATGGTAACAGGGAATATGATAGCCCAACGTATTCCGGGGTTGACATCGAATCATTGTTATTGATGGTACAATTTGCCAAAGATGCAGACATCCATCAAAAAGCATCAGATGCGCTTGATTTTTTTATCACAGATTTAGCTGCACATTACAACCCATTGGGTGGTTTTCTGGCAGGCGCACACAGCAGGGATTATAACCGTGTATTTGGTCGAGATTTGCTGGAGGAAAAATATATCAATCCTTTGCTTGGCAGGGAAAATAAAAATAATCAGCTCTTTAATCAAGTTTGCTATTCTATTTTAAAAGAGCGTGGCTTGACAGCATTCCAGCGATCGCTCATGACAAGATCGAACCGGTTCATTGAACAACGCTGGGACAGTTTACCCCATACTTTTACCACGGATTTTCATGGAAAGAAATTCTCCATTGCTTCATCCAGTCAGTATTACAGTCCCGACGACAAGTCCTTTGTGATGTATCTCAACAGCCAGCGGATTCCTGAGATGCCCAACATTGTCTATGTCATGGAAGGACGGAATGACCATTATGGAACCTGGAGTGCAACAGGCATGGGCGATAAGATGAAGCACCTGATGCCTCCAAAATATCCTTCAAATGGTGGTTGGGGCAAGACAAGGCATTTGATGCCATTCATGCAGGCATCACAAAACAGGAATGAATTTGTGATGTTGGTCAGCGGTGAAAAAGACCACAATTGTATTTATGATTATGTCAATTCGACAGTGATACTTCCCAATTATTTTGATCAGCTTTGGTTTGGGAATACGCGTATCATGCAGCGCGTCGCCGGAACTGCAATCCCACTTGATTCGACCAATACCTTTTTTGCAACCTTTGAAGATGTTGCCATTGCCATCAAAATAATATACAGCAATGCTGAAAATGGTGAAAAGGCGACATTGTACAACGATGGTTTCAAATACAACGCTAACAGGGAAGCTTTTAATTTAGTGCACAATGAAGCTTTACGCCTTACTTTGAAGCATCCTAACAATGGAAAAGGAAATATAGTGATGTGGTGGAAAGCTGCAGAGGGTATAACTACTGATGCAAAGTTTCAGGCCTTTAGAAATTCAGTGTTGGATGCTCCAGTTTTATTCACAGAAGCAAATGGAATTGTAGATGTATCTGTACAAACAATTTCAGGAAGGCTTGGATTGAAAGCAGACCTCAATAAGAAAATAAGGTTGGGTTATTATAACCCAACTCCATTGAACCGAAATATCCTGTTCAGTGTGGATGGCGTTGATTATGGCAAGAAAATAATGGGTAAATACCGTTAGTCATTAAATATTTTTTGATGCGAAAAGTTTTTTTCTTTTTTATACTCGTCATTGCTTCATTCATTCTGGTGGTTGCTCAAAACCCAGCCAAGATACCCGGTGTTAATCTTAAAGTCAATTGGCAGGAATACCTCTCACACCATGATATGGTATGGGATACCATGCCAGGAGATTATTTTGAGGCCCCCTTTGTTGGTAATGGATTGCTGGGTACAATCGTCTTCAAGGACAATCTTCAACACAATACACTGCGGTTTGAAATTGGCAGGACGGATGTATACGACCATCGCTCCAAAGACCTTCCCATCGCACATTATGGCGGAAGAATACCCATCGGACAACTACTGCTTTCTACTGCAGGTGAGATCAAGGACATTAATCTGAGGACAGATCTTTGGAATGCAGAGATCCGTGGAACCATTCAAACAACTCTGGGGAAGATTTCATTTCGTTGTTTTGTTCCTACCGGTGACAACGTGATCGTATTGAATGTAAAAACTTCTTCCAAGGAACAAAAGGCCATTTGCCGTTTTCGTCCACAACAGGCAGTGAGTTCAAGGTATTTGGCACAACCCCTGAGAGATAAGGGTTTTGTTTACATGCCTAACCCTCCATTGAGGGAGGAAATCCTGAATGGCATTCCGGTGGTCACACAGCTACTGACCATGGGAGATGATTTTGCAACGGCCTGGCATGAACGCAAACAAACAGACAGTACAAGAACCATCATGCTTACGGTTGCCAACCGCTGGGCTAAAACACGTCAACCTTCCAGTGGCTCTGCTATTGATGCAGTGGCAACCATCAAAAATGCAGAGAAAAAATCAATGGCATCATTGGAGGGCGTCCACCGTGACTGGTGGCATGCTTATTACCCCAAAAGTTTTGTTACCTTTCCGGATGCCCGCATGGAGAGTTTTTACTGGATCCAGCAATACAAACTGGCCAGTGCCACAAGGTCAGATAAGCCCGTCATTGACCTGATGGGCCCATGGTACAAGCCAACAGTCTGGCCATGCTTGTGGATGAACCTCAATGTGCAGTTGTCTTATTATACAACAGGTATTACCAATCATCTTGACCTTGAGGAACCCTTGTACCGCCTCATCGAGAAACACAGGGATCAACTCGTAATGAATGTTCCAGAGGCGTTCAGGGATGATTGCGCAGCCTTGGGTAATCCAGTTGGATATGATGAGCTGGTCAATCCCGTATTTCTCACTACAGATCGGACAACAGATCGTGAGATGAACATCATAGTCTTACCCTGGCTGATGCAACAATTTTATCTGCACAACAAGCGGACGATGGATGACGAGAGACTTCGCAATTCCATTTTTCCACTGATGAAAAAGACCTACAGTGTTTACCTTAAGATTTTATACAAAGGGGATGATGGCTTATACCATATCCCATTGACATTTTCAGATGAATACGGAAAGGCTCAGGAAACCAGCATGAACATAGCTTTGGCCAGATGGGGATTCAAAACATTGCTTGATATTTGTTCACGTCTAAAGCTCAATGATCCTTTGGTTCCTGTTTGGAAAGACCGTTTGGCAACAATGGCAGATTACCATACCAATGAAAATGGAATCATGATCGGCAAGGATGTCCCCTTTGCTAAACCCCACCGCCATTACAGCCACATGTTGGGTGTTTTCCCTTTTTACGAAACGAACATCGAAGACAATATGGCTTCCATACCGATGCTCAAAAAAACTGTCCAACATTTTACCGATGTGGATGGAGACAATTGCATGTATAAGTTTTCAGGGGCTTCCTCCATTTGGTCTTCTTTGGGTAATGGAGACAGTGCTTTAAAATGGGTCAACCGATCATTGGATATTTTCCCAAGGATAGGAGAGATACCTAAAATTCCCACCTGTACGCCCAATACAATGTATTGCGAAAGAGGCAATCCGACTTTTGAATCTCCGATTTCTTCCTCTCGTGCCATGCTTGACATGCTGATTCAAAGCTGGGGAAATGTAATCCGTGTTTTTTCTGCAACTCCTTCTTCATGGAAAGATGCCAGTTTCTATCAGCTCAGGGCCGAAGGCGCTTTTTTGGTCAGTGCCAAAAGAGAAAATGGTAAAACGACGTTTATTCATGTCAAGAGCCTTGCGGGAGAACCATGCATCATTCAATCTGATTTGCCTGCTGATGTAAAAGTTTTCGGTGTGCCATCGAATCGTCTTCAAGAAAAAAATGGCAAGATCATCCTTGATCTGAAAAAAGGGGAGGAGGCTATTTTGTATACGGGCCCTAAACCTCCAATCTTTGTCATTGATGCAATGCCAATGGCAAAGGAAAGCCTGAATCAATGGGGCTTAAAGCGAATTATTAAGCAGTTGAAATGATTTTTCTGGATGCTGAAAATCATATTTGCGACATAACCTAAAACGATTTAAATTTATTCATACATCAACTGCTTTGCCATGAAAAAATTCATTCCTGCAACATTCATAGGGCTTATTTTTTTAATCAACTTATCTGCGCAATCCTGGGTTGATTCTATTGCAATCCACGGCAGGGAAGTCTACATGTCTGCTGAAAAATACAAGTGGGATTGGGGGCAGGCAACCTTCCTGAATTCCCTTAAGCAGTTGTACCATGCCAGTTCTGAAGACAAACGGGCAACTTATTTTGAGTACATCAAAACCGCCATGGCAGTTTCGGATAAGGTGGCCAATGGCAAGCACCCCAACGCGGTGGCCTCTGCCCATGGCATTGCTTTTCTGGCGCGCATTACCGGAGATAAAAGCTATATCAACAAAGCCAATGGCATCTATACCGATTACCTGAACATTCCCCGCGCTTCTAACGGCGGTGTATCCCACCGTGCCGAAACAGTTGAACTCTGGGACGATACGGTGTACATGCTCAGCATGTTTTTGCTGGAGATGTACAAGCTTACCGGTGATGAAAAATACATTGCCCATTTTCTTGAACAATTCGATGTTCACAACAAGGAACTGACCGATGAAAAAACAGGTCTTTGGGTGCATGGATGGGATGCAGACAGTGTTTTTTATGATGATGGTTGCAGCATCAAGAATTGGCCGGATAAAATCACACACAGGAATGATCAGATTTGGGCCCGTGGCAATGGTTGGGTGGGTATGGCACTGGCAGACGCACTGGAAACAGTAGGAAGAAAATCCAAATACTGGAAACCCCTTGAAAAAGGCTTGGTACATTTTGTGAATGCTGTGGCACCTTTTCAAGACAAGTCTACCGGTCATTGGTATCAGTTGGTCACCCTTCCTGCGCTGCAAGGGAATTTTCTGGAAAGTTCATGTACAGCCATGTTTTCCTATGCCATAACAAAGGGAATGCAATTGAAAATATTGGACAAGAAAAAATACTTACCCATGGTGGAAGCGTCCTATGCCGGTTTGCAGAAAATGAGCATGCGACCAGATGCCAGCAGCCTTGTACCCACTAGAGTTTCAGGAGGTACCTGTGTTGGTGACCAGCAATATTACCTGGGCAGAAAGTTGGGTGAGGGCACTGGTTTTGGATACGGCTCCTTCATCATGTTCGGATTGGCCTATGAACAACTCACCGGAAAAAGAAAATAACATGCAAAGAAGAAATTTTGTCATACTCGGATCAACAGCCCTGGCGTCCATACCTTTTATGGGCTTCACTGGTTTTGACAAAGCACAGCAGACCATCCTTGAAAAACCGTCTTGGCTGCTCAAGTCCATCAGGGACAATGATGAAGGGCTGAAAGGTTTTGCTGCCTATAAAGTAACAGATCCTACCGATGTTTATTTTGGCGGATACAGGGACGGCTCCAATTTGGTGAATCCTGGAAGTTGCAATGCTTTTCTGATCAATGCCTCCACTGCCATATCCTGTGAGGAATCAAAGTATTTCAAAGATCCAACACTTCTCAAGGAAATTGAAGAGGTGCTTGTTTGCTTGCATTCCTTGCAACACGAAGATGGTACCATCGATTTGTTGGACACCAATTTCCATTCAACACCAGACACCGGATTCATGGTGAGGGCCCTGGTTCCGGCTTACAAACGTTTTAAGGCAGCATCCATCAAGGGTGCTGAAAATGCCTGTACATCCTTTGAACTGTTGCTTAAAAATGCTGGCGAATGCCTTGTTGTTGGCGGCCTCCATACACCCAACCATCGTTGGGTTGTTTGTGCTGCACTGACAGAACTCCACCAGGTATGGCCAGACCAGCGATACCTTAATCGCATCAACCAATGGTTGGCAGAAAAAATAGACCTGGATCCGGATGGACAGTATACAGAAAAAAGTACAGGAGGGTATTCTGGCATTGTTGATCATTGTCTCGTTACTATGTCTGTAGGTTTGAAGAACCCAGGTTTTTTGGATCCGGTCAGGAAAAATCTTCAGATGATGTACTATTATCTTCATCCCAATGGTGAAGTGGTTACAGAAGCTTCTAACCGTCAGGACAAGGGAACCATAGGAAGCATGGACGGGTATTATTATGCCTGTCGCTACATGTCAATATTGGACAATGACGGTCAAATGGCAAAACTTTGCAGAATGATTGAAACAAGGAATCCCAATGTAACGAATGGTAATCTTGCAGTTTTTTTGCAGGATGAGATGCTTTGGAAGGAATTGCCTTCACCCAAGCCTTTGCCCATCAGTTACGCAAAAGCCTTTCCCTATTCAGGCGTAGTACGTATACGCAGAAATGACTGGGATGCAACCATCTTGTCCAACAATGCAGGCTGGTTGACTTTTCACAAGGAGAAAGTGATGTTGCAAGCCATGCGGGTGGCATCATCATTTTTTGGGAAGGGACAGTTTCAATCAACCGAAATTACCCAGGATGGCAATGCATGGGTTCTCCGTAACACCCTTGAAGGGGTATATTATCAGCCTTATCCAGCCAATAAAATTCTGGGCGATGGGGACTGGGAGAAAATGCCCAAGGCAAACAGAACACAGTCTGAAATTCAACATCTCACCACCACAGTGAAAATCACGGAAGCAAACAATGGCATTGATGTTGACATTGAAATAACCGGAACCGATCATGTACCGGTATCATTGGAGCTGATCTTCAGACCCGGCGGCGTTTTTGCCGGTTTGGAAGAAGTTGTTTCCAATCAAACCTATGTGCTGAAAGGTGCAGAAGGAAAATATACAGTGGATAATCAATCCATTTCATTTGGACCAGGAAAGGCTGAACACAAGCGCTATAATCTTCGCGGCGGTCTTCCAACAATGAATGCTCCATCCGCATACATCACAGGATCAACGCCATTCAAACATACTCTACATATATCATGATCATGCGCAACATTTTTATTCTTTTTTCATTTCTGACCATCAGTACAAATGCGCAGCAACGCTTTGAGCCTGAAGAGTACGTCAATATCATGATGGGAACAGATTCCAAGCAAAGCTTCTCCAATGGCAATACTTATCCGGCCATTGCAGTGCCCTGGGGCATGAATTTCTGGTCGCCACAGACAGGCCCCAATGGCAATGGATGGCAGTACCAGTATGCTTCAGACAGGATTCGGGGTTTCAAGCAAACCCATCAGCCATCTCCCTGGATTGGAGATTATGGACAGTTCTCCATCATGCCTATGACAGGAAAAGCAAGGTTGAACGAAGAGCAAAGGGGTAGTTTTTTTTCACACAAAGCCGAATTGGCAAAGCCCTATTACTACAGCGTTTTTCTGGCCGATGACAACCTTCAAACAGAGATTGCACCTACTGAAAGGGCCTCTATGTTCAGGTTCACCTTTCCAAAAACAGATAGTTCCTTTATTTTGGTGGATGCATTTGACAGAGGATCTTACATCAAAATCATTCCTGAGCAAAACAAGATTGTGGGATATACAACCCGCAACAGGGGTGGTGTTCCGGCCAATTTCAAAAATTATTTTGTAATCCAGTGCGACAAGCCTTTTGAGCTTTTTTACACAGTAGATGATCAATTGGTTCCTTCAAGAGAAAAGGAATTTGCAGGCAACCATGCCCAAGCGGTCATTGCTTTTGCTACCCGACGCGGTGAAAAGGTGCACCTGAAAGTGTCATCCTCATTCATTTCCCTGGAACAGGCCGAGTTTAACTTGAGCCGGGAAATCGGATCCAAACATTTTGATCAGGTGGTTAAAGAAGCAAAGCAATCATGGAACAGGGAACTATCAAAGGTAAAGGCCGAGGGTGGAACGGAAGAGCAGTTGAAAACATTCTATTCCTGTTTGTACAGGATGTTGCTCTTTCCAAGAAAGTTTTATGAATACAATTCCAACAACGAAATCGTTCATTACAGTCCCTATAACGGAAACATTGAAAAGGGATACATGTTCACCGACACTGGTTTTTGGGATACGTTCCGATCGCTGTTTCCCTTTTTAGCGTTGGTTTTTCCAGATGTCGACAGCCATATCATGGAGGGATTGGCCAATACCTACAAAGAGAGTGGGTGGCTTCCCGAATGGGCAAGCCCTGGCCACAAGAAAAGCATGATTGGCAACAACTCGTCATCTGTTATTGCTGATGCCTACATGAAAGGCATTCGAGGATTTGACATCAATTTGCTCTATGAGGCAATGCTGAAAGGCAGCAACAGTGAGGGTTCCATCCCAACGATAGGAAGAAATGGTGCAGAAGCTTACAATAAGTTAGGCTATGTTCCTGTTGACCAATTTGGTGGCAGTGCTGCAAAAACACTTGAATATGCCTATGCAGATTTTTGCATTGGTCAGGTGGCAAAATCCCTCAAAAGACCTCAGGCTGAGATTGACCTTTTCCAAAAACGGGCACTGAATTATACCAATATATTTGATCCTGCACACAACCTGATGCGTGGCAAAAAGGCCGATGGCAGTTTTGAAACCGGCTTCAATCCCTTCCGTTGGGGATTTGAATTTGTAGAAGGAAACAGCTGGCATTACAGTTGGAGTGTATTTCATGATTTCAATGGATTGGCCAACTTGATGGGTGGAAGAAAAACACTTGAGAACATGCTCGACAGCGTATTCATCCTTCCTCCCATTTTTGACACAGCATATTACAAAAAAACGATCCATGAAATGGTGGAAATGCAGGTGATGAACATGGGCCAGTATGCCCATGGAAACCAGCCCATTCAGCACATGTTGTACATCTACAACTATTGTGGTGCACCATGGAAAAGCCAGTTCCATGTCCGAGATGCAATGAACAAACTCTATAAACCTACGCCAGATGGTTTTTGTGGAGACGAGGACAATGGCCAAACCAGTGCCTGGTATGTGTTCAGTGCCATGGGATTCTATCCCGTTTGCCCTGGTTCGAATGAATATGTATTCGGATCACCCTTGTTCAAAAAGGTTACCATTGATCTTGGGAAGGGTAAGCAATTCATCATTGAATCTCCACAAAACAATGCAGGCAACATTTATATTGGATCAGCTTTGTTGAATGGAAAACAGCATGATAAAAATTATATTCATCATTTTGACATTATGAAGGGTGGACAGCTTAAGTTTAACATGGTTTCTGCTCCCAACAAAAAACGAGGAACAGCACCTGCCTCATTTCCATATTCCATTTCAAAACCATCACTCAATTAGAAATACATGAAGAAGATATTATGGTTGATTTCAATGGTGCTCGGCATTACAATTGATTTGAACGCGCAGGCGGATATCGAAAAGAAAATCCAGACGGATCTGATTCTTTCTGAGGATGGGGATATAGTAAACCTTGATGGAGGTGTTTTCAGCATTACCAAAAGCCTTTCTTTGGATGGCAAGAAAAATATTGTTGTCCGGGGAAAGGGCATTGACAAGACCATTCTTAGTTTCAAGAATCAAACCTCAGGAGCAGAGGGCTTAAGGGTAAGCAACTGCGAAAACATTGTATTGGAAGACATGACTGTTCAGGATTCCAAGGGTGATCTGATCAAGACCATGCACGTCAAAGGCATCACTTTCAGGCGTGTCAAGGCAGAATGGACCGGCAAGCCGGATGAGAAAAATGGGGGATATGCACTTTATCCCGTACAATGCGAAAATGTAGTGATTGACAGTTGTATTGCAATAGGTGCTTCAGATGCAGGCATTTACGTGGGTCAATCCAAATACATTGTGGTTAAAAACTGCACGGCATATAACAATGTGGCCGGAATAGAGATAGAAAACTCTCTTTATGCCGAGGTATACAACAACCTGGCCACAGGCAATACTGGTGGTATCCTTGTATTTGATCTTCCTGGATTGATCCAGAAACAGGGTGGCTATGTGTCAGTGCACAACAACATCATTAGGGAAAACAACCTTTCCAATTTTGCACCCAAAGGAAACATTGTCGCAAAGGTGCCAAAAGGAACAGGACTCATGTTGCTGGCTTCCAATCACGTCGAGGTGTTCAACAATGATATCATCAATAACAGTACGATGGGGGTTGGTATCATCAGTTATTATATCACAGAAAACAAATTCAAGGACAAAGAATATAATCCATACCCCAGTGCAATATCTGTGCATGACAATACCTTTGAGAGAAAACATCGAAAAGTGCCGTTTGAAGGACGTTTTGCTCAGATTTATCATTTCAAATTGAAATTTGGTCGCAATGTTCCCCATATTGTATATGATGGCATCATCAATCCGGCTTACCGCGATGCAGTTGGTAACGTCAAACCAGAATTCATGATCTGCATCCAAAACAACAAAAACCAAAGTTTTGCGAACATTGACGCGGAAAATGATTTCAAAAGCATTTCTAGGGATGTTACGAAACACAATTGTACCCTGGCTGCGATCAACATAGCCAATAACCACTAAGAAATTAGGATGAAAAAGGGATACCTAGCCATTGCTGTTCTGGCGTTGACGATCACCATTTTTTCCATGTCTTTCAAGGGCGTGGAACAATATGCCTATAAACAACGCTTATCTGAATACGGGATTTTTGAAGGGAAAATCAGTGATCAGCAACCCGTGAAAAACGTGATGCCCTATTCACTCAATTCACCCTTGTTTTCGGACTATGCGCACAAGTTGCGTTTCGTGCAATTGCCCAGTGGCGGACATGTGGAATACAATCCGGATTCGGTTTTTCAATTTCCTGTGGGTACTACCATTGCCAAAACCTTTTATTTTTTCAACGATGAGAAAGATCCATCTAAAGGCAGGAGGCTCATTGAAACACGTATTCTTATCCATGAACCCAAAGGTTGGCGATCACTTCCTTACATTTGGAATCAGGAGCAGACGGATGCCTTGTTGGAAGTGGCTGGTGGAAGTACCAATGTGAATTATCTCAATGAAAAAGGTGAAAAGATTTCTTTTGAATACACTGTACCCAACATGAACCAATGCAAAAGCTGCCATGATAACAATGGAATCATGACGCCTATTGGCCCATCTGCAAGACAACTCAATGGTGATCATGAATATGTCGATGGAACTCAAAACCAACTCAAGAAATGGTCGCAGGATGCCATGATGACAGGCCTTCCACAAGAGATGTCCGTAGTTCCGCAGTTTGTCAATTACAGTGATCCTGCCAAAAACATTGATGACCGTGCCAAGGCTTACCTCGATGTCAACTGTGCACACTGTCACAACAAAACAGGACCTGCACAGACTTCCGGACTTTTTCTGGATTGGAAGACCACAGACAAATCTGCTTATGGGTTCTATAAAACCCCCATTGCTGCAGGCAGGGGATCTGGAAATCTTAGATATGATATTCATCCGGGAAAACCAAGCGAAAGTATTCTGTTGTTCCGCATGCAGTCCACAGATCCAGGCGTGATGATGCCAGAGGTCAGCAGAAAACGCATCCATGCGGAGGGCGTAAAGCTCATCAGTGACTGGATAAAGTCAATGAAACCATAACGCATTAAAACAAGATACATGCATAAATCATTTTTACTGACCTTGATGGTACTTTTCATCGTTCAGCATCAACCCTTGGCTCAAATAAAGAGGCCCAATATCATTTATATCCTTACCGATGATTTGGGATATGGAGATGTAAAGGTCTACAACAAGCAAGGAAAGATCAACACGCCCAATATAGACAAGCTGGCCAAGCAGGGGATGCGTTTCACTGACGCCCATTCACCATCTGGTGTATGCACTCCCACACGCTATTCAATCATGACAGGTCGCTATCCCTGGCGGAGCCAACGACCTGTTGGCGTATTGAATGGTTTCAGTAGACCCCTCATGGAAAATGATCGTGCAACCGTGGCTTCCCTGTTGAAAGAAAACGGTTACAACACTGCTGTTGTTGGAAAGTGGCATTTGGGATTGGGGTGGGTACCCAAACGAGAATATGCCCATCTTTTGGGCAACAAGCGGTATGGCATCGACGCAGAGATGAATCCTGACCATGTTGATTTGGCTGCACCAATGACAGTAAGCCCAAAGACCAATGGCTTCGACTATTCATATGTCTTGCCAGCTTCCCTGGACATGCAACCGTATTGCTATGTTGAAAATGGAAAATTGGTTGAACCCTTGACTTCGTTTACACCCGGAAAAAAGCCGGATACGGGTTATGCTGGGGCTTTCTGGAGACCTGGCCTGATGTCTCCTTCCTTTGATTTTTTTGATGTATTGCCGGGGTTTACGAGAAAAGCAAACCAGTTTATCCAACTTCAAACCAACCAAAAACCTTTCTTTCTATATCTTCCCATGCCTGCTCCCCATACTCCCTGGATGCCGATCACTGGTTTTGTCGGTACATCAGGTGCAGGAGAATATGGTGACTATGTTCAACAAGTAGACGCCTCAGTGGGTGAGATCATGCGAACCCTTGACAGCATGGGATTGTCAAACAGCACCATGGTTGTTTTTACCAGTGACAATGGCCCTTATTGGAGGGATGATTATGTCAGCAAATTTCAGCACAAGTCTGCAGGGCCATGGCGGGGTATGAAAGGAGATGCCTTCGAAGGAGGACACCGTGTGCCTTTTATTGTACGCTGGCCCGGAACAATCAAAGCAGGAAGTACAACTCCCGCAACGACCACTTTGGCAAACCTGATGGCAACTGTTGCTGAGATTTTAGGCATTGCGGAAGAGAAATACCGTACAGAAGACAGCTATAGCATTCTTTCTGTATTGAAAGGAAAATCAGCGATTGTCGAGGACCAGCCTGCGGTAGTGCACAGTTCATCAATTGGTTATTTTGCCATTCGGAAAGGGAATTGGAAACTGATTGAAGGGCTGGGATCTGGAGGTTTTACTGTTCCAAAGCAGTTCAAGGCTAAACCTGGAGAGCCATTGGGTCAGTTGTATAACCTTGCCAAAGACCCACATGAAGACAACAATCTTTACGCGAAGTTTCCAGAAAAAGCATTGGAATTGACCAACATGTTGAACCAAATCAGGAATGCACAGTCAAAAACAATTGCCGTGCAAATCAAATAAATACTCATCAAAAACCCAAAGGGTCATTTTATAAGACATTCCAAGCTTCATTATTTTTCTGTTCGAAAAAATAAATTTTTAAATATTAAATAACTCTACTATATTTGTAGACTAATAAAATATTTAAAATATGACCAACAGTTTAAGATTCGAAACGCTTCAATTGCATGCAGGCCAGGAACCGGATCCAGTTACGGGATCTCGTGCAGTTCCTATCCACCAAACCACTTCTTATGTTTTCAAGAATGCTGACCATGCTGCCAATTTGTTCGGATTGAAAGAATTCGGCAATATCTATACCCGATTGATGAACCCGACCAATGATGTGTTCGAAAAAAGAATTGCTGCACTTGAAGGCGGTGTTGCAGCATTGGCAACCTCATCAGGACAGGCTGCACAGTTTCTTGCATTGAACAATATTCTTCAGGCAGGGGATAACTTTGTAAGCAGCTCTTTTGTGTATGGGGGTACGTACAATCAATTTAAAGTGGCGTTTAAACGCCTTGGAATTGAGGCAAGATTTGCAGAGGGTGATGACCCCAATAACTTTGAAAAGTTGATTGACGAAAAAACAAAAGCCATTTATATTGAAACCATCGGCAACCCAAGACTCAACATTCCTGACTTCAGGAAGTTTTCTGAACTTGCCAAAAAACATGATCTGCCATTGGTAGTAGACAATACCTTTGGAGCAGGCGGATACCTTGCGCAGCCCATCAAGCATGGTGCAAACATTGTAGTTGAGTCGGCCACCAAATGGATCGGTGGACATGGCACCAGCATTGGTGGTGTTATTGTTGATGGAGGAAATTACAATTGGGGCAATGGTAAATTTCCCCAGTTTACTGAGCCTTCCGAGGGCTATCATGGATTGAAGTTCTGGGATATTTTTGGAGAGGGCAATCCATTGGGACTTCCCAACATTGCTTTCATCATTCGCGCCAGGGTAGAAGGATTGCGTGATTTTGGCGCTTCTCAGAGTCCCTTCAACGCTTTCCTGCTTTTGCAGGGACTTGAGACATTGTCTTTGAGGGTAAAGAGACATGCTGAAAATGCTTTGGCATTGGCAGAATGGTTGGAGAGTCATCCATCCGTTGATTTTGTATGGTATCCTGGTTTGGCAAACAACCCCTATCATGAACTTGCGAAAACATATCTGCAAAATGGTTTTGGTGGCGTACTTCAGTTTGGTATAAAAGGCGGTGCTGAAAATGGTAAAAAATTCATCAATGCGTTGCAATTGGTCAGCCATCTTGCAAATGTTGGTGATGCAAAAACACTTGCCATACATCCGGCATCAACGACCCATGAACAACTGAGCACAGAAGAACAGCTTCAGGCAGGTGTTTTGTCAAATCTCATCAGGATAAGTGTGGGAATTGAACACATTGAAGACATCAAGGCTGACTTTGAACAGGCATTCCAGAAAGTGTTTGCTTGATCATATTCTTTTGATCCAATGCTGCAATTAAAAAAAGAGGCCATTGGCCTCTTTTTGCATGGTGTCGATGGTGACAACTATCTATAACCAACAAGGTTCCTGTTCATCTGGCAACCTCCGCCTGCAGAACCACGGTAAGCGGTGCAAGAACTAAAAAAAATTATGGCTACAAGAATGAGCAATAAAACAATGGGCTTTCTCATTTGTTTAATTTTGATTTTACAAATATAGAACTCTATTTTCACCCTTTCGGTATCTTTTGTATTGTTTTTTTCTGCTGGTGGGGTATTTTAACGCATTCATCACAGTTGTTTTTCACCCAAATTCATCATAAAATACTGCCTGGCCCATGCTTTTTCAGCTTATCTTGTGGCGATAATTCATCATATGAACATTCAACTGCAGCGATCAATTGTATTCCTTGACCTTGAAACAACAGGATTGAGCCTCACCCAAGACAGGATTGTAGAGATTGCCATGTTGAAGATATCACCTGATGGTAGCAGGCAAATGAAAAGAAAATTGGTGAATCCTGAAAAATCCATTCCTGCTGAGGTATCTGCCATTCATGGCATTACCGATGAAATGGTCAAGGATGCCCCGACCTTCAAGCAAATGGCCAATGAAATAAGGCAATACCTCGAGGGTGCTGATTTGGGTGGATACAATTCAAATAAATTTGATTGGCCTTTGTTGGTGGAGGAATTCCTTCGAGCGGGCCTTCAATTTGATATACAGGGGAGGAAATTGTTGGATGTCCAAAAGATTTATCACCAGATGGAACCCCGAAACCTCTCTGCAGCGTATCGGTTTTATTGCGAAAAAGAACTTGAGAATGCCCATTCCGCCGAGACTGACATCAACGCTACCTGGGATGTTTTTTTGGCTCAAATTGAACGCTATCCCCAATTGGGTAATTCCATAGATACTGTTATGAAAGTAGTGGGAGAAGACCAAATTGTTGATTTTGCACGAAGAATGGTGATGGAAAACGGAAAGGAAACCTTTAACTTCGGCAAGCACAAGGGAAGGCCAGTCGAAGATGTTTTGAAGAGTGAACCATCCTATTATGATTGGATGATGAAAAGTGAATTTGCCATGCACACAAAACTGAAACTGACAGAGATTTTTAACCGCACAATGCTGAAAAGCAAATAAATCCGGGCCAAGAACCAGACAATCTGATTTGAAGAAACTCGTCATTATACCAACTTATAAGGAAAAGGAAAATGTTCAGCATATCCTTGATGCTATCTTCAACCTTGGTCAGCAATACCATGTACTTGTCATCGATGACAATTCACCTGATGGAACTGCACTCATAGTAAAAGACCTCCAACAAAATCACCCCAACGAACTTTTTCTAATTGAACGTTCTGGCAAACTTGGTCTTGGTACAGCCTATATAGCAGGATTTGAATGGGCTTTGTCCAACGGTTATGATTTTATTTTTGAAATGGATGCAGACTTTTCCCACGACCCCAACGATCTGGAAAGGTTGTTTGATGCATGTCATACCGGAGGTGCAGACATGGCTGTGGGTTCAAGGTATGTCAGGGGTGGAATGATTGAAAATTGGCCTTTAAGCAGAAAATTGATTTCCAAAGCAGGCGCACTCTACAGCAAGATCATCACGTGGTTGCCTGTAAATGATGCTACTTCAGGTTTTGTTTGCTATTCAAGAAAAGTACTGTCTGCTATTGACCTGCGAGCCATTCAGTTCATCGGATATGCCTTTCAGATTGAAATGAAATTTGTTACGTGGAAGCTGGGCTTTCGCATAAAGGAAGTACCCATTGTGTTCCGTGACAGGAAATTTGGTGCTTCGAAAATGACCAAAGGAATCATTAAAGAGGGCATTCTCGGGGTGCTTTCAATGCAATTGCAATACCTGTTTGGAGGCCGTCGTAAAAGTTTTAAATAAAACTGGCACCCTCATTTATCAACCGATTTCATGAAAAAAGCATTTCTGCAACTTCATCTCGCAATTTTTCTTGCGGGATTTACCGGTGTTTTGGGCAAGCTGATTTCAATCAATGAGCTGATGCTGGTATGGTATAGAATGCTTTTCGCAGCAATTCTCTTGTTGTTCATCTCAGTTTTTACCAAAAAAATCAAACTCCTCCACTTAAAGGATATGCTTCCCTTGGTTGGAATCGGTGCCATCATTGCCTTGCATTGGGTTAGCTTTTATGGTGCCATCAAATATGCCAATGTTTCCATCGCATTGGTTTGTTTTTCTGCGGTAGGATTTTTTTCCTCCTTCCTAGATCCACTTCTTTCCAAACGCCTTATTTTGTTCTCAGAGGTTGGTCTCGGACTGCTGGCCATCCTGGGTGTTTATCTTATATTTCATTTTGACCAGGCATTTAGGACTGGAATCATTTTTGGCGTCATTTCCGCATTTTTAGCATCCTTGTTTCCCATTTTGAACAAACGACTCATTGAAAAGCATGGTCCTGAAACCATTACTTTTTATGAAATGGGTGGAGGTTGGATGGCACTGAACCTTGTTGCTCCCATTTATTTTTTTTATGCACCTGTTAATACCTATTTGCCGGGAGCAAAAGACCTGTTTTGGTTGATGGTTCTCAGTCTTTTTTGCACTGTTCTTGCTTTTAACCTATCTGTCAGGGCATTGGCAAGGATATCGCCATTTACGGTAAACCTCAGTTTCAATCTTGAACCTATTTATGGTATTGCCCTCGCTTTTATGCTGTACAATGAACACAAAACGCTGGGTATAACATTTTATGTAGGACTTTCCATCATACTGCTTACAGTAGTGCTGCAAAGCTTAAATGTTTGGCAAAATTCTAAACAGTTGGTACGAAAGCATTGAACTCTATTTAAAGCCAATTCGTTAATTTCATTTCAAATTTCATTCATATGCTCATTTGTCAAAAGTCTCATTCAATCGTCCTGGCATTCTTATTCCTCAGCCTTGTAGGTTTGGGACAAAAAAAAGTACTGGATCATTCAGTGTATGACGGATGGCAATCCATTGGAGAACGCAAGATCAGCAACAATGGGACTTGGTTTGCTTATACAGTTGATCCTCAAGAGGGCGATGGACAATTGATTTTACAAAAGGCTGACTCGTCTTATTACACCTCATTCCCAAGGGGATATAGCCTGAATTTTTCAGAAGACAACCGATTCATGGTGTTCAAGATCAAGCCCCTGTTTGCAGAAACAAGAGCAGCAAAGTTAAAAAAGAAAAGGGCCGATGAAATGCCAAAGGATTCGTTGGCAATCTTCGACCTCAGCACATTGGCACTTGAGAAGGTGGCAGGGGTGAGTTCATATAAAATGCCGGAAAAAGCAGGGGGTCTGCTGGCCTATCAATTGGTAAAAAAAGCGATCGATTCCGTCAAAATTTCCATTGTCAAAGACAGCACTGTAAAAAAGCCGGACAGTTCAAAGCAGCATATTCCTTTGATCATTGAGCAAGTTCCCGATAAAAAGCAAAAAAGAAAATTGACAGCCAAAGGGGAGAACGATTTCGATGAAACAAACGATGCCGAAGGGGATGAGGGTACTGCAGCACCCATACAGGAAGGAACTGATCTGGTAGTAGTAAAATTGGGTCATAAAAAAACAATGACATTGCCCTTGATCAGTGAGTATTTGTGGAGTGAAAATGGAAAGTTGTTGCTGGTTGAATCTTCTTCCAGCAAGGCCAACAAGGCCATCAAACCGATGGTATATATCTGGCGATCGGTTGAAGAACGTCTTGATACCCTCTTGATTGGTGGAAATGATTTTAGGAATTTCACCATTGATCAACAAGGATATCAAATTGCTTTTGTTGCAGAACGCGACAGTGCATTCAAGTCATTGCAGAAATTTTACAAGTTGTGGTACTGGCAAAATGGTGACGCACAAGCAGCTGTTCTTGCAGACAAATTCACGCCTGGCATGAACATCAATTGGACCATCAGCGAAAATTATTTACCCAATTTTAGCAAATCCGGCAAAAGGCTTTTCCTTGGTACTGCTCCCATCAAGCCGATAAAGGATACTTCCCTCGTTGAAATGGACCTTGTAAAACTGGATGTATGGCATTACAATGATGATTACCTGCAACCATATCAGCTTAGGACAGCCGAAATGGAAAACCGGAAGTCCTTTTTGGCCATGATCCAGCTCGACAACAAGCGATTAACACAGTTGGGTGGCCTTGATCTGCCCCAGGTGATCATTGCTGCTGAAGGTGATGGAAAACAATTTCTGGGAATCAGCGATATTGGCAAACGGGTAGCATCACAATGGGAAGGTGCTACAAAAAAAGATATTTATCTTATAGATCCCGTTACAGGTTCAAAAAAACTGATATTAAAGAATCTATCTGGATTGCCGCAGTTTTCACCCGATGGCAACCATATTATTTGGTATGATTCCAAGCAAAAACATTATTTCTCCTACCACAATGGAACTGCACTGAACATCAGCAAACAAGTGCCTACAAAACTTTACGATGAGGAGTACGATATGCCTTCAGACCCCAACCCTTATGGACAAATGAGATGGCAAAAGAATGATGCTGCATTGTATGTATATGATCGGTTTGACATCTGGAAGCTCGATCCCAAGGGTGTTTCAGCACCCATCAACATGACTGGTGGAAATGGAAGGAAGCTGCACCAACGCTATCGCTACCTCAGCATGGATGAGGAGGAAAGGGCAGTTGCTGAAGGTCAATCCATATTCCTGCGCATATTCGACGAAAAGACAAAGCATGCTGGAATGGGTTCAATGCAACTCTTGCCCAATGCACCCATCAAGTTGTTGCAGATGGGCGCCTATTCCATGGGCCTTCCCCTCAAGGCAAAGGATGCGAATGCGTTTATCTACACCAAGGAAACGCCTGCTGTATCGCCCAACATTCATTTTTCCAGAGATTTGGTCAGGGAAGTTCAATTCAGCCACATTAATCCTCAACAAGCGCATTACAACTGGATGAATGCCGAACTTTTTTCGTGGAAAGCATATGATGGAAAAATGACAACTGGCATCGTATACAAACCAGAAAATTTCGATCCCAAAAAGAAGTATCCCATGATTGCTTATTTCTATGAAACCCTTTCTGATGGATTGTTCAGTTACCAGGCACCAGCCCCAACACCAAGCCGCCTGAACATACCCTTCTTTGTCAGCCGCGGTTATATAGTACTTGCGCCGGATATCCATTATACCGATGGATATCCGGGAAAGGCCGCATATGATTATGTGGTGAGTGGGGCAAGGGCGTTGGTCAAAAAGGGATGGGTTGACAGCACCAGAATGGGTATTCAAGGGCAAAGCTGGGGTGGCTACCAGGTAGCCCATATCATCACCCGAACACCCCTTTTTGCTGCCGCATGGGCTGGAGCCCCAGTTGTCAACATGACAAGTGCCTATGGGGGAATCCGGTGGGAGAGCGGCATGAACAGGCAGTTCCAATATGAAAAGACACAGAGCAGGATTGGTACAACACTTTGGGAAAAGCCACAGTTGTATTTGGAGAATTCCCCTCTGTTTCATTTGCCAAAGGTTAAAACACCTGTGGTAATCATGTCAAACGACAACGATGGTGCAGTGCCCTGGTACCAGGGAATTGAGATGTTTACAGCATTGCGCAGGCTCAATAAAAAAGTTTGGATGCTCAATTACAATGGTGAAGCACATAACTTGATTGAGAGAAAGAACAGAAAAGACATCCAAATCAGGGAACAACAATTTTTTGATTGGTTGTTGAAAGGTGAGAAGCCTGCTGTTTGGCTGACGGATGGGGTACCTGCCACGGAAAAAGGCCGAAACTGGGGCCTTGAGACAAAATTGGACCAATAGGCTGATAAATCTTGCTGGGTCAAACTTTTTCCTTGGCCCAGCATTTTTTACTGTAACTACTTACTCAAAGCCTTATCAATCCTACTTTGTGCATTCCATTGATTGGTTTGTTGTCAAGGAACAATTCAAAATTTTCCAGCCCTGCAAGTTCATGGCTTTCTTTCATTTCCTGGAGGGTCATCATGGGTTGGTCTGGCCTTAATCTTTCGAGGATCGGTATCAGCCAATCGGCATCCTGCTTTGGAATGTCAACCACCAATTCAGTGTTCTTGTTGATAAAACTGATCTTGGCCATTTCACGCTGCATCCCTTTTTTCGATTTTGTATAATACGCTACATCCAGGGTTTTTCCCAACCACAACATTTTTGCTGAAGGCCTGAATACGGGTAGTGTATCATTCGAAAGAATCTTATGAATATGGTCTGGCTCGATACTCGTTTTGGGAATTTTAAAATCAAACCATTGTTGCAATGGATCATCAACTCCAATATGCTGCATAAAGTTAAAGAGTGATTTTTTCAAACCAAAGCTGAAGCGTTCATGGTCTGCCCCTGTTGGGTCAATATGCGCTACATCATTGTTGGCAAAACTGCCAATGGTTTTATGCTCTTTTTTTACGTTGAACTTTTCAGGATTCAACCCTACGGGGCTGTGTGCCGTCATGGCAAATTGATGCCAAAAGGCGGATTGCAGTACGCCAGTTTTGAACAATTGTCGGACCATCTCCAGTGAATCTATTGTTTCCTGTTCACTTTGGGTTGGAAATCCATACATGAGGTAAGCATGCACCATGATGCCTGCTTCCGTAAAATTTTTGTTCACCACTGCCACTTGCGCAACAGTGATTCCCTTGTCAATCAATTGCAATAAGCGATCCGAAGCCACTTCCAGACCACCACTTACTGCAATGCAACCTGCAGCACGCAGTAAAATGCAGAGATCCCTTGTAAAGCTTTTTTCAAAACGCACATTGGTCCACCAACTCACTACTAACCTTCGTTTGAGAATTTCTAATGCAATGGCGCGCATCAATGCCGGTGGTGCAGCCTCATCAACAAAGTGAAAACCGTTTTGTCCAGTTTTCTTGATCATTTCCTCCATCCTGTCGCACAGCAATGAAGCTGCAACGGGTTCGTAGAGCTTTATATAGTCGAGGCTGATGTCGCAAAAGGTACACTTTCCCCAATAACATCCATGCGCCATCGTCAGTTTGTTCCACCTGCCGTCACTCCAAAGTCTGTGCATTGGATTGGCGATTTCAACAGCAGAAATGTATTGGTCCAACAATAGACCCGCGTAATCTGGTGTACCCAACTCAGATTGCTTATAATCCTTACAAACAGCATTGTTGCGGTAACTTACCTTTCCATTTTCTAGCAAAAATGTTCTTTTGAGGTCTTCCAGTTTGTTGGTTCCTTCCACAAACCCAATCATGTTTTCGAGCGGGGCTTCACCATCATCGAGGGTGATGAAATCAAAAAATTCAAAAACCCTTGGATCAGAAAGGGAACGCAGTTCAGTATTGGGAAAACCACCACCCATGGCGATCTTGATGCCAGTACGGTTTTGTTTGAGCCATTGGGCACACCTGAAAGCCGTGTAAAGGTTGCCAGGAAATGGAACAGAAAGCGCCACAATCCTTGGTTCAATTTCACAAATGTATTGTTCCAGCCGATTCAGGTAAATCTTGTCGATATAGGTAAGTGGACCATGGAGTGCAGTATACAGCTCATCAAAGCTGTTGGCGCTTCTTCCCAGGCGTTCCGCGTAGCGACTGAAACCGAAATGTTCATCAACCATTTCTTTGATCAGGTCAGAAAGGTCTTCCATGTACATGGTACAGAGGAACTTGGAGAGGTCATTGTTTCCCATGTTTCCAAAAGCCCAATCAAGGTGTTCCGTTTGTTCGAATCTTGAAGCTTCGGGTAGAAATTTTCGCTTGCTGATGTGATAGGCCAAAGTGGGATTCTTGCCTTGCAGGAAACCAATCACATGGTCAACTGTATCCATGTATTCTTGCTCCAGGGCCAGCATCCGTTTGGCATTGGGAGACATCGGTTTTCCGCATGTCTTGATTTGCTGAAACAATTGATGCAGGCCTTTGCTGCTGAAGATGGACAAGATGGTTTCAATGCCAAGATCTGCCTGCTTGCTGTTGATATTTTTGGTCTGTAAGAATCCAGTGATGTAGGCTGTTGCCGGATAAGGCGTATTCAGTTGCGTAAATGGGGGAGTGATGAGAAAAATGGAGCTGCCCACTAGAAACTACGGTTGACATCAAAAGATTCCAAAGCGTCCACAAAGGCAGCCAGAAAAAGTGAACCCATTCCTCCATCTATGATCCGGTGATCGTAAGACATGGAAACAAACATCATATGACGGATTGCGATGCTGTCTCCTTTGTCGGATTCTATGACAACAGGCTTTTTCTTGATGGCACCAGTAGCAAGGATGGCGACCTGTGGTTGGTTGATGATGGGGGTTCCCATGAGGCTTCCAAAGGTACCCACATTCGTAAATGTAAAAGTCCCATCCTGAGTATCTGTTGGCTGTAGTTTTCCAAACCTGGCACTATTGGCCAGCCGGTTGACTTGTTTGGCCAGCCCGATGATGTTGAATTGGTCTGCATGTTTGATGACAGGCACAATCAGGTTTCCATTGGGCAGTGCGGTAGCCATTCCCACATGAATATCTTTTTTGATGATGATTTTGTCTCCAATTACACTGGAGTTCAACATGGGATATTTCTTGATGCACTTTACAATGGCTTCAATAAAAAGGGGAGTAAAGGTGATTTTTTCGCCTTCTCGTTTTTCAAAATCTTTTTTGGATCTATCCCTCCATGCAACAAGGTTGGTAACATCAGCTTCTGCGAAGCTTGTTACATGAGCGCTGGTAGAGAGGCTTCGGGTCATATGGTCTGAAATGTACTTTCTCATCCTGTCCATTTCTATGACCTCTACATTTGCATTAGAAGTGGATTGGGATGAAAGATGTCCTTCAGGCACAGTTGAATGAAGAGATACTGGTGCATTTGCATGTTCAACCTGCACAGGATTGGTGAATTGATGACCAGTTCTTGTGTTCAAATAATCCAGGACATCGGTTTTGGTAATGCGCCCATCATTTCCTGAACCCTTAATACGCTCCAGTTCTGATAATGGAATTCCCTCCCTTGAGGCAATGTTCATCACCAATGGTGAAAAAAATCTTCCTTTTTCTGTTTTTGGGGGAACTGATACCTCGCTTGGTTGAAAGGGAACCCTTACAGCCTGTTCTTGTTGCTGATGTGCACTGTACTGGGATGGCTGATCAGTTTTGGGTGTTGTTCTTTCAGACGCTGTCTCTATTGCACTGGTCCTTATCTTGCCGATGACAGATCCAATGGTAATGACATCGTTTTCTTGACAAAGAATTTCTTCAAGAATTCCCTCCGCTGTAGAGGGAACTTCGCTGTCCACCTTGTCTGTGGCAATGTCCAATAATGTCTCATCCAGCCTGACCAAATCACCCACTTTTTTGTGCCATTTGAGCACTGTGGCTTCCATGATGCTCTCACCGAGCTTGGGCATTATGATGTTGACTAAGGCCATTTATGCGTTTGAGAGGGATTTTTACCTGATGTAAAGTTAACTGTTTTAATGGTTCTTTCGTATTGAAATTCATTAACTTATCCCATGTTTTTCCTCAAAAAGTCAAGCGCATGGGCTGCTGTCAATTCAATGTTTCTTTGACGATCAAACCGAAATTGGAAGGTGGTTGTGCTTGTATGTTCCTTTGAAGAGAATGCAACACACACAAAACCAATCTGTTTTTGAGCTGTTTCACCACTTGGTCCCATGATGCCGGAAGTGGCAATGCTGAAATCTGCCCCTGTTTTTTTTCTGATGCCATCTGCCATTTGTGAAACAGTTTCAATGCTTACCGCTCCAAATTGTTCGATAATGGCCGGATCAACACCCAGCAAGTCAATCTTCAATGCGTTGGAATAGCTGACAATGCCTCCCAGGTAATATGCACTGCTTCCCGGAAGCAATGTAAACAAGTGAGAAATATAGCCACCTGTGCAGCTTTCCGCTATGGCAAGGGTCTTGTTTTTTGTCAGCAACATTTGTGCTACGGTTTCCTGAAGTGTGAGGTCCTGGTCGATGACCAGGTGCTCCTTTACAAGGCTTTTGAGCTGTTCAAATTGATGGTCAATCATAGCCTCGACGTCTTTGGCACCTGCGGCAGTCAGCCTCAGTCGCACCATGCCATAATTGGGCAAATATGCAAGTTTGATACCTTTAGGAAGGGCTGCTTCAAAGTCCAACAAACGCTCAGCCAAAAAGGATTCACCGATGCCTGCTGTCAGCAATGTTCTGTGTTGTACTGGTGAAACATCAAATCTTTTCTTCAGCTCCGGAATGACATCGTCGGTCATCATTCCCTTCATCTCATGGGGAACACCAGGCATGCTTACATAAATGGTTCCTTCCTTTTCAAACCACATCCCGGGTGCTGTTCCCCTTTTGTTGGGTATTACCCTACAATTGTCTGGGACATCAGCCTGCTTTAGGTTTCTTTCTAACAATGGCCTGTTCAGTTTTTTGGAAAAGATTTCCACAACATTGTCCAATGCACCTTTATCAGTGATCATTTCCCCCCCAAAAAAACTACAGAGCAATGGCTTGGTAATGTCATCCGAAGTGGGTCCCAGCCCACCCGTGATCAATACAATGTCTGACGATTTTCCTTCCTCAGTAAGGGCAGTCCAGATGGCATCCCAGTCGTCACCGACAGCTACACGTCTTCTGACAGCTATTCCAGCATGGTTCAGTGCAGTGGCCATCCATGCACTGTTTGTGTCGATGGTTTGACCAATCAGCAATTCATCACCGATGGTCAGAATAACAGCCACAACTCCTTTCTTTTCAATCATTTAATTCTTCGTTAAAACTTTTGTAGCAAAGGTACAATATTGATCGGATCTGATGATTTAAAGGTTATTTTTGAGACAGACAAAAAGCTGAATCTTTTATGTTTCGACCCCCTTGGCTGCTTCAATTGCTTTCTTTTTTCATCTGTGTAACATTCACCACGGTTGTATGTGGTCAAGATACAAGATCATCTTCATCAGCAGCCCTGGTGATGCGAAAGGCAAAAGCCCTTCTTGATGAAGGCCATTATCAAACTGCATTTGCATCCGTATCTGAGTATCTTTCAAACCATAGTGCCATAACAAATCTCTCAAAGGTTGATTTAGAAGCACTTGATTTTATCAGGCTTGCTGCCGGTATGGCGCAAGGCGAATTGCCTGCTGTAAATCGCGCCATCCAGCTGATGAGCAAGGTTGAATCGCCTGTCACTGGTGTCCAATTGGCTTATCATTTGGGACACTATTATTTCAGATTGGCAATGTTTGAAGATGCGATCCGTTTTTTGGAAATGACAGACCGGCTCTACCTATCAAAAGATGAGCAAGAACGTGTTTCTTTCGAAAAGGGTGTCGCTTATTTTTCACAGAAAAAATTTGACAACGCAAAACCATATTTCAAGCAATTGCTTGATGCAGGCGCTACAATGTATGCTGCAGATGTACAATATTACCTGGGGTTCGTAGCTTTTTCAGAGCAGCAATACCAGGAAGCGCAGCAATTGTTTTTGGCAATTGAAAAAGACCAACATTACAAATTGGCAGTGCCATTTTATCTTGCATACATTTTTCATGAAACTGGGCAAGATGCCAAAGCGATTTCCTACGGTGAGACCTACCTGAAGGCAGGTGATGGGCTTCACAACAATGAAATGCTGCAATTGCTGGCATCCGTTTACTTTAACCGTGGGGAACAACAAAAAAGCGTATTGCTCTATGAAAAAGCAATCGCTTCAGGCACTGTTCTCAACCCTGTTCAACGTTTTGAGTTGGGGTCTGGCTATCATTTCACCGGTAAATTCACCAAAGCCGTTGAACAATTGAAACCACTCTCTGCAGGAAAAGATACAGTGGCCCTGCAATCCATGTTTATACTTGGGGATTCCTATCTCCAGTTGAATGAAAAGTCTAATGCAAGAACTGCGTTTCAGTACTGTATTGCAGGTAACCTCTCTGCAGACAAAAAAGAGAAAGCACGTTTCCTGCTTTCCAAATTGTCGCTGGATATGGGATTTGAAGACCAGGCCTTGAAGGGACTTGGTGATTTTGTGAACGATTATCCCTCTTCGTTATATGCCAAGGAAGCCAATGATCTTTTACTTTCCTACTATGCCCGGACCAACAATTTCAGGCAAGCATTGGTATTGTTGGAAAGGATAGGAAATTCCAATGCTGACTATAAAAATCTGGCACCCCGTATTTTTTTTGGCCGCGGAATTGAATTGATCAACGACCTGCAATATGAAGCAGCCCTTAAAATGTTGACATCCATTGCTGCATTCAAAAATACTCCATTCTATGGCCCATCATTGTTTTGGCGCGGAGAGCTGGCAATGCGGGAAGAAGCATTTGAAAAAGCCATACCATTGTTCCAGGAGTATGCCAAACTTCCCGCAAGGTCACTCGGTGAGGCCAACCTAGACAATACCTTGTACAACCTTGGTTATTGTTATTTTGAATTGGAAGAATATGCAAAAGCAGCTTCTTTTTTTGAGCGCATCCATGCATCCAACCGAAACATCAACTCACCGTTGAGCAGGGAAGCCATGTTGAGGGCTGCGGATTGTGCGTTCATGGAAAAAAATACAACAAAGGCAAAGCTGCTCTATACCAATATCCAAAAGAGTCCAGGTTATGGCGCTGATTATGCTGCCTTCCAACTTGCCTTGATTGCAGGCATTAAGTCTCCAGCTGAAAAAATATCCCTGCTGAAACTGGCAGAACAACAATATCCAGGTTCTGTCTACAATCCACTGATTGCCATGGAGTTGGCAGATACATATATGTCTGAGGAGGAATTTGAAAACGCAATCCCTTATCTCAAGAAAATACCATCCCTTGTAGAAAAAGACGATGAAATGATTCCCGAATCCTTGCTCAAGTTGGGCATTGCCTTTTATAACATAGATAACATTGATGAAGCCATCATACAATATAAAAAGTTGGTAAGTGATTTTCCTGCCTCGGAGCAAGCGGCAGAGGCAATCGAAAGTGCAAAGAGTCTTTATGTAGACAGTGGTCGGATAGAGGAGTACCAACAATTCCTTGAGTCAGGTGGCAAAACAATGGACATGATACAAAAGGATTCCCTTATGTTCAGGTTTGTGCAAACCACCTATGCGGATGGAAAGTCTCAGGACTCCTACAAGGCATTGGATGAATACATTTCAAAGTTTCCAAACGGGCTCTTTATTGCGGAAGTGATGAACTACAAAGGAGAACTGCTGATCAAGGACAAGAACCTGAGAGATGCTGCTGTACTGTTTGACCAGCTTGCTGCAAAGGGAACCAGCCGGTACCAAGAGAGAGCATTGCGGCAGGCAGGCAAATTGTACTTTTTTGAAGTAAAGGATTATGCAGCCTCATTGGGCATCTTCAAACAATTGAGCAAGCTAACTACCAAACCTGATGTTTTGGTAGAATCATTGCGTGGGGAAGTGCGTGCATACTACCAGCTCAAGCAGTGGAAAGACGGTATTGATGCCGCGAATGCCTTGTCCGCCAATGGGGCGGCAAACCAAGACGATAAAGCCTTTTCCGCAATTGTCACTGGCTATGCTGCTCAGGCATCAGGAAATTTCGACCAGTCTAATGCATCTTTCAATACGGTGCTGGCCAACAACTATTCTTCTTTGGCTGCTGAAGCCAGACACCAATTGGCATTCAATGCTTTCAGCATGTCCAATTTGGCTGCTGCTGAAACTGCTGCCCTTGCTTGCATAGAAAATTCAGGGTCTTACGAATTTTGGATTACCAAATCCTATTTGCTCCTGGGTGACATTTTCTTACAACAAAAGGATTTTTTCAATGCCAAAGCCACCTTGAAAAGTGTGGTCGAGAATTGTTCGATTCCAGCACTCGTGGCAGATGCAACAGAAAAATTGAAAGCTGCAGAACTTGCCGAAAAAACCGGCACAAAAAAATAACAACATGCTGTTATCCATTCAAAACATAAGATCTTCAAAGCGCTTGGATTTGCTTGTTGCCACCTTGTTATTGCTGTTCATCCTTGGAAGGAGAGATGCAATGGCGCAAGACAAAAAAAGCAAAAAAGAGGAAATCAGCATTACATCCAGCTTCAAGCCGAGCATTGTAAAGACAGGAAAGCTGGAATTCCAGGCCGAACTGCCGCCCAAAGACACTACATCACCACGGCTGACTTATCCAACGCTTCCTATACAGTTCAGCACCCCCATGAGTTCCTTTATCATCAAACCTTTATCGATGAGAAGCATTGAAAATTCGGTGATCCACGATGATGTCTTCATGAAATTTGGCTTGGGTAATCTATCCACCCCTTTTGCTGCAATGGGCTTTAACACCCTAAAGGCCAATGAACAATTCACGGGAAACATTGACCACATTTCATCAAAAGGGACCCTGCCCGATCAGCAATATGCAAGGTCATCCCTGAATTTTTCCTATAAAAATACCCTTGCTGAAAACAAGATTGTCAATTTGAATGCCGGGTACAACAGGCAGCGCTATCGCTTATATGGATTTGACCATTTGAGGTACAATTTTTTACCAGCAGACCTCCGACAAATATTTGACAATGTTCATTTTGGGGCAAACTTTGATCAAAAATTGGGAGAAGACGGTTCGGCATCCTTGAATCCTGAGCTGCGTGCTGATTTTTTGGCTGCTGGCAGAAAACAATCTGAGTTCACCATGAGGCTTTCTATTCCTTTCCAGTACAAGGTCAATGAAAACATGGGTGCAGGAATTGCCCTTGATGCGCAAACGGCATCTTTAAAGAACAAGATACAGACAAATTCAACCACCAGTTTGGTGCAGGTTCCCATTTCCCTGTCATTCAATAATAAAAATATCTCCACTTCAGGAAGTGTAGTGCCCTTACTCAAGGGCAATGATTTCACCGTTGTGCCCAATATTCAAATAGCATACCAATTGGGAGAAACCAAAGTAAAGCTTAAGGTGGCCTATGTCAATGACTTTAATATCAATTCATTGCACAAATTGTATGTATTGAATCCTTTTCTCGTATTGCCGGATTCCCTTACCATTTTTCACCAGCAGGATATCTATGCAGGGGTGGAGTGGCAGAGTGAGAAAGGCCTTCATCTCAAGTTCAAGACAGGCTTTAGCCAGTTCAAGAACCTTCCCCTGTTCATCAACCATGGAAGCTCCGGCAAGGAAATGCTTGTCTTGAATGAATCCAAGTTGAACGCCATTAACCTGGAGGGTGAAGTCAATTACTCCTTTACACCTGAAATGGAATTTCGGTCTACCTTAAAAATTGATGCCTTTGATGCACAAGCCAGTTATAACGAGCCATACGGTCTTCTTCCATTGGAGTTGAAATTGGGTTTCTTGTGGAAACCTTTCAAGGGATTGACCACAAGGATCAATGCAGACTTCTGGCGTGGGGCTTTGTCCCGGTCTCCGGGTTTGCCTACAAAAAGATTGAAAGATGCTGCAGATATTAACCTTGGTGTGGATTATAAATTGAATAAAAAATGGGCACTATGGACCGATTTGAATAATATTGCGAATATCCAGTACCAACGCTGGAACCAATACAATGTTTTTGGTTTCAATTTCATCGCTGGACTTCGGTATTCCTTCATCAAATCCAAATGAGCGTGTCAATGTACCAATTAGATTTTCCGGGCTTGTTGCACAGGTACTTTTCACTGAGTGGAAATGTATCCATACCCGGTTTAGGCACATTGACCCTAGTCAGGACTGCCGCTGCCAATGATTTTATTGGAAGGAGGATGTTGCCACCTTCAAGGACATTGAAGTTCAATCCGGTCAATGACCAAGTGATGGATGATCAGACCAACTATCTTGCACGGATCTCTGGCAAGGAAAAAGAGGTTGTGGTCACTGGATTGAAAAAATTGGGACAAGAGTTACAGCATCGACTTGAGATGGAACGTACCTTGGAATGGAAGGATCTGGGCACTTTTTCCATTTCTGAAGAGGGTGTAATTGAATTTGTTTCCAAAACAAGCATTCAATTTTTCAGTCCCGTTGAATATGTCCATGTCATACGCAACAATGCAGCGCATTCCATCCTGGTCGGTGATGGCGAAAGCACCAGCAAGGCAATGGAAGAGTTTTTTGATGAGCAGCGTGCAAACACCGGAAAGAATTTGTGGCACAAGGCTGCGTTAATGCTGTTGATTCTTGCTGCACTGCTTTTGTTGTCACGCTTCATGGTGGGCAGCTTTGATTTTCTTGAATCACGGTATAACCCTTTGAAAATCAATACGCCTGCTTCAAGTTACAGGGTCATTTAATTCACTAAACTTTTTTTCATGTCTTGCCCTGTTTGCGACCATCCTCATTTCAGTAAACAACTGACTGTCAAAGATTATACAGTTTCTGGCGAAACATTTGATTTGGTAGATTGCACTGCATGCGGCTTCAGGTTTACCCAAAATCCGCCTTCCCAAGAAAAGATAGGAAGCTATTACCAATCTGAATCCTATATTTCCCATACCGATAGCAATAAAGGTTTTTTTAACAACATTTATCAGCTGATCAGAAGACAGGCTGTACAATCCAAGCGAAAATTGATCGGTCATTTCAGCCAGCGCAAAACTGGAGAATTGCTCGATTATGGCTGTGGTACAGGAGCATTTTTGATGGAAATGAAATCTGCAGGATGGCTTGTGAAAGGCATGGAGCCCGATCCTGGAGCACGTTCCAGGGCAGAGGCCCTTACCGGTTCAAAAATCTTGGAGCCGGACATGTTGCATGCATTGGACAGCGAAAGTGTTGATGTGGTTACCATGTGGCATGTTCTTGAGCATGTGCACGAACTGCACCAAACATTGTCCCAGGTAAACAGAGTGCTCAAGGAAAATGGACTGCTGGTGGTGGCTGTCCCAAACCATTTGTCACATGATGCGATGCATTATGCTGAACATTGGGCTGCCTATGATGTTCCGCGACACCTGTATCATTTCAGTCCGGCAAGCATTGCCCATCTGATGAAAATGCACGGTTTTCAGGTCAGTGAAGTGCTTCCCATGTGGTATGATGCCTTTTATGTAAGCCTGCTGAGTGAAAAATACAAAACAGGCAACATGAATTTGTTTCCCGCTATTTTGACTGGCCTGGTTTCCAACCTGAAGGCCTTTTTAAACAAGGGGGTTTGCAGCTCACAGATTTACATCATCACCAAGTAAGATCATTTCCTAAAGGCCTCAACTGCCTTCAGCATGGCATTGTCGTTTTTGTTCAATACCTGAAAATAAGCAGTTTCATTCCAAGCAATCCTGGCCACCATGGCCTTAATTCTATTTTTTGTCCAGTTGATGGCAGCAGGACTGCTCAATTTAACCGGGATGGCTTGTTTTTGCGCAAAATCAATCAATTGGGAAATGACATTTTCATCGATAGCGAATCCGTTAGCAAAGGCTTCAGCATCTTTAAATGCCTTGATCTTGCTGTTGTTGGCCATAAAATAACGATAGGCAAAATTGCCAATTGCATTCTTTTTGTAAAGGCTGTTGAGGCTCGTATCAAACAAAACAGGATCAATTCCTACAATTGCGTCAGGTGTTATTCCACCACCCCCATACAGGACTTTTCCTTTGGCTGTTTTGAAAGGCTTGCCCAAATTCACCCCTGCATTTGATGCAATACTGTCATTGTTGTGCACCCTGTTCATCACCTCCATGTTGTATTTGGCATGACCCTCATTGTATGGTTTTTGGATGCTTCTTCCCAAAGGAGTGTAGTACCTGGCAATGGTAAGTCGGAGTGCCGATCCATCAGACAATACATATTGTTCCTGCACAAGTCCTTTGCCGAAACTTCTCCTTCCAACAATGGTGGCCCTGTCATGGTCCTGAAGGGCGCCGGCTATTACCTCACTGGCAGATGCTGATCCTTCATTCATCAATATTACCAAGTCCCCTGATTCAAAGAGCCCTGATCTTTTGGCCTTGTATTCTTTTTTGGGGCTGTTTAGTCCTTCAGTATAAACAATCAGTTTTTCTCCTCCTATGAACTCATCAATGATGTCAATGGCTTCCTCAAGAATACCACCGCCATTGTCCCGAAGGTCAAGCACCAGTGATTTCATACCCAATGCCTTCAACTTTTCCAACGCTTCCAGGAACTCCTTGTAGGTATTGCTGGAGAAACGGTTCAGTCGAATGTATCCCTTGTCCTTGTCTATCATGTAAGAGGCATCAAGAGAGGTGATGGGAATGCTGCCACGTACAACCGACTTTTCGAAGATTTTTCCTTCATGCATCAATCGGATAACAACTGATGATCCTGCTGGACCCTTGACCCATTTTTTCAATTGTTCACTGTCCTTGAGTCCAGTTGCATTGCTGTCATTTACCGCAAGTATTCTGTCACCAACAGTAAGTCCTGCTTTTTTTGCAGGGCCATTCTCAAGTACGGAAAGAACATGCACGGTATCATTAAATATATTGAACTCAATGCCAATTCCCTGAAACTTTCCCTCCAGGTCTTCCGTGATGTCCATCAGCTCAGTGGTTGGAATAAATACCGAATGTGGATCAAGGGTATTGACCAGGCCATTGATGGCACTCGAGGAAGCAGCGTCAAGATTTACCTTGTCGACATAGCGCTGTTTGATGAGTTGCATCACTTCATTCAGTGTATTGTTGCCAGGCGAAGTCAAAAAACTTTTCGCCATTGGCATATTGCTGCGTAATTTGTATCCGATGAACATGCCCAATACCACGGCAATTGAAAATAGGATAGGGGTCGCTACATTGATCTTCCTGTTGCTCATAATGTTCTTTCAATTCTAATTTTGCAAAGTTCCTGAATTAACCTGAATTATGGATGGATTAAAACTGATCGCAGACAGTGGGGCAACAAAAACCGAATGGAGATTGGTCGGTAAATCTTCGTTCAGGTCTTTTTTTACAACCGGTATCAGCCCTTATCACATGAACCGCAGCCAGATACGTGAACTGCTGCTCAAGGAGTTTCCAAAACCCTTGTTGAAGAAAAACATTATTGCCATCCATTATTATGGGACGGGTTGCAAGACCAAGGCCAATGCCAATATAGTCAAAAAAGCGCTGGAGGATGTTTTCCCCGAGGCTACCGTTCATGTTACCCATGACCTGATGGGGGCAGCACTCGCCACCTGTGGCAACACGCAAGGTATTGCTTGTATACTTGGCACGGGCTCAAATTCCTGTTCTTTCAATGGGAAAAAAATCATCTTCAATTCACCGGGTCTGGGATATATTTTGGGGGATGAGGGTAGTGGGGCATATTTGGGACGCAAGGTGGTTCAACATTTTCTCTATGGCACATTTGATGCCGCATTGATGAAATCTTTCAAGAACCATTTCAGGACGGATAAAAATGAAATCCTCCAAAAGGTATACAAAGAACCCTTTGCGAACCGCTATCTTGCTGGATTTGCGTCGTTCCTGTCTATGCACAGGGGACATTTTATCATCGAAAACATCATTGAAGACGGCTTGAGGGATTTTTTTGAGCAACACCTTGGGGCATACCCCCAGCGTTTTAACATTCCGATTCATTTTGTAGGGAGCATTGCTTTTTATTTCAAGGATAAAATTGCCGAACTTTGCAATGACTTCGGATTCAGGATGGGAGTGATCATCAAGCAACCCATGGATGGATTGGCGAAATTCCATAAAAAACATTAAGGCAATACATCAATCATGAATGCCAGAACTACCGAACAGGACTCTTATTACAGGCACCTTGAAAAAATGCCTGTTGCTGAAATTCTTGAAAACATCAATGCAGAAGACAAACGTGTTCCAGAAGCAGTGGAAAAAGCCATTCCACAGATCACCAGGTTGGTTGAGGCAGCTGCAGACCGGATGCTTGCAGGAGGTAGGTTGTTTTACATCGGTGCTGGCACCAGTGGAAGGCTAGGCGTTGTTGATGCATCAGAGTGCCCCCCAACATTTGGCGTTTCTGCAGACCTTGTCATCGGAATCATCGCTGGAGGTAAAGAAGCCATGTTCAATGCAGTAGAATTTGCCGAAGATGACAGTCAGCAGGCATGGAAAGACCTGAGTGCTTTTGATATCAATGCAAAAGATACTGTCATCGGCATTGCTGCAAGTGGTACAACACCCTATGTGATTGGTGGATTGACTGCCTGCCGACAAAACAACATCCTTACAGGCTCCATTTCCTGTAATGCAAATTCACCAGTTTCCGCAGCGGCAGACCATGCCGTTGAGGTGGTGGTAGGTCCGGAATTTGTTACCGGAAGCACCAGGATGAAAAGTGGTACAGCACAAAAGCTGGTCCTCAACATGGTGTCCACCGCCATCATGATACAGCTCGGAAGGGTGGAAGACAACAAAATGGTCAACATGCAACTGACAAATGACAAATTGATCGATCGGGGGGTAAAGATGCTGATGGAAAAAGCATCTATTGCATCTTACGAAAGATCAAAGAACCTGCTGATCAAACACGGATCTGTAAAAAAAGCAATGGAATCCCTTAAATAACTGCCCGGTGCACGAAATTGAACCCTTTTTCAACTGGAGACATGTTTACATTGCTGATGAAGACCCGAAGTCTCCTTTCTTTGGCAGGGAGTACTCTGAATTCCAATATTCCCAAACGGTATACAACTTTTATATTCATCCGCAGTGGGATGATTTTGGATCTTCAACACTGTACATCAAAATACTTTTTGTTGATTATGAAGTTGGTTTTGCCATCATTGAAATGATTGGAGAGTGGAACGATGCCATCGAAAATGATATCATGACGCTGAAACGAGATGTCATCGACCGGATGACCGTCCATGGCATCCGCAAATTCATTCTGATTGCAGAAAACGTACTCAATTTTCACAGCAGCGACGATTGTTATTACGAAGAATGGATGGATGACATAGTTGAAGAGGGAGGTTGGATATCCATCATTGGTCTTCCTGAACAATCCAAGTATGATTTTACAAGGGCAGGCATTGATCGTTTCGTTCAGATGGTTGACCTGCCGGATTGGCGTCCATTCACCCCAGCCAACTTGTTTACCAAAGTTGACAATATCCTCCTCAAAAGGTTGAACAATTGATTTGAAAACGTTTTCGTAATCCTGTCTATTTTATTGTTTTTCTGCGTACAATACATCAAACATTGTATCATATTAGATGTTTGTGACGTAACTTTGCACGAATTCAAATCAGAGAAATTTTCATCTATGAACTGGAGCTTAATGTTTTCATCGTCCATCGGTAAAAAAATTGTAATGGCACTTACTGGGATTTTCCTGGTGGTTTTTCTTGTTGTACATTGCTATGTGAATGCAAATGTTTTCTTTCCCAATGCAGAAGAAAATTTCAACCGTGCAGCCCATTTTATGGGATCCAACCTGTTGATCCGCATTACTGAAATTGGTCTTTTTGCAGGCTTTATCTTGCATATTTTCCAAGGTTATCAATTGGAGATTAAAAACAGGGCCAGCAGGAAGTCACGCTATGCCGTTACTGCAGGCAACAAGACCTCCAAATGGTATTCAAGGTCCATGGCAATTTTGGGTACCCTGATTCTGTTGTTCCTCATCATACACCTGGCCCATTTTTGGGTGCCTTCAAGGTTTGGAGGATTGGATGAAGTCTATTACGATGGAGAGAAATTCCATAATCTTTATTTGAAAATGAAAAATACGTTTGCTGCCCCCTGGGTGGTGATCGTTTATGTTTTGGGTTGCATCTCATTGTCTTGGCATCTGCTCCATGGTGTTCAAAGTGCTGCTCAAACACTTGGTTGGACCAACAAGAAGTACTTCCCCATGATCAGGAACATTGGCATTGTATTTTCCATCCTTGTTCCCCTGATTTTTGCGTTGATGCCCTTGGCCCTGTACTTTGGCCTACAGCTTGATTTGGAAAACATCACATTGCTATTCTAAACATTTCAATAAATCATCATACCATGCTTGATGCTAAAATTCCTGCCGGAAAACTTGACGAAAAGTGGACCAAATACAAGGGTACCGTTAAACTCGTAAATCCGGCCAACAAAAGGAAGCTTGAGATTATCGTTGTAGGTACCGGGCTGGCCGGTTCTTCTGCAGCAGCCAGTCTTGGTGAAATGGGCTACAAGGTGAAAGCCTTCTGTTTCCAAGATTCCCCACGCCGTGCGCACTCTATAGCAGCACAAGGTGGAATCAATGCTGCAAAAAATTATCAAAACGATGGTGATTCTGTGTACCGTTTGTTTTATGATACCATCAAAGGTGGCGATTACCGTGCCCGTGAAGGAAATGTTCACAGGCTGGCTGAAGTGAGCACCAGCATCATCGACCAATGCGTCGCACAAGGTGTTCCTTTTGCGCGGGAATATGGCGGTTTGCTGAGCAACCGCTCATTCGGTGGAACACAGGTACAGCGTACCTTCTATGCTGCTGGTCAAACTGGTCAACAGTTGTTGATAGGTGCCTATCAGGCGCTAGAAAGACAGGTTGCCTTGGGGACAGTTGAAATGCATGCCCGCCATGAAATGGTGGAGTTGGTTATCATTGACGGTAAGGCCCGTGGTATCATTGCCCGGAACCTTGTTACTGGTGAATTGGAAAGGCATTTTGCCCATGCAGTCTTGCTGTGTACGGGCGGATACGGTAACGTTTTCTACTTGTCCACCAATGCGATGGGCTCAAATGTTACTGCTGCATGGAAAGCCCACAAACAGGGAGCATTTTTTGCCAACCCTTGTTTCACACAAATACATCCTACCTGTATCCCTGTTTCAGGAGACCATCAGTCCAAATTGACCCTCATGTCAGAATCACTCAGGAATGATGGTAGAATCTGGGTACCTGCAAAACAAGGCGATAACAGGCCTGCCAATGAAATTCCTGAAGAAGAGCGTGATTACTACCTGGAAAGAAGGTACCCTGCCTTTGGAAACCTTGTTCCCAGGGATGTTGCTTCCAGGGCAGCCAAAGAGCGTTGTGACGCAGGCTTTGGCGTAGGCTCCTCTAAGCAGGCGGTCTACCTCGATTATGCTGCAGCCATTCAACGCTATGGCAAGGCTGAAGTGAGCAAGAAAAACCTGGGCAACGTATCTGCCGAAGTCATTACCAATCTTGGAAAAGAAGTGGTAAAAGAAAAATATGGCAATCTGTTTGCCATGTATGAAAAAATCACTGGTGAGAACCCCTATGAAGTGCCTATGCGAATCTATCCTGCAGTCCACTACACCATGGGTGGGCTTTGGGTAGACTATGAACTCAAGACCACCATTGATGGACTCTATGCACTCGGTGAAGCCAATTTCAGTGAGCATGGTGCCAACCGTTTGGGTGCATCTGCGCTGATGCAAGGTTTGGCCGATGGTTATTTCGTCATTCCTTATACATTGGGCAATTACCTTGCTGATGATATCCGGACAACTTCCATTCCTACTGATCACCCAGCCTTTGTTGCGGCAGAACAAAAAGCATCCGATCGCATCAACAAACTGATGTCCATCAAGGGCAAGCAAACTGTTGAAAGCTTCCACAAACGCCTTGGAAAAATCATTTGGGACAAATGTGGCATGGCCCGCAACGCTGAAGGGCTTAAACAGGCCATAGAAGAAGTCAGGGCATTGAAGGCTGAATTCTGGTCTGATGTTCGGATTCCAGGTGAAATCAATGCAATGAATCCTGAGTTGGACAAAGCCGGAAGGGTAGCAGACTTCATTGAACTCGGAGAATTGATGTGTCTTGATGCGTTGGAAAGAAATGAGAGTTGTGGCGGACATTTCCGTGAAGAATACCAGACACCAGATGGTGAAGCATTGAGGGATGATGAAGGATACATGTATGTGGCTGCCTGGGAACACCAGGAAAACAGCTGGAACCTTCACAAAGAGCCCCTTAACTATGAAGTGGTCAAACCAAGTCAACGCAGTTACAAATAATTTTTACAAAACAGCTAATCTGATCATATGCAGCATTATTCGATGAACCTGAAACTTAAGATTTGGCGTCAAAAGAACATCAACGATCAAGGTCATTTTGAAGAGTATGATGTCAACAACATTTCATCCGAGATGTCATTCCTGGAGATGATTGATGTGCTCAACGAGCGGTTGATTTCAGAAGGAAGTGATTCAATTGCTTTCGACCACGATTGCAGAGAAGGCATTTGCGGAATGTGCTCCATGGTCATCAATGGACAACCCCATGGTCCTTGGAAAGGAACCACTACCTGTCAATTGCACATGCGTGCGTTCAAGGATGGTGATCAGATCACCATCGAACCTTTCAGGGCAAATGCCTTTCCTGTTGTAAAAGATTTGATGGTCAGCAGAACTGCTTTTGACAGGATCATTCAGGCTGGAGGATACATTTCCGTGAATACTGGAAACGCAGTAGATGGAAACACATTGCCCATCGATAAAGACATGGCGGATGAATCATTTGCAGCTGCTGCCTGTATTGGTTGTGGTGCATGTGTTGCTGCATGCAAGAATGCATCAGCCATGTTGTTTGTTTCTGCAAAAGTATCTCATCTCGCCTTGCTTCCTCAGGGTGCACCTGAAAGGAAACAACGTGTGGTAAGCATGATTGCCCAAATGGATAAAGAAGGGTTTGGTAGCTGCACAAATACCTATGCTTGTGAGGCAGAATGTCCCAAGGAGATTTCTGTACTGAACATTGCAAGGTTGAACAGGGAATACCTCAATGCCAACCTCTCTGGCCAATAACCTTTTTATTTCAAGACATGTAGAAATGCGCCCCAAAAAGGCGCATTTTTTTGTGAAAAATCCCATTGAAATCAATGGTTTACACCAAAAGCAATACATGGGTAATGGATAATTTGAAGCTTTATTCAACGGATCTACAATCCAATACGATTGAAGCAGTTTCTGCAATTGTTCATCAGCCATTTTCTTGTTACGGTGGCATTTTCACAGCCACTCAGCAACCTGCGCCAAAAAACAATCAGCACAAACAGTGCACATGTTCAGCTTGACAGCTTGAGCATCGTGCCAAATTCGCTACATGTCAAAAATGTTTCAGCAGCAGACTATTCCATTAACCATTCAACGGCTGTGCTGGTTTGGGTTAAAAAACCTGTAGCGAAAACAGTGGACCTTGAGTACCGGGTTTTTCCTTTTTTGATTGCAGCACCAACCAGGAGAATGTCTTTTGATAGCATTTTCTACCGATTTAAAGATTCAAGAAGCCAGTTTACAGTCAAAAATCCACATGTCAAGCCGCTCGATTTCGGTAACATCAATTCAAATGGAAGCATTGTTAGGTCCTTGTCTTTAGGAAACCGACAGGACGCAATGTTCAACTCAAGCCTCAACCTACATCTAAATGGATACATGGGCGATAGTATCCTGATCAATGCTGCCATTTCGGACAACAACATGGCCATTCAGCCAGATGGCAATACACAAAACCTCGATGAATTTGACCAGGCCATGATCCGGTTTTCAAAAGACAAATGGAAACTTTCTTTGGGTGACTTGAATATGCACCTTGTAGGCCTTTATTTTATGCATTTTAATAAACGACTGCAAGGATTTTCATTTGAAACAGAAAGCCGCATCAATAAAAAAATAAACAACAACTTCTTGGTCAGTGCTGCCATCGCAAAAGGAAAATTCACCCGACACATCTTTCGTGGCATTGAGGGAAACCAAGGACCATATAGGTTGAAAGGGCCAAACCAAGAATTTGTTTTGATGGTGCTTGCAGGTACGGAAAGGGTTTTTATTGATGGCATATTGATGCAAAGGGGAGAAGAAAAGGACTATACCATCAATTACAATACTGCGGAATTAAGTTTCACGTCAAAACAAATGATATCCCAAGACAAACGCATTCAGATTGAATTCGAATATCTCGATCGCAATTACCTCAACACACAATTCTACATCAACAACAAGTCTGAAATCAGCAAAAAGCTTAAACTGGCGTTGGCCATTGTAGGCAATGGAGATGCCATAAATTCACCCATCCATCAACACCTTATAGTCAATTCTTTGGGAAATATATTGTATAAAAAAATAGACTCGGTTTATGCTCCGGGGAAAATGGAAACAATCTATGTTTACCATCCGGGTAAAACCAATGGCTTGTATTCTTTGTCATTCATTGAAGTGGGTGAAGGGAATGGAAACTATACCATTGACCTGGACGCAACCGCCATTGGTAAGGTTTACAAATGGGTGACACCAAACCCACAAACAGGGGTAAAAAATGGGAAATATGAACCCGTGTTTTTGTTGGTGGCACCCCAAAAGCAACGCATGGCCTCAATGGCTGCAGCATGGGCAATGAATGAGCAAACCCAGGTATTGACAGATCTGGCTTTCAATAGATATGACACCAACAGCTTTTCTTCGAAAGACAAACTAAATGATGGATATGCCGCCAGACTGATGGTGAAAAACAAAAAAATATTGCATGCGTCAAGTGGTCTTTCGCTTCAAACAAACCTGAGTGCAGACTATGCTTCAGCAGGCTTTATGCCAATTGAAAAACTGCGTGCTGTGGAATTTTTACGCGATTGGGGGCTTGAGCCTCAGCATGAAATTGCAAAAGAAAAAATATTCAATGCTGCATTTGTGCTGGAGAACTTCCAGGAACATCGATTGAAATACGCATTTGAGTCCTATTTTCGAAATGCCAATTTCAAGGCTGATCGTCATCAAATTGAACACCGCCTGAACTTCAAGGGTTGGATCATCAACAATCAATTTGCATTCACCCATTTTAAAGACGAACAAAAAACTGGGCGTTTCATCAGGCCAAGCCTTGATCTCTCAAAACGAATTCGAGCCCTTCAAGGCCGGGAATTTAGAATAAGATACAGCGCTGAAAAAAATACATCACACTTCAACCAGAATGATTCCATCACTCCTGGAAGCTTTTTCTTTTCTACCTTTCAGCTTTCTACACAATCCGATCCCTCGCGATTGAACAAGTGGGGCATCAGTTATTTTAAACGGGCTGATGCACATCCTATGGGTAAACTGATGCATGCTCAAGACCATAGCAACAGCATCAACATCAGCGGAGTGTGGATGTCAAATGTTCATCACCAGTTAAGGGGAAATGTCACCTACAGAAAATTGAACATATTGGGAAAAGGAAACGGAAAAACTTCCGAAGAAAGCATGCTTGGAAGGGTTGAATACATTGCAAAACTTTGGAAAGATGCAATTATAGGAAATATGCAATATGATTGGGGTGGTGGGCAAGAGCCGAAGAGGAATTTCACCTTTGTAGAAGTGCCTGCGGGACTAGGAAAACATACCTGGATTGATTTTAACAAAGATGGCATCCCGCAATTGACTGAATTTGAAGAAGCAAAGTATCCTGACCAGGCAAAATACCTGAGAGTTTTTATACCAACCAATGATTTCATCCGGTCCAACAACCTTCAATGCAATTACAATTTCACCTTTCAGCCGTCAATGGCCTTGGATGACACAAGGATATCAACCTTGCATGCTTTCCTCAAAAGAATTTATCTCCAGTCCTCAATGCAAATTTCACAACAGCAATTTGCCGAGGACCGCGGTGCTGTGAGCCCAATCAAGGGCATGACAAGGGATACCAATTTGATTGCTTTTGACCATCATCAAAGCCATTCTTTTTCCATCAATAAATTCAGCCAAATTTGGAGCATGGACATACATTTTATGCAATCCAGCAACCGCACATTCATGACTTATGGCTTTGAAACACGCCACACAAGGGACTTTTCTATCAAGCTATGGAGCAGTTGGTGGAAAATATTAACTCTCGACCTGGTGGGAAAAATGAAAAGGAATATCCTTGAAGTCCCAAATGTTGGAAACCGCAATTTTAACATCCTTTCACAAGTCATTGAGCCCCGGATCAGCTTTGTAAAAAGAACCAACCTGCGTTTGCAAACTTCCTTCAAATGGGATATCAAGGAAAACATTGCTACTGAAAATGCAATGATTCGGTCATTCATGCTGGATGGGAAATATAACCTTGTTTCCAACACATCCATCAGTTCAGGTGTCACGATCAGCAATGTTTATTTCAATGGAATTGTCTTATCCAGTCCGGGTCATGTCATGCTGGATGGTCTGCAGCCCGGTAAAAACTTCATGTGGACCGTCGATTTGACCAAGCGTATCAGCGATTTTCTTGAAATGTCTATTCAATATGAAGGCAGAAGGTCTGGCAACTCAGCATTTGTGCATGTCGGTAGGGCACAGGTAAGGGCCATTCTATAAAAAAGCCGCGTGCAAATTTTACACGCGGCTTTTATTTCTGCAAATTGAGTTTTACTTTAAAATGGCAATCCCTTCACCAATCTTGAAACCATTTTGGTAAACAATGATGGAATAGTTTCCTTTTACATATCTATCCGCCTGGCGCAAATCGAAACTGACAAATTTTGCCTCACTTTGTTTGTAGTCAACATCAATTTTGGTGGTAAAATCAACCTGCCCATCCTGCCTGGTGTTGATGGTACCTGAAGCAAGTGCTTCTTCCCTGATCACCTTCCCTGCAGGATCTTTCGCGATGATGAAAAGTTGTTTGCCTCCAGAAGTGGCAATCCTGTTCTCATCAAGATTGAATGAAACCCTTAGTTTGTCTGCCCTTTTGGCGGATGAAGTGTTTTTTTCTTTGCCTGAATTCTTTTCGTTGATGGCCACAATATTGAAACCTGATGCATGCAGGGTAGAACCAACATCCACCTTTCCTTCTGCATCTTTTTTGGCAGCTTCTGTATTGGCGAGATTGGTACTGAGGTTCTTATTTTCATTGGTGAGGTTGGTTTTGTCTGCTGTCAATTGAATGTTTTCACCTTGAAGGCGCTCAATTTCCTTTACATAATCATCAATCCTGCCGTTGAGCTCACTGACGAGCTTTCTTGCTTCTGCAAGATCGGCGGATGTGGCATTTTGTTTGCCTACAAGAGCCTTGAATTTTGATTTGAGAATGCCAAGTTCATTGTTGCGTGTTTTGACCAAACTGTCCAGTCCGTTGTTGGTGGCCGTCATCTCATCCAGTTTGGCAATGGCTTGATCATATTCTTTCTGAACATTGTTTCTGGCAGAGTCCAGTGTAGCATATTGCGCATCTTTTTCGTTGATCACTGCTGTGGCCTGATTCTTGGCAAATACAAAATAAATCCAGGAACCGACAAGTGCGATGACCAGTAAAATGATGATCGTGTTCTTGTTGTCTTTTTGGGGCGCTGAAGAATAGTTTCCCGCATTGGGGTAATTTGTGCTCATGGTTCAAATGATTAATGGTGAAAGTTCATCGCTATTTGATAAATTCGTATCCACTACAAAGAAAAAGAATTTCTTTGCTTCAAAAGTTGATGTACCTGTTAAAAAAAACATTGTGCACCAATTTTGTCAGTTTTCATTGCAGGAATTATTTTTTAACACCATTTGAATGAGTACCGAGCAAATCATATCAGATTGGAAAAGGGGAGCGTTTCACCCAGTCTATTGGTTGGAAGGCGAAGAGTCTTACTATATCGATAAGCTTACAGCTTTTGCGGAACAGGAAATCCTGCCAGCGCATGAAGCAGAATTCAACCTTTCCATTTTTTACGGTCGCGACAGCAAGGTGGAGGATGTCCTCAACGCCTGTCGACGTTACCCTATGTTTGCCGAAAAACAGGTTGTAATCCTGAAGGAAGCCCAGCACATGAAAGATATTGACCGGCTTGAAGCCTATCTCGATCATCCCCTGATGTCCACCATTTTTATCGTTGCCCACAAGGATAAAAAATTGGATGGACGAGGGAAACTGGCCAAAAGCCTCAAGGGAAAGGCCGTTGTCATCACCACAAAAAAAATGTACGACAATGAATTGCCTGAGTGGGCCTCGAACATGGTACGTGAAAAGGGGCTTGAGATTCAACCCAAGGCACTTTTCATGTTGGTTGACCATATTGGCAATGATCTTCAGCGCATGGAGAATGAAATTGAAAAACTGACGGTCAACCTGAAAGGGAAAAAACAGGTAACTGAGGACCACATTGAGCAATACGTGGGGATCAGCAAAGAATTCAATGTTTTTGAGTTGCAAGCCGCGCTTGGAAACCGAGACCTTCCAAACACGCTGAAAATTCTCAATTATTTTGCATCGAATCCCAAAGCTGGCCCCATTCAGTTAACACTTCCTACCCTGTACGCTTTTTTCAGCAAGCTGTACATTGCAGCAGCGGGTGGTTCAAAGGATGAATATGCCATTGCTGCAGCCTTGGGCATCAAAGCCTTTTTCGCGAAGCAATACGTTCAGGCCATGCAACGGTACAGTTTCAATGACATCGAAAAGGCATTGGTCTTGCTGAACCATTACAACCTAAAAAGCATCGGTATTGGGCAGATTGACACTGAGGATTCCTCCCTGATGAAGGAGCTGGTAGCCAAGATTATTCTTCCGTCTTGATCTTTTCCAACATTGCTGCTATGCTGTCCCTGTCTTTGCTGAGTTGTTGCTTAAGCGCTTCAAGTCCTGAAAATTTCATTTCCTTTCTCGTATAGGCAATGAGCGAAACCTTCAACGTTTGGTGGTAAATGTCCTCGTCAAAATTGAAGATGTGCACTTCAATTCTTCGCTCCCTTCCATTCACAGTGGGCCTGTAGCCGATGTTCATCATGCCTGTTTCATGCCTGATCAACCCGTTTTGGTTCAGTTCTACCTTTACGGCATACACACCTGATGCAGGGATAAGTTTGTCACTGTCATGCAAGGCCAGGTTTGCGGTTGGAAAACCAAGTGTTCTGCCCAGTTTGTCCCCTTCAATCACTTCTCCCTGAAGCTGATATGGGTAGGAGAGCAGGGTGTTTGCAGTAGCAAGGTCACCATCCAGCAATGCATGCCGGATATGGGTCGAACTGACCCTTGATGCATCCAGCATCTTTTCTGGAATTTCACAGACCGAGTACCCGTAAGTTGTACCCATTTGTTTCAGCAACGCATAATCTCCAGTCCTGCCTTGTCCAAACCGATGGTCATAGCCTATGACAATAATCTTTGGGTGAAAAAGGTTCACAATGAATTCCTGGATATAATCATTCGCAGAAAGTGCCGAAAAAACCGGGTCAAAGGCAACAATCACAAGATGATCAATCCCAATTGCATTGAAGCGATCAATTCTTTCCTCAAGGCTGGTCAACAGTGCAGGGGCATCTGCGTTGCTCAAAATCCTTCTTGGATGGGGATGAAAGGTAATCACAACGGTCTCACCATTGCAGGACAGCGCTTCGGATTTCACTTTATCCAGGATAGCAGTATGTCCTGTATGAACGCCGTCAAAGGTGCCAATGGTCAGCACAGCATTGCGAAACAATGGTAAATTTTCTGTTTGAAAATGAACTTGCATAAGATTTGCAAAATTAATTCAATTGAAAGAATTGACACCTTCTTGTTTCAGAAGGATTTAAATATTGTCATTTCAGTGTTCTAAAGTAAATTTGCGAATACCACCCAATACATGAGTTTATACCAAAAAAGAGGCGTTTCAGCCCAAAAGGAAGAAGTCCATGCCGCCATCCAGGATTTGGACCAGGGTTTGTATGCAAATGCATTCTGCAAAATTTATCCTGATTACCTAGGGGGAGATAACGACCATGTAAACATCATGCATGCCGACGGGGCAGGTACCAAAAGCATTCTTGCATACCTGTACTGGAAAGAAACCGGGGACATCTCCGTTTGGCGTGGCATTGCGCAAGATGCTGTAGTGATGAACCTGGATGATTTGCTTTGCATAGGAGTATACAACAACATTGTTTTCAATTCAACCATTGACAGGAACAAGCACCTGATCACAGGTGAAGTCCTCAAGGAAATCATAGACGGGACGAGTGCCCTTTTTGCGGACCTTAAAAAAATGGGCGTCAAAATCCATTACCTTGGCGGAGAAACCGCTGATGTGGGAGATGTGGTAAGAACAGTTGCCGTCAATGGCACCATGACGGCCCGTTGGCCTAAAAACCGTTTGGTGACCAACGAAAGGATTGCAGTTGGTGATGTGATTGTCGGACTTTCAAGTGCAGGTAAGGCGAATTACGAAGCGGCATACAACAGTGGCATTGGCAGCAACGGACTTACCAGCGCCAGGCATGACATGTTTGCCAAAGCCTATGCAGGGCAGTACCCGGAGTCTTTTGATCCCCATCTTCCACATGAAGTTGTTTACATTGGTGAACATCGCATGACTGACCCGGTTGAAATCGAAGGATTTGTAATGACTGCAGGAAAAATGGTATTGAGTCCAACAAGAACCTTTGCGCCAATCATCCGGGAAATCCTTGAATCTGATTTTGAAGCCGTACACGGCATGGTTCATTGCAGTGGAGGTGGTCAAACAAAGTGCCTCAAATACTTGCCCGGCCCGATGCGGGTGGTCAAGGATAACCTTTTTTCTGTTCCTCCCGTTTTTCAACTCATCCAACAGGCAAGCGGATCCGACAACCGGGAAATGCTACAGGTCTTCAACATGGGCTGCAGAATGGAAATCTATACCGATCAAAAGAATGCCCAGCAAATGATTGACATTTCCCAAAGATTTGGAGTCGATGCAAAAATCATTGGAAAGGTTGAAGCCGCAGACCACAAATGTTTGGATGTTCACCTGGGTGGTGAAAAATATACTTTTAAAGCTTAAAAGCCTACCATGAGCGAAGCAGTTCTGTCCATCAAAAATGCAAATATCTACCAAGGTGAATCGTTGATTCTCAGTGACGTAAACATAGTTGTCTCAAGAAGTGAATTTGTTTATCTAGTAGGAAAAACAGGCACAGGTAAATCCAGCCTTCTCAAAACACTGTATGGAGAACTTCCCCTGAAAAGTGGAACCGCCAATGTTGCCGGATTTGACCTGAAAGACCTTACCTGGAAAACCGTTCCCTTTCTAAGAAGAAACATCGGCATTGTTTTCCAGGATTTTCAATTGCTGACCGACAGGAACGTCCACGACAACCTAAAGTTCGTGTTGAATGCCACAGGCTGGAAAGATGAAATGCTGATTGAAGACAAGATTGAAGAAGTTCTGGGCAAGGTGGGATTGAAAACAAAAGGTTTCAAATATCCTTTTGAATTGTCCGGTGGCGAGCAGCAACGGATTGACATCGCCAGAGCTTTGCTCAACTCACCCAAGCTTATTTTGGCAGACGAGCCCACTGGTAACCTTGATCCTGAGACTACCGAAGAAATCATGAACCTTTTGTTCCAAATCAGCAAAGACTTTGGTACAGCCATTGTGATGGCAACGCACGATTACATTGTCATCAATAAATATCCAGCAAGAATGATCCGTACCGAGGGAGGTAAAGTGATCGACAATGCTAGTATAGCATCCTGAGTAATTCTTGAATACCCTTTTCATTGTTGAAGTTCCTGTTCAACAGGGATGCTCTTTTCTCATGTTCGGTCGAATCCATGGCTTTGTTGAACAATGCTGAAATTGTTTTGATGAATTCTGCAGGATGCTCCGCAATATGGCAGTATGCTTGAATTTCAGACTCCTTAGAACCCATGGTATTGGTGACCACATGTCTTCCCAAGGCCAGTGCCTGAAGAATGTTATTCGATGGTCCACCTGATACAAAACTGGGAAGAATGTTGACCTGTGCCTTTTTGATGAGGTCTTGCAGTTCCTTTTCTCCCGGATTGGCAACAAGGCAGGTATGCATCCGGAGGTGGGCTGCCCTTTCAAGTTTTTCTGATGGATGGTCGCCTGCAATAACAAAGGGCAGCTCAAGTTTTGCAAAGACATTGTTCAGCAACCATAGGGCTGCATACTCGTTTTCTACTTCTCCCAGGTTGCCGTAAAAAAAACAGTAATTGCCCGTTCCTTCCGTTTGCAATTGGATAGGCATGGGCATGAAAGGAGCAACAAAAGCATGTTTGACATGGACCTGTGTGTGGGGCAATGTTTCCAATTCAATGGCAGTTGCAAACGGGATATTGGACTTGCTCAGCCTTTTCATCATTCCTTTGAATCGAAATGCTTCTGCCTTGCAAAAAAGCTTTTGGGCTCCCCAAGTTTGAAGATGAACCAGGTCATTGAAATATTTGTGTTCATTTCTGAGCACCCTGACCACAACGTTCCTTTTTTCCATGGTGGTTTCATCCAACAAAGGAAAAACAGTTTGGAAACCCACAAAAAGTACAGGATGATGATCATTCATCAACCTGATGTTGAGCTTTTCTGATGATCTCGAGGCCACCGCAAAAGGAATTTTCAACGAGAATCCTTCATGGCCAGATTTTTTGGGATAGGAATGAACTTCCTTGCAAAAGGGTAGCAGATCCTGCTCATTTACTTCTCCAAAACAATGCAGCAAAACATGTACCCCCTTGTTGTGAAGGCCCCTGATAAGATAAAAAAGGTCTTTCAGCAGCCCTGAATCGGAGGGTCTGGGTAGATCTGGAGCAACAACATGCAAATACTTATCCATTGTACTATACAAAATACATTCAAGGGGTCAATTGTTCTTGTTACCTTTGTTTAAATTTTAATAAAATGGATGATTCAGACCAAAACCCGGTTATTTTACCCCTCAGGCCCAAGTTTTTGACCATTTTATGCTACCTCACCATTTTTGCCAGTACCTACATGATTTTTTCTGCTTTCTCAGGTCTCTCTGATCCAGATAGCGTTTCCAAGGCCATGACCCAAAGCCTGGAAAGTTGGGAAGCTGTGCTTCAGGATGCAACAAAATCCGACCCAGCCGGGCAACAGAAAATAGACGGACTTCTGGAAGATATCTCTTTTGCCAATACCAGTTCCAACATGCGTGACAACAGTTTTTTTTCTTTGGTCTCCAATCTGCTCACCCTGATAGGAGCATTCCTGATGCTGCGGCTGAAGAAAAAGGGTTTTCACCTTTACTTTCTGGGATGCATCATTGCTGTGGTTGCCCCCTTGCTCGTTTTTGGTTCAAACAATATCCTTGGCTTTTCTCTTGCGCTGATGTCTGGCCTGTCTGGCGCCTTGTTCATTTTTCTTTATGCATTGAAAATGAAATACATGGAGTGATTTTTCTGTCTATCGCCAATTGTTTCAAATCTTTGTTTGTATTAAAAAAATCATTACCTTCGCAGCCAATTTTCCCGGTAAAATTATAGATGAATTAAAATAAACTGAGATGTCAAGCGTAACAAAAGAAAAAAAGTCTTCAATCATTGCTGAATTCGGTGGCAACACAAAAAATACCGGATCTATAGAAGGTCAAATTGCCGTTCTTACTGAAGAAATCAGCGAAATTTCAAAACACCTCAAGCAAAACAAGAAAGATTTCTCTTCAAACAGAGGTCTGATGACCAAAGTTGGTCGCCGTAAAAGGTTGTTGATCTACTTGAGCAGAACCAATCTACTTGGCTACCGTGCCCTCCTTGAGAAATTAGGGTTAAGGAAATAACACAACTGAATTGTACTATTCCCAACAAATGCTGTTGGGAATATTGCTTTTTGGTACAATCCCAAAAAAATATCATGCTACAACAACCATTTCAATCAAGCTTCGACCTTGGTAACGGTCGAATTGTTACAATAGAGACCGGAAGGCTTGCCCGTCAGGCCGATGGATCAGTTACTGTAAGGCAAGGAAATTGCATCTTATTGGCAACAGTATGTGCCAACAAGGAACCCCGCGAAGGACAAGATTTCTTCCCCCTTTCAGTGGATTACCAAGAAAAATTTGCTTCTGCAGGTAGAATTCCTGGATCTTTTTTCAAACGCGAAGGCCGTATTACAGATTCTGAAATCCTGATCAGCCGTTTGATAGATAGGGCACTGCGTCCGCTTTTCCCTGAAGATTACCTCTGCGATGTTCAGGTTTTGGTGAGCCTAATTTCATCTGACCCAGAAATCATGCCAGACGCTTTGGCATGCCTTGCTGCATCTGCTGCACTCGCTGTTTCCAATATTCCCATCAAGGAAGTTATTTCTGAGGTCCGTGTTGCAAGAATAAACGGCAATTTCATTGTCAACCCTAGCAGGACGGAGCTGGCTTCTGCCGACATGGATTTCATGATTGGTGCAACTGCCAAAAACCTGATGATGGTGGAAGGTGAATCCAAGGAATGTCTTGAGGCTGATGTCGTCAAGGCGCTTGAGATCGCACATGATGCCATACGTGTTCAGATCAATGCACAAGAAGAACTCAGGCAGAAAGTTGGTGTTGAGGGCAAGCGTGATTATACAAAACCCGTTACCAACGACGAAATACAACAAAAAGTAAACGATTTTGCCACAGAAAGGGTGTATGCCATTTCCAAGGCGGGCAGCAGCAAATACGATCGCAGCAAGGCTTACGATGAGCTGAAAAAAGAAGTCGTTGCCATGCTCGGTGAAGAAGCAACTTCCGAACATGTTAAGCTTGCCAAGAAATATTACGAGGATCTCAAGTGGGATGTTGTTCGCAACATGATCCTGGACGATAGGATCAGGCTTGATGGTCGCTCACTCGATCAGGTGCGTCCGTTGAACATGGAAATTGACGTATTGCCTACACCACACGGCTCAGCTTTGTTTACCCGTGGGGAAACACAATCCCTGACCACCATTACTTTTGGTACACCATTGGATGAATTGTTGGTGGAAAGTGCTGCAAAATCAGATTATACGAAGTTCATACTTCATTATAATTTTCCTCCTTTTTCAACCGGAGAAGTGAAGCCAATGAGAGGTCCTGGAAGGAGAGAAGTGGGTCATGGTAACCTGGCCCTTCGCTCTCTCAAGCAAATGATGCCGGGCAATGATTATGCATACACTGTTCGTGTTGTATCTGATATCCTTGAATCAAACGGATCCTCTTCCATGGCAACGGTTTGTGCTGGTTCTCTGGCACTCATGGACGCTGGTGTTCCCATTCCAAAACACGTAAGTGGTGTTGCGATGGGATTGATTACCAGGGCTTCAGACGGAAAATATGCCATTCTTACTGATATCCTTGGTGATGAAGATCACTTGGGAGACATGGATTTCAAAGTAACAGGAACCCGCGATGGTATTTGTGGAATTCAAATGGACATCAAAATTGATGGTTTGAGCATGGAGACCATGATGGCCGCACTCGAACAGGCAAGGCATGGTCGTTTGCACATCCTTGACCAAATGTATGATTGCATGCCCGCTTACCGTCCTGAAGTGAAGCCGCATGCTCCGAGAATGCAGAAGCTGTTTATCGACAAGGAATTCATTGGTGCTGTAATCGGACCGCAAGGAAAAATCATCCAGGAAATTCAGCGTGAAACAGGTACTACAATCAATATAGAGGAAGTAGGCAACCAGGGTGAAGTAAGCGTATTCAGCCCAGCCAAAGAAGGGCTTGACAGGGCTGTATCCTGGATCAAGGGCATTGTGGCCATGCCAGAGGTGGGTGATGAATACGATTCCAAGGTGAAGTCAGTGATGCCTTACGGTGCTTTTGTTGAATTCATGCCTGGCAAGCAAGGGTTGCTTCACATCAGTGAAGTAAGCTGGAAACGCCTGGAAACGTTGGATGGCATCCTCAAAGAAGGTGATGCAGTAAGGGTCAAGTTGATCGGTATAGACCACAAGACTGGAAAATTCAAATTGAGCAGAAAAGTGTTGATTCCAAAGCCTGACTTTAAACAGGAAGATGGCGGATCCAATGCTTCAAACTAACAAAAATGCCGGCTTCTGCCGGCTTTTTTTATGATGAATTACATAGAAATACATTTTGACGTGCTTCAAGCGGATACCAGAGATTTACTTGTCGCCATGCTGCCTTCATTTGGTTTTTCAGGAATGGAAGAGACGGAATTTGGCCTAAAGGCTTACGCCATGAAAGGAATGGAAGACATGTTGACCCTGGATGCACTTTGTTCGCAACTGAAGGTTCAGTATACGAATACAATTTTGGAAGAGCAGAACTGGAATTCCAGTTGGGAATCCAATTTTGATCCGGTTGTGATTCCAGGCAAAATTCATGTGCGGGCACATTTTCATCCTTCTTTGGATGGATTTGAACATGAAATACTGATTACTCCCAAAATGAGTTTTGGTACCGGACATCATGCAACCACCCGCATGATGATGAAGGGAATGCTTGAAATGAATGTTAGCGAAAAAACGGTGCTCGACTTTGGAACAGGCACTGGCATACTTGCTATACTTGCAGAAAGACTTGGTGCATCTGAAATTGAGGCAATCGACAATGACAACTGGAGCATTTCAAATGTCAGAGAAAACATTGCGTTGAACCATGCCACTAGAATCAGGGTCGCACAAGCTGACAACTTGGATGATTCCTCACCATGTGATCTGATGCTTGCCAATATCAACAAGCATGTGCTTTTAGAACAAGTTGCTCCGATGGTCAACCTCCTTCAGCCAGGTGGCATTTTGCTAATGAGCGGATTGTTGGAGTCGGACTACACGGATATTGTAGAAGCTTTTTCCCCTTATTTGGGTCAACCTGTACAAAGGTATACAGACAGTGGATGGATTGCATTGTCCTTCCGTCATCCATTTTAACTTCCCGGAAATGAGGTTTATTAAATTTTTATTAAATTTGTATACCCTTTAGCCAAACCACAAGAAGATGAATGAAGTATTATTGATCATATTGGCATACATGATAGGATCGATTCCAACATCGGTCATCATCAGCAAGACCCAATTCAATATTGATATTCGGGATTATGGCAGTGGAAATGCCGGCGCTACCAATACATTCAGGGTGCTTGGTTCAAAATGGGGCAGTTTCGTAATGGTGCTCGACATGTTGAAAGGATTGATTGCTGTAAAACTTGCTCTTCTGCTTCCTTATTATATTACCAATGAATTTGAGCGAACCAATTTTCAAATTGGACTGGGCTTGGCAGCTGTGATTGGTCATATTTTTCCAATATGGGCTGATTTTAGGGGTGGGAAGGGTGTTGCAACACTTTTTGGTTTGATCATAGCCATTTCTCCACTGACCGCATTGAGTTGTGTGGCCGTTTTTCTGGTTGTGCTTTATCTTACACGCTTTGTTTCGCTGAGCTCCATCCTGGCAAGCATGGCTTTTCCCGTTTTCATTTTGATTATTTTCAATGTAGACAACATTGCATACAGGATATTTGCCATTGCCGTCGCCCTGCTTGTAATTCTTACACACCAAAAGAACATCACCAGACTCCTCTCTGGAAGTGAAAACAAAGTGCCCATTTTCAAGAACCGCGACAAAAGAAAGTCTCGTAAAAGTCAACAAGAGTTTCAATAATTTTCTTGTTTCCACCCCGACTTTAAAATGTTTTTAAAGAAGCATTAAATATGTGGAAAAAATGTTAATTTTGTCTACCCAAACCAAAACTTCCAACGAATGCTCATCAACATCTTTGACAGGCTTCAACTAGGTGAAGAAAAAAACCTACTCATCCAGGGCATTCCTTCTACCTTGGAAAAGTTTTTTACCAAACTTTCGTTTGCCAAAAATGTGACTCCCTTGCTGAAAACCAGGAAAATAGATTTTGCACTGGTCTTTGCCCTCAACTATACGCAGCTTTCCGTTATTCTAAAGGATGTTATTCCTGCTTTGCGTTCTCAAGGAAAACTTTGGATTGCTTATCCCAAACCCACTTCTAAAATTGTCAGTGACCTGAACCGCGACTGCAATTGGGAATGTCTTCAGTCAAAAGGTTTTTTCAAGGTTGATGAAGTGGTCATTGACCATGTGTGGACCGCCATGCGTTTTTGTACTTCTGCTACAGCCAATGGATGTGCCGATATGGATATTGCACTCATGGATATGGATGCCACTATAAAGGATGTAGTTATCAAGTCATCCCGCAAGGTATCTGCAGTTTCATAATCATTATTTTCCTGTTGTAATTTGCTTTGAAAAATGACTTTCATCCTTTGTGGTGACCGATCACATTAATATTGGAACAGTTGCCCTGCCATAAGGTTTTAATCCCTCTTTTATGTTACATTTGGACTTGAAAAGCATATTACGATGGGCACAGGTTGGCTGATTTTTATTGTTGCAACTGCAGGATTTCACGCAGGACTTTATGGGATGTTTAAAAAGGCTGGACTGGATGGCTGGAAAGCCCTGGTTCCTTTTTACAATACCTGGTTGATGGTAAAAAAAATGGAACTGAAGACACAATGGTTCTTCTTTCAGTTGATTCCCATTGCCGGCCAATTTGTAACGATCTGGTTGTGCATTAAATTTGTTGAGCATTTTGGGAGGTTTTCAGTTTTGCACCACGCAGCAACCGTTTTGGTACCCTTTATCTATTTTCCTTATCTTGGTTTTTCAAGCAATGAGCGTTATGCAGGCATCCCTGTCGTAAAGAATTACCAAAAATCGGGAACCAGGGAATGGATTGATGCGGCTGTTTTTGCCATTGTTGCAGCCACCATCATCAGAACCTTTGTTTTTGAGGCCTATGTCATTCCCACCGGCTCTATGGAAAAAACCTTGTTGGTCAACGACTTTCTTTTTGTAAGCAAAACCAGCTATGGCCCCCGCATCCCCAATACACCACTAGCATTTCCTTTTGTTCACCATACCCTCCCGATTGGAACATCTAAATCTTACCTGGAATGGATCAGCCTTCCTTACCAGCGCTTTTTTGCAAAGCCGGTAGAGCGCAACGATGTTGTCGTGTTCAATTATCCAGTAGGGGATACTGTCATCCGGGAATTTCAATCTGAAATAAACTATTATGATTACCTCAGGGCGTATGAATCAAGGGGTGGTACAAGAGACATGCTTTTTGCGGAAAGGGATGATATCATTTCAAGACCAGTAGACAAGCGGGAGAATTTCATCAAACGCTGTGTGGCCATTGCTGGTGATACGCTTTTCATCAGGAATGGAACGCTTTATGTGTCCAATACCATCAATCCCATTCCACCTGCATCTGAAATGCCTTATTATGTGACGCTAAATGGAAATGGTTTCTTTTCTGATGAGTTCATAAAAAACGAATTGAATATCGATCCACAGGATCCTGAGCAACGCGACCTTTTACAAATGCAGGACAAAGCCAATACCTATCGGTTGACGCTTACGCCAGCTCAATTGAAGCAAGTTGAGTCGTTTCCATTTGTAGTAAAAGGCTCTATAGTTCCAGACTTGAACACCAGTGGTTTTGGGAATACATTTCCATATGATACAACCCAGTTCAAGTGGAGTGAGGATAATTTTGGTCCACTGTGGGTACCGCAAAAAGGTAAATCAATTGAGCTGACCAGCAGGAACATTGCCTTGTACAAACGTGTGATTGATGTCTACGAAAACAATGATTGGGAGGAACGCGATGGAAAAGTGCTGATCAATGGAAAACCTGCAACCGCGTATACATTTAAAATGAACTACTACTGGATGATGGGTGACAACCGCCACAACTCCCAGGATTCCAGGTTCTGGGGCTTTGTTCCAGAAGACCATATTGTAGGAAAAGCTTCACTGATCTGGTTCAGTTGGCAAAATGGTCCCAGGTGGAACAGGATTTTCAGGAGCATACATTAGTCGCAAAACCCCAACCCATGGAAACAAGAAAGATCAACACCAGTTTCAAGGTTTATGCTGATGCCTCAGCCTTGACTGATGCAGACATTGACCTTGTTGTTCGTGCGCGGGAACTGTCAGCCACTGCCTATGCGCCTTATTCCGGATTCCGGGTTTGTGCAGTGGCAAGAATGCAAGATGATAAATTGGTGATGGGTACCAACCAGGAAAATGCCTCTTATCCAATTGGAATTTGTGCTGAAAGGGTATTGCTGGCTGCTGTATCTTCCATTTCTCCAGGTCTGCCGATAGAAACCATGGCGATTACCTATCAATCTGATGCAGTTGACAGTTCCGAACCCATCGCACCCTGCGGGATGTGCAGGCAGGCATTGGTAGAGTTTGAGTCCAGGTTCAAACAGTCCATGCGTCTTTTGTTGACGGGGTCTTCAGGAGAAGTGTTTGAATTTGAAAGTCCTGCTGATTTGCTTCCCATGGCTTTCAAGCATTATCACCTGGGTAAATAAGACCTAATTTTTACTGATTTCTCCTGTTAAGTATTGTATGGAATTGGCTGCCATTTGAGCCCTGAATTGTGCATTGATTTGCCTGTCCTGCGCTTCTATCAGGCTCAATTGCGCCTGCCTGAGCTCAATGGAATTGCTCTGTAGCTTTTTAAACCTTTCGGTTGAGATGAAGTTGTTTTCTTCAGCAAGTTTCACGTTGTTTTCCTCTATTTTCAAAACGGAAATTGCATTCTGGTATTCTTGGTATGCAATCAACAAATCCCTTTGTAAAAGCTGCCTGAGTTGTTCAAGCTGAAGGTCCTGTTTTTTTTGCTGTATGGTATTGACCTTGAGTTGTGTTTTTGCAATGTTGCCATTGAAAATGGGAATACCTATACCCAAACCCACAGCCGGACCAAATGTTTGATTGGTCAGAAAGAATCCTGCAGTTGATTTTGACCTGTTCAATACAGTGTTCGAATTCAGTGATACCGATGGCATCCGTTGTGCATTGATGATTTTACGCTCAATCAACAGGTTCAGTTTTTCCTGTTGGGATAACAGCACCTGTGGGTTTTGCAGGTCAATTTTTGCAGATACTGCAGCATATTCAATCAAAGGAATGCTGAATTGATCATCCTTTGGATAGAATGGTGCACCAGGGTCTTTTTTAAGCAATGCGTTCATTGCAGTTGTTGTATTGGCAATCTGTCTGTGGAGGTTTTGAAGGTTGACTTCCTGCGTGTTCAAGTCAATCTTGGCCTGCAACATGTCTGTTTTGGCTCCATTGCCTACGTTGAACCTTGTTTCGGCGATTTTCAAGCGCTCTCGAGAGAGATCAATAATGGCTTTTGTGGCAATCACCTGCTTGTTCAACCTGACGAGGTTGTAATAGATGTTCAATACGTCAAAAACGACTTGATCGATTTGTTGGGCTACGGCAATTGTTCCCATTTTTTCAAATGCATCAAACCTTTCTTTTGTTGACCTCACCCTCAAACCATTGTATATTCTCCAGCTGATGGCAAGGTTTGCATTGATGCTGTTGTTGGAAACATTGTTTCTTTCAATGCTGTTGCCGTTGGACAACTTTTGGTTGATATTGGATACGGCTTCGGTATTGGTAATGTTTCCAATAACGGTTGGTAAACCACCGGCATTCCCCCAGTTGTTGTTGATTTTTGCAGTTTCCAAATCCGTTGCTGCAATTTGAATGTCAAGGTTTTGCTTCAGTGCAATATCGATGACCTCTTTTGCACTGAAACTGCTGTCCTGCGACCATGCCGCATTTGCCATCAGGAGACTGAACAATGCTGCTTTAATTTTCATGGGTCTCTCTTTTTTTCCTTGAAATGTAACTGTAAAGTGCGGGTACGACAAACAATGTGAGCACGAGGGCAAACAAAAGTCCACCGATGATGACAATGCCAAGAGGTATCCTGCTTTTACCGGCTGAACCCAGTGCCATGGCAATTGGAAGCGCTCCAAGGGCGGTGGCCAATGTTGTCATCAGAATAGGTCTTAACCTTGCCACAGATGCATCCAGCACAGCATCAATCTTGTTCATTCCATTTTCCCTTTGCTGATTGGCAAATTCAACGATCAGGATACCATTTTTTGTTACCAATCCAATCAACATGATGATGCCAATTTGAGAGAAAATATTCAGCGATTGGCCAAATGCCGAAAGACTGATTACTGCACCGGCAAGTGCCAAAGGAACAGTAATCATGATGATGAGCGGGTCAACAAAACTTTCAAACTGTGCTGCCAATACAAGGAAGATCAAGACCAGTGCCAATAAAAATGCGTTTTGAGTGTTAGAAGCGCTTTCTGCAAAGTCCCTTGAAGATCCGCTAAGGCTGGTAGTAAAAGATTCATCCAATACTTTTTTTGATATGCGCTCCATCTCCTTGATGCCATCTCCCAGGGTTTTGCCATTGGCGAGACCCGCTGAAACAATAGCACTCTTCAGCCTGTTGTAATGGTAAATGGTTGGGGGAGTGGCAGTTTCGGAAATCGACACGAGGTTATCCAATTGGATAAGCTGTCCGGCCCGGCTCCTCAGGTAAAATGATTTCAGGTCCAATGGAGCATCCCTGTTTTTTCTGTCTACCTGGCCAATCACTTCATATTGCTTTCCGTTTCTGATGAAATATCCAAACCTTCTTCCGCTAAGGGCAAGTTGCAATGTATTGGATATGTCAAGTATTGAAATGCCCAATTCCCCAGCCTTGAGTCGATCAATGGTCACCTGCAGCTCCGGTTTGTTGAATTTGAGGTTCACATCGTTGCCCTGAAAAACATTGCTCTTGACCACCTCATCCATGAACAGGGGTACCTTTTCCTTGAGTTTGTCAAAGTTGAGGTTTTGCAAAACAAATTGCACAGGCAATTGACCACGGCTGGCCTGTCCTACAGAAATTGTTTGTTCCTGCAAAACCAAGACACGCACATTCGTATAGTCCTTGAACATTTTGTTCATGCTTTGTGCAATTTCGTTCTGGCTGCGTTTTCGCTCGCTGGCATCAACCAAACCCATGCTGATAGAAGCTGCATTTGCTCCACCCGATCCTGAAAAATTTGGTGCAAAAGAGAGGACAACATAGCGTTCAGGAACAGAGTCCATGATCTTTTCGGTTATATCATACACAACCTGGTCCATGTAATCAAAGTCAGTGCCTTCAGGTGCAAGAATACTTGTTCTCAGCCTGTTCCTGTCTTCCATGGGAGCCAACTCAGAAGGAAGCTTTTTACCCACAAAGTAAATCGCGCCAACGCATGCGATGACAATCAGGAATGCAATCCAACGGTTTCGCATGAATGCTGCCAGCCAACGTTGGTACCCTGATTCCAT
>JAURJU010000066.1 GCA_030832085.1 Chitinophagales bacterium | reverse complement strand
CTTGAATCTCAATTGGACCTCGAAAAAATTGTGACTGAAAAGGTTTATGGCTTTTCAAGTGATAAAATGGAAACCATCCTGAACCAGATCATGTCAAAGGAATTCCGCTTTGTAGAAATAATTGGCGGAATACTTGGTCTGATCATCGGAATCTTTCAGGTTTTGATCACATTGATGACATCCTGAACCTAATTCCATTTTTTTTGTTTAACATGTTCTTGTCTTTCAATCCGAAAGATTAAAGGCCCAAATGGCATCCAATCGATTAAAATACAGCTTAATGCAAAAGTTATTCATTGTTTTATTGTCCTTGCTTTCGATAAACATTTTTGCCCAAGCACCTGCAGGGGGCAGGCCTTCAGGAACCGGTCAAAGCATGAATATTGGTCGCTTTTATGGCCGCATTATGGATGCAAAAACCAATAAATCTATTGAAGCGTCATCTGTTCAACTCACCCAGGCAGTGATGGATACCGCAATAAAAACAAGAAAAACCAAGATCATTTCCGGCCAACTTACCAAAAGCAATGGTGATTTTAGTCTTGAGGGACTGCCATTGAGGGGGGCGTTTACCCTAAAAGTAACCGCGATAGGCTATATTACCCTTGAAAAACAAGTCAAGTTCGATCTTGGCCCCAATGGCAATGATTTTTCTAAAATCATGAGCAATGCTGATGTTGATCTGGGAAATATCAAGCTTGAAGTGGATGCCAAACAATTGGAAGAGATCAAAGTGGTTGGAACGAAACCTTTTATGCAAATGGGGGTTGACCGGAAAATTTTCAATGTGGAGAAAAACATTGTTTCTACTGGACAAACCGCTTCGGAATTGATGAAAAATATACCTGGTGTTGATGTTGATATCGATGGGAATGTAAGCCTCAGAAACGCCTCGCCCACCATTTTCGTTGATGGCAGGCCTACAAACCTCTCTCTTGACCAGATCCCATCAGATGCCATTCAAAGTGTGGAACTGATTACCAACCCATCTGCCAAATTTGATGCCTCCGGCGGAATGTCAGGCATCATCAACATTGTTTTAAAGAAAAACAGAAAGGCTGGCTACAATGGCAATCTTCGTTTGGGAATTGACTCCAGGCTCATGCCCAATTTTGGTGGTGACATCAACATCAAGCAAGACAAGATCAATGTTTTTGCCAGTTCCATGTACAACAAAAGAAAATCAATTGGTGAAGGTCAGTCCATCAGAGAGGAGTTCTTTGCCTACCCTTCTATCAGCTATGACCAAACAAACAATCCCAAAAGTCTAGGATTCTTCAATTACAACAGGGCGGGCTTGGATTACTTCATTGACAACAGAAATACCTTGACCATTTCCGGAAGCATGGTCTTGGGCGAATTCAACAATGAAGATCAATTGTCCATAAAAACCGATACCTTATTCAATACTGGAACCAAATCCATCCTTTCCCAACGGGAAACCAGCTCTGGTTTTAATTTTAGCAACCTTGGATCAGCCATCGGTTTCAAACACCTGTTCAGCAAAAAAGGAATGGAACTTACCGCTGATTTGAACTACAACAACAGCAACAACAAAAGCAACGGAGGTTTCCAAACGCAATATTATGATCTGCAAAAAGTGCCCAAAGGCAGCCTGATCAACCAAAAACAAAATGGCGAGGGTGGAAATTCATTGTACACCCTGCAAACAGATTTCACCAATCCTTTGGGAGAATCATCAAAAATGGAACTCGGTTTACGGGCCGCCATCCGGGATTTCCAAAGCGAAAACCTGAACTACATTTACAACATTGCCTTGAACCAATACATTCCCATTACCTCCATCAATGCGAATTACAAGTTCAATGACAAGGTATTTGCGGTCTATGGAACCTATGGCAATGTCATTGGCAAGAAGACAAACTATCAATTGGGATTGAGGGCTGAAAGTTCAAAATACACAGGCACCTTGTTGACCAATGGCAAAAGCTTTGGAAACAGCTACCCATTGAGCCTGTTCCCAAGCCTTAATTTTACGCACCAGATTGACCAGAGCCAGGACCTCCAGTTCAGCTATTCGCGTAAAATCAACAGACCCAGTTTCTTCCAGATACTGCCTTTCGTAGACTATACCGATTCCCTCAACATCAGCAGAGGGAATCCAGACCTGATACCTGAGTTTACCAACTCAATAGAATTGAATTATCAAAAAACGTTCAAGGGAAACAACAGTCTATTGATTTCTGCTTATTACAAACAAACTGACAACCTCATGACCCGCTTTCAGGTCAAAGAGCCCAGTACAATTCCAGGCAAAGACATTCTTGTAAATACTTACATCAATGCCAACAGCAGTCAAGCATATGGCCTGGAGATGACTTCAAGGAACCCACTTGCAAAATGGCTTGAATTGACCACCAACCTTAATTTTTTCAATTCGAGCATCAACAGCAGCAATCTTCAAGTTGACCTCAGCAATTCTTTGTTCAGCTTGTTTGGAAAAGCAAATGCCAACATAAAATTGCCTGCCAACTTTACACTACAATTGGCCTATGATTTCCGCAGCAAGTCCATCTTGCCACAAAACAATTATAGTGGCGGTATGGGTGGAGGCATGAGTGGTGGAAGAAGTGGAGGAAGTGGAATGGGTGGCGGAAATTGGGGTGGATTTCAACAAACATCTGCCCAGGGGTATGTAAAACCAAATTATGGCTTTGAATTTGCTTTGAAAAAAGACTTCTTGAAAGAAAAAAGAGGTTCATTGACCCTTAGCATGAACGACATGTTCAAAACCAAGGTTTACGGCTCATACTCATCTTCCCAGTATTTTACCCAGACCAACTCAAGAAGGCGCGACTGGCAGGTATTCCGGTTGAACTTTAGCTATCGCTTTGGTAAAGTGGATGCAACGCTCTTTAAAAGAAAAAATACAAGAAGCGGTATGGATGGCATGCAAGAAGGAATGCAAATGCAGCAGCAACCTTAATCAAAAATGGTATTGATCAAATATTGATTAAATACACGAAAGCCGCTTCATTTGGAGCGGCTTTTTATCGCCTTTTACCGACCAACATGGGCACAAATGAAAAGGCATCAAATTTTTCCTCTTGAAATGACCCATCGGCCAACTTGGTAATTCTGTGCATGCGCTGTACATCCCCTTCATTCAATGGCAGGACCATAAAACCTCCCACCTTCAACTGAGACAGTAATTTCTCAGGAATAAAGGGCGCTGCAGCAGTTATGAGTATTTTATCAAAGGGCGCGTAGGTTGGCAAACCCTCAAATCCATCACCAAAAAACATCCTCAGTGAATGATATTTTCTGAGCAACAGGAATTCCTTGTTGGCATCAAAAAGTTTTTTTTGTCTTTCGATCGAGAAAACCTTGGCCTGAAGTTCACATAAAATGGTAGCCTGGTAAGCGCTTCCCGTTCCTACTTCCAATACCTTATCAAACGGCTTGATTTGGAGCAATTGCGATTGATAGGCAACCGTGTAAGGATGGGAAATGGTTTGGTCTTCACCAATCGGAAAGGCCCTGTCTTCATAGGCCTGCTGTTCGAAAGCGGAATCCAGAAAAAAATGTCGGGGGACATTCATCATTGCCTGCAAAACATGCTCATCCGTTATTCCCTTCTCCCTGATGAGACTGACCAATTTGTTTCTGAGCCCCTTGTGAACGGGCCTGTCCTCTGTATTCCTCATGCATGATTTTCCTTGTCCAACAACATTTTTATACCCTTTAGGCCAAACCCAGTTCTGAGATAATGGCATTGATCTTATCGCCCAATGCTGCGTATGAACTGTCAAAATCTTCGATCTTGTCCAATTTGCCCTGTACGCTAAAATAAAACTTTATTTTGGGTTCAGTTCCAGAAGGCCTTGCGCTGATTTTACTTCCATCCGCCAACACAAATTGCAGCACGTTGCTTTGGGGCAAACCAATGGAACAGACCTGGCCATTGGAAAGGTCTTTTGCCTCACTTTTTTCATAATCATAAAGGCCGACAACAGGAATTCCACCCAACGTTGAAGGAGGGTTGTTCCTGAACTTTTCCATCATGGCTGCAATTTCTGCCTGTCCATCCCTTCCCTTTTTGGTGATGGATATAAGGTGCTCCCGGAAAAGTCCGTATTCATGGTATATCTCAACCAATTTGGCATAAAGGCTTTTGCCTGCATCCTTTTCATATGCAGCCATTTCACAGAGAAACGCAACCGCACTAACAGCGTCCTTGTCCCTCAATTGGTCTCCAATCATCAACCCATAAGATTCCTCCCCCCCAATGATGTAGTTTTCATGGCCTTCTTTGGATTTGACCAATTCAGCAATCCATTTGAAGCCAGTAAGCACATTGTAGCAATTGATTTCATTTTTTGCAGATATGATATCAATCAAATCGGTTGTAACAATCGTTTTCACTACCATGTCGTTCGCACGTGCCAATCCTTTTTTTCTTCGGGCTTCAATCATATAATTGAAAGCGAGCACAGCGGTTTGGTTTCCATTCAGCAATACCCATTTTCCATGGTTGTCCTTTACGCCAACACCTACCCTATCGGCATCAGGGTCTGTTCCCAACAGAATGTCAGCATCGATGGATTCGGCTTTGCGCAATCCAAGGGACATGGCTTCACTTTCTTCAGGATTCGGATACACAACCGTCGGAAAATTTCCGTCAGGAATGATTTGCTCATCTACCAAAGTGAGATTGGTAAACCCGAATGCAGAAAGGACTTGCGGAACCATCTTGATCCCAGTTCCATGGATGGGTGTATATACAATCTTGAGGTCTTTTTGTCTTTCAATGGCATCGGGATAAATGCTCAGGCCTTTTACCATGTTGATATAGGCATTGTCCAATGCCTCACCGATGATGTGAATATTGGCCTCTCCCCCCTTCCATTTTACCTCATCAACAGACTGGATTTTCTGGACTTCATTGATCACATTCTTGTCATGGGGCGGAACAAGTTGTCCACCATCATTAAAATAAGCTTTGTAGCCATTGTACTCTTTGGGATTGTGAGAAGCAGTGCATACAACTCCACCATGGCAATGGAGATGCCTGATGGTAAATGAAAGCTCTGGTGTAGGCCGGAGGGATTCAAACAAGTACACCTGAATTCCATTGGCTGCCATGACATTGGCGGTGATTTCAGCAAAAAAACGGCTGTTGTTTCGGCTGTCGTGTGCAACTGCAATCCTGACCTGTTGATTCGGAAAAGATTGAACAAGGTAATTGGCAAAGCCCTGGGTTGCCATTCCAATGGTGTATTGATTGATCCTGTTGGTTCCAACTCCCATGATGCCGCGCAGCCCCCCAGTACCAAATTCCAAATCTCTGTAAAAGGCATCAGCCAAATCACCTGGATGGTTTTCCATCAGTTCCCGGATTGAATTTTTGGTGGCATCATCATAGTTTCCTTTCAGCCACTTGTCTACCCGCTGCTGTATCATTGCTTCCATTTGACAATAATTTTTACAAACTTAACAAACAGAGCCGTAAATGCAATTATCTTCATCTTTTATATTCGGAAGCCAATGTCGCAGCGCATGTTTCGCTTATTGCATATGTATATTCTTGCATTGGCCCTCTCAGCAAATGGGATGGCACAAGACAGCGCGAAAGCACAAAAAACAACCAAAAAATTAATTTTAACTGCAGTCCAGACTGGCTTGTGGGGAGGTACATTTTATTCCCTAAACAAAGCTTGGTACTCCAATTACCCCAGGTCAAGTTTTCATTTTTACAATGATGGGAAGGAGTGGCAGCAGATGGACAAGGTTGGACATTTTTGGTCAACCTATCAGATCAGCAACCATACCAGCAAAATTTGGCAATGGGCTGGGATGGAAAAGAAAAAAGCGGTCATCATCGGCAGCATCAGTGGAATGGCCTATTTGAGCATCATTGAAGTACTCGATGGATTTTCCGACAAATGGGGATTTAGCATGCCGGATATCCTTGCCAACACAAGCGGAGCCGCGTTGTTTGCGGCACAGGAACTGGGATGGGATCAGCAAAAATTTTCAATAAAACTCTCTTATTCCCCATACAGGTATGGCGTACTACAACCCAGGGCCAATGCCCTGTTTGGGTCAAGTGATGCAGAAAAGGTTTTGAAGGATTACAATGGTCAAACCTATTGGGCAAGTGCTAACCTCAGGTCGTTTTTCCCCTCTTCTGGCTTTCCATCCTGGTTCAACATTGCAATTGGGTATGGGGCGAGAACGATGCTGGGTGGTTATGAAAACAAATGGACCAGTGCAAATGGGAGTACCATAAGCAGGCCAGACATCCAACGGTACAGACGGTTTTTTTTATCGGCTGATGTGGACCTGAGCAAAATCAAAACGAAAAGCAAACCGTTGAAAACAATTTTTTCGCTGGTGAACGTATTGAAAATACCTGCGCCAGCTATAGAACTGAACAGTTTAAGAAAACTCAGTTTGCATCCGTTATATTATTGATCAACCGGGATCAGCCTTGCTGATTATTCAACATAAGCACCCATAAGGTTTCCATCAACCACCTCTACACAAATATTGTCGCGAAGCGTGGTTGCCAGGGAAATTCCTACATAATCAACATGGACAGGAAATGTCTTGTAGCTTCTTTCTACAAGAGTAAGTGTTTGAATGTGCTTTGGTGAAAGCGGAAGAAAGGGCAAGATCGAATAAAGCATGGTCTTGCCGCTGTTCACAACATCATCAACAACAACGAGTACCTGGTCTTTAACCGATATATCTTCCGTTATTGTACAATGGAGCAGATTGGACTTGTCGATGTTTATTTCAATCAGATTGACTTGCAGTGGAGAAATTTCTTTCAAAATAGATGTGAGCACTTGTGCAACTACAAAGCCATTTTCTTTGATGCCTGCGATGCAAATGGATGGAATTCCGTTGTTTCGCTCCAATATTTCAAATGCCATTCTCCTGAGTTTCATCATGGCATTGTCTGATGAAAGTATGTATTTCTTTCCCATATGACTGGCTTCTGGATTGATGCTGTTCATCTAAATTAATACATGTAACCTTACAGCAAGATGATTTTACAACAAATTCTTTTTTTACCCCTTTTTATTGCTTCACAAGACGGCTTGTTGTGGAAAAAGTAGTGCTCAACAAGAAAGGAGTTTGATGTTTGACAACAATGAGAATAACTTTGCCCTGTGGAAATTTTCTACAAATCAATGAACTTGGACACAGCCTAACTCATTTTACAATCCATATAACCATGAATTTAGATTACCAACAACTCATTCCGGAAGATTTCAGCGATGCATCCAGGGTTTGGATTTACCAAAGCAGTAGAATATTCACCCTTTCAGAAGCGCTCAACATCGAAAAAATCCTGGAGGATTTTACTGGCGACTGGAAGTCGCACGGAACACCCGTAAAGGGGTTTGGCACATTGTTTTTTGGTCAATTCATCGTTCTCATGGCCGACGAGGCCCAAACAGGAGTGAGTGGATGCAGTACAGACAGCTCTGTACGGTTGATCAAAGCCATTGAAACAGAATTCAGGGTTTCCCTATTTGACAGGATGAACCTTGCCTTTTTGATCAAAGAAAAAATCCAACTTCTACCATTATCACAGTTGGAGTATGCCATTGAGAAATCATTCATCTCGCCAGAAACCCTGTTTTTTGACAATTCCGTCTTGACAAAAGGAGAACTCATGAACAAATGGATTGTTCCTGTTTCATCATCCTGGCTTGGAAAACGCCTGTTTGCCGAAGGGGAATAAGAAGGGTTTAAATGCGTGACAATTTGTCACATCTGCCCTTTTTCACTAATTTTGCACCATGCTCAATTTTGCCGACAAAACGATGAATGAGGCCCGCCAGGGTGAGGCGTACATTGGTGAAGTTTCTTTAGGAGAAATACCATTAAAACGCTTTTATATCGAAAGCTATGGTTGTCAAATGAACTTCAGTGACAGTGAAATCATAGCCTCAATTCTGCATACTGAAGGATTTGGCCCTACCCAAAATGTTGAGGATGCAGACCTGATTTTTCTGAATACCTGTTCCATAAGGGAAAAAGCGGAACAAACGGTCAGGAAACGGCTTACGGAATTCAGGAAAATCAAGAAACAGAGGCCCGCGATGCTGATTGGCGTCTTGGGCTGCATGGCAGAGCGGTTGAAAAGCAAACTGCTTGAGGAGGAAAAGCTTGTAGATATTGTTGTGGGGCCCGATGCCTATCGCAGCCTTCCCCAGTTGATTGATGAAGCGGAATCTGGCACCAAGGCCGTAAATGTATTGTTGAGCAGGGAAGAAACCTATGCAGACATTTCTCCGGTCAGGCTGAATTCCAATGGAATCAATGCCTTTGTCAGCATCATGAGGGGCTGCAACAACATGTGTGCATTTTGTGTCGTGCCTTTTACAAGAGGCAGGGAAAGAAGCAGGGATGAAGCCTCTATCCTGGCAGAGTGCAAGGACCTTTTTGACCAGGGATACAAAGAAGTGACATTGCTTGGACAAAATGTAGACAGTTACTACTGGGTTGACCCGAAAACCAACCACCCGGTTGACTTTGCCATGCTATTGGAGAAAGTGGCAAACATAAGTCCATCCCTCCGCATCCGGTTCAGCACTTCACATCCAAAAGACATTACAGACAAGGTCTTGCATACCATGAAATCACATGCAAACATCTGTAAATACATCCATCTTCCAGTTCAAAGTGGGTCTACAAGAATCCTGCAATTGATGAACCGTACCTATACAAGGGAATGGTACCTGGCAAAAGTGAAAAGAATCAAAGAAATCATGCCAGACTGTGCCATCAGCGCGGATATCATTGCTGGATTTTGCACGGAAGACGAGCAAGATCACCAGGACACACTGGATGTGATGCGACAATCGCAATACGAGTACAGCTACATGTTCATGTATTCTGAACGACCCGGGACACTGGCGGCCAAGCGATACAAGGACGATGTACCCGATGAGGTCAAAAAAAGGAGATTGGACGAAATTGTAAAATTGCAAAACAGCCTTTCCCTTGAAACCAACAGAAAGGACATCGGCAAGGTCTTTGAAGTACTGATTGAGGGAAATTCGAAAAAGAGTCCAAACCAATGGATGGGCCGCAACAGCCAAAACAAGGTAATGGTTTTTGACAAAACAAATGTCAGTTCAATTCAACCTGGATGTTTTGTTCATGTCATGGCTGAAAAATGCACACAGGGAACCCTGATGGGAAGAATTGTTAATCCTTCATGAAACCAACGCAACCAATGGATATTCAAAGCATAAAGAACAGGTTCGGCATTATTGGAAACTCCCCTGCACTCAATTATGCATTGCAGGTGGCATCCCAGGTAGCAAATACAGACCTGACCGTTTTGATTGTTGGGGAAAGTGGAGTGGGAAAGGAAATTTTTTCACAAATCATACATGCCCTTTCTCCCAGAAAGCACAACCCTTTCATTGCCGTTAACTGTGGCGCCATCCCCGAAGGAACCATAGATTCCGAATTGTTTGGCCATGAAAAAGGATCATTCACAGGAGCAGTTGACTCCAGAAAAGGATACTTTGAAACCGTCAATGGTGGAACCCTATTCATGGATGAGATTGGAGAAACCCCACTGGGAACCCAGGCCAGGCTTTTGAGGGTTTTGGAGAATGCTGAATTCATCAGGGTCGGTTCATCCAAGGTTCAAAAGACAGATGTGCGGGTAATCGCAGCTACAAACAAGGATTTACTCATTGCAACCCAAAACAATAAATTCAGGGAAGACCTTTATTACAGGCTCAACACCGTTCCCATCAGGGTACCTTCTCTCAGGGAAAGAAAAGAAGACATCATTCTGCTTTTCAGGAAATTCGCCGTTGATTTTGCAGAACGCTATAGAACGAGCCCTATTCAACTGACAGATGATGCGAAAGCCATGCTCTTGGATTATCCATGGCCTGGTAACGTGCGTGAATTAAAAAATATTGCTGAACAAATTTCAGTATTGGCAGAAGAAAAGAGCATCAGTGGAAATGACCTGGAAAGGTTTTTACCCAAAAACAACATCAACAGTCTTCCTATGCTTGTTGGATCTGGAGCAATGTCTTCAAGCCAGAGTGAATTCATGAATGAAAGGGACATCCTTTACAAGTTGTTTTTTGACTTGAAAAAAGATGTGACAGAAATGAAAAAGATGTTTTTTGAAATCGTGCAGAATCCATCCAATATTGCTTCTGTATCCAATGCCATGGAAACATCCTACATGCAGGAAATGCCAATTGTAAGGCAACAACCTGAACACCATGCCCATGGAACAGTCATTCCAGTAAGCAATCAACCCATGCTGCTGACAGAAAGCCGGGAAGTACAAGACACCATCCTGGTTGATGAATCGCTCAACATCATGGACAAGGAAAAAGAATTGATAGAAAAAGCGCTGCGAAAACACAAAGGCAAAAGAAAGGATGCAGCATCAGATTTGGGCATCAGCGAGAGAACGCTGTACAGAAAATTAAAGGAATATGACATTGAAGACTAATCAATTGCTCAGGCTATTTAGGAAGCTGTTTATCATCCTGCTCGCTGCAGTTGGGGTTCAAGGCACTTGCAGGTATTCCCTCAAAGACGTTTCCATCCCGCCAGAGATCAAAACAGTCAGGGTGTTTTTCATAGAAAACAAGGCCCGGTACATCAATCCACAACTGAGTCCAAAGCTCACAGATAAACTCAGGCAGAAAATCATCAACCAAACCAGGTTATCACAAAACAACAACGATGCTGACTATGAAATAAGCGGGTACATCAGCGATTATTCTGTCAATACATCCGGTATCTCACAGCAACAGGTTGCCAGCAATAACTTGAATGTTACTGTACATATCATATTCAGGAACAGGCAAGACGAGAAAAAAAACTTTGAAGCGGACATTACCAGAAACTTCCCGTTTTCAGCAAGCAAGAGCCTTACCCAAGCTGAAGCTGAACTAAATGATCAAATGGTAACCAACCTTACAGATGAGATTTTCAATCGGATTTTTTCAAATTGGTAAAGGGACTTAAATTAGCAACATGATAAAGGAATCCGATTTTATTGTCCAATCTTTCTTCAAGAGAGAAAACCTGGACGACATGACATTTGATGAACTCAAGGGTCATGCCGCGGAATTTCCTTATTCCTCTATTGTTCAATATTTGTTCACTTCCAGGCTAAAATCAAGCAGCAACTCTGAATTTCCTGAATCATTGGCCCAAACAGCTCTCTTCTTTGGTGAGTCCGGATGGCTCAATTACCAGTTGAGTGAAGGTATGGCAAAGGGAAATTCCAAGGTGAATAACCAAGCCCCGCAATTCGATGAAGTGAAAGAGGACATTCCTTTGGATCAATCAGCTGCAGTTCTCGGCCAGGACCCTTTCGAGGAAATAGCGCCCATCCTCCCCAAGGTGGAACAGACCATCGAAATCCCTGCAAGTCATCCGGAAGAATCTCAAATAGCCTTTGACCCATACCATACTGTCGACTATTTTGCCTCACAGGGCATCAAGGTCAACCTTGACAATGAAAAGGATGAATTGAGCAGAAAAGTCAAAAGTTTTACTTCCTGGCTGAAAACGATGAAAAGGCTACAACCAGGTGCTGAAAGCAATACAGGCAAGGACATTGCAGCTATTCTGGACTCAAACGACAAAGAAGAGGGCATTTCAGAAACAATTTTTACTGAGGCAATGGCTGAAGTCTATGTCAAACAAGGGTTAAGGGACAAGGCAATGGAGGTTTATGCTAAATTAAGTTTGCAAAATCCTGCCAATAGCCATATTTTTGCAGACAAAATTTCACAGATAAAAGAAAACAGGATATGACAACATTATTTATCATTCTCATCATATTGGTTTCAGTACTGCTTGGCATCATCGTATTGATTCAAAACCCCAAAGGTGGTGGACTTGCAGGCAATATCGCAGGTTTCAGCAACCAGTTCATGGGTGTAAAACAAACCACTGATGTATTGGAGAAAGGCACATGGATTCTTTCCAGCATTCTGGTCGTGCTTTGCCTTGTTTCGGCCCTTGTGATCAATTCTGGTAAAAGTGAAGGTTCTGATACCCTAAAAAATATTCCTACGAACACTGGAAATGCAGCTCCGCAGCAGGCACCAGCCCCTATGCAGCAAGCACCGGCACCGGCACCTGCAGCGAACGAACCCAAATAATTTAATCCTAGGATTCGGAAACCCTGCTTGATAAGCGGGGTTTTTTGTATATGTTAAATTTTTTTAAGGATGGCAACAAGAAAAACAAGGAAGCGGTCCAAAAAAGGAAGGGGAATAAGAATTTCAGTTGTATTGCTGATTGTCCTTGCCTTTGTTTCTGCTGCCTTTTTTTATACCCTTTTTTTAAGACCCGCCACTGATTTCAAAGGTGATGAGGCCACAATTCTTATCCCTACCCATAAAGCTGAGAAAAAATTTGTAAAACCCCTGGTCAGAGATCATCTCAAAGGAGTACAATTCACCACTTTTCTTGCACTTGCAGATTTGACAGGATATTGGAACGAAATAAAACCAGGACGTTATGTCATCGAGAAAAATTCAAGCATATTCACCATCTTTCGGAAACTGAAAGGCGGAAGGCAAACACCAGTAGCACTTACACTCAACAAATTCAGGACAAAAAGAGAACTTGCCAGGTATGTTGGAGGAAAGCTGGAGTGTTCTGAGGCTGATGTTTACAGGTTTCTCGTCAACAATGATTCAATAGCCCAATTTGGAATTACACAGGAAACGCTGATGACCATCATTATACCCAATACCTATGAAATGTATTGGAACAGTACACCAAATGAATTCCTCACAAGAATGAGCAAAGAAGCCAATGCATTTTGGAACGAGAGCAGGATCGACAATGCCAAGTTGCTGCGGCTCTCAAAAGAAGAGGTGATTACCATTGCATCCATCGTTGAAGAAGAGACAAACAACAATCTGGAAAAATCAACGCTAGCGAGCGTATATGTCAACAGATTGAATAAAGGAATGCCTTTGGGCGCTGACCCTACCATCAAATTTGCGGTTGGTGACTTCAGCATCAGAAGAGTTACATTTGCCCACATCAACTCAACTGCTTCTTCGCCATACAATACCTACAAAAACAAGGGACTGCCTCCAGGCCCAATATGCACCCCCTCAATTTCCTCTATTGATGCTGTTTTAAAGGGCGAAAAAACTGACTATTTGTATTTTTGTGCCAAGGCAGACTTTTCAGGATCACATAGCTTTGCATCAACAGCAGAAGAGCATTTTGAAAATGCAAGGAGATACCGAAAAGCTTTGGACAGCCTCAGGATACACTAATAGAAAATGATCAAACTTCAAAGAATTCTGGTTGAAAGCAGACCTGTGAAAACCCTGGTGAACTGGTCCAAAAAGCTTGTTTTACCTGGCTTTGAAGGGTTGCCATTGTACGACGTGTTGCACTTTTTCTTCAAGCAAACACAGCAGATTGGTTTGAATGAGCGGGCTGCATCTGTTGCCTTTAACTTTCTCATGGCAATACCTCCGCTCTTTATTTTCATTTTCACCCTATTGTCTTTTATTCCCGGCTCAAAACGCCTCTATGAAGAGATTCTTGTATTGCTCAGGAATGTAATACCTGATGCTGCAACATTTACAATGATAAAAAATGTGATGGATGACTTTTTTGCCACAGGTACCGGTACACTCTCTTTCGGTCTTCTATTGGCATTGTATTTTGCATCCAATGCCACTTTAACTATCATGAGAACGTTTCGAAAATCGATGCTGCACATTGACCTGGAAGAAAGAAATTTTTTGGAAATCAGGCTTAGTGCAATTCGGTTGACATTCATCATTGTATTGTTGATCATCGCAACCATCATGATCATGTTGACCCAAACGATCATACTGAACTGGATCATCGATCAAATGAACATCAAAGACAGCCTCATTGATTTCCTGTTGGGATCAGGCCATTTCCTTGTTACTTTCTTACTGATTTTTTTGGCCATTGGCCTCACCTATCGGTATGCGCCCCATGTGCAAAAAAAGTGGAGGGTAAGAACCCCCGGAGCAATGCTGGCCACCATTTTGATCATGTCTTTTACCTATTTATTCTCTTATTGGGTAAACAATATTGCGTCATATAATAAAGTTTACGGATCATTGGGAAGTATCCTCATCCTGATGTTTCTGGTATTCGTCAATTCGCTTGTCTTGTTGATAGGATTTGAGCTGAACGTTAGCATCAATTCCTTAAAAAGCATTGCTGAAAAAAGAAAACTCGCAAACAAAACATAACTAAATTCCGATTATGCGTCATCTCTTATTCTCCCTGCTTGTATTGGCATCATTGAACCTTTTTTCTCAAGAGTCCATAACATTGACAGTATCCGCCAAAAACAACAAGGGCATGATCCTCAGCGGCATTGAGGCAAGGTTCCTGAACGCCAGTCTTGTTGCTGACGTGCAGAACAAGGAGAAGCTCATTTATACCAAAGTTCCCAAAGGCTATTATGAAATAAGCATCAGCGCAGAAGGATATGCCACAATGATATGGAGGGGACAGGTTGACAAAAGCCAGGATGTAGTGGTGTCGCTTGAATCTTCCTATTTGAAATTGGATGAGGTGGTTGTCAATTCAGATAAGAAAGAAACAGCCCTGCTGAACAGTGCAACCTCCATTACAACCCTTAATGCCAGGCAAATCAGGGATATGCGCATTTGGGAAATTGGTGACCTTAGCGGCTTTGCCCCTAACCTGTATATTGCCAATTCTGGGGACAACAGGAATATTAGCGGCATCAGGGGAATGGTAACAACATCCTATGATCAATCGGTTGCAACGTATATAGACGGCGTTGCCCAATTCAATCTTGACACCTATATACCGCAATTGAATGAAATTGAAAGCATTGATATCATCAGGGGAGCACAGGGTACTTTTTACGGAAGAAATGCCATGGGAGGAGTTATCAACATCACCACGAAAAAGCCGGGAAATTCAAAACAAATCAATGCAGGTGTGCAATTTGGAAACCATGGACAAAAACGTATCAATGCCAGTTTAAATACACCACTGTTCAAGAACAAGCTGTTTTTGGGAATCTCTGCACTGCATGATGCGAGGCGTGGTTTTTATACCAATACAGTTTTAAGCAATGACTTTGACAAACAACAACAAACAATGCTCAATGCCCAACTGCGCTATTTCTTGGGCAAGCAGTGGAGTGTTCAGGCTGACTTGAAACGATACTTTGCAACAAACGAAGGTGCTTTCCCCTTGGTTAACGACTTGGAAGCCCTTTTTAAACAACCATATACCCTTTCCCAAAACCTTTCAGCCCCAATGAAAGACAACAGTTCCAATGGATCATTGGTCATCAAGCACAAGGGAAAGAAAACCGACTTCACCCTCCAGCACTCAAGACAAAGCAATTACCGCTACTACGAAAACACGCTTGATGCAGATTTTTCTCCGGCCGACATTGTAGGTGTTTTTAATAACTATGGAAAGGATTTCAATAAAGTAAATGTTATTGCTAACGAATTGCGTTTCAATTCTGTCAAAAACACTGAAAATACTCCCATAGAATGGAGTGCAGGAATTTACCAATTCATTCAAAAAAGTCCTACGAAACAGGCAACTGTTTTTGGAAAAGATGCAGGATTGTTTGGTGTTCCAGACAAAAACTTCTCCATCATATCCATCAACAAAGGAACAAACAATGGTTTGGCAGCATATGGTCACCTCAGCTACAAGATTACGGAGCAACTAACCATAAACGGAGGAATGAGAATTGACAGGGAGAACAGAAAACTTACCATAGGAAGTGAATATGAAAAACAGCCGAATCCTGCTTTTCCAATGATGTCTGATACTACGGGTAAAACATCTTATGGTGCATTTTCGCCTAAATTGGGTATTCAATACAAGTCCACAACAAACCAAATATGGTATGTTTCTTTCAGCAGAGGTTTTAGGAGTGGAGGATTGACTGGCATATCATCAGACCCATCCCAAATTCCCTTGTCTGCCTACAAACCTGAATACAGCAATATGTTTGAAGCAGGCTTGAAGGGTCAGGATAAGCAAAAACTTATCCGTTATGCAGTAGCCATATTCTATAACAATGTTCGTGATATTCAAACACCACTGCTGTTGCTTCCAGACGCAGTTACCATCATTCAAAATGCCGGAAAAATGAATACTTTTGGCTTTGAATCAGAAATAGAAATGCTGCTGACAAAGGGATTAAGCCTTCAGTACAATGGAGGCATTACACATGCAAAATACAGCACACTTGGAGCTGTTAGCAATGGCAACCAAGTTGACTATTCAGGAAACAAGCAGGTTTTTACTCCTAGCTCCACCAATTATTTGTCAGCACAATACCAGAAAATGTTTGGGAAACAAGCATGGATGATCAGAATGGAATACAACCATACTGGCTCCCAGTTTTTTGACCTTGCCAACAAAATTCAGCAAAAAGGCTATGGATTGGTAAATTTCAGGACTGGCATCAGAACCCAACAATTTGACATTTCTGTTTGGGGAAGAAATCTTACCGGAAAAAAATACATCAACTACGCCTATGACTTTGGTGCTGCCCACCTGGGAAATCCAAGGATGATCGGTGTTGGTTTGGGATGGAGATTATAGTATTTGCATTGATGGCATAAAGCCAAGACCTGGTAAAGAAGAAGGCATCAACCTGTGTTGGGAATACTCAATTGGGGTGCCAACACCTTCCTTCAACAACAGAGGCCCATCAGCATCAAGAAAATCAGCCATTGGCGCCAAATGTGCCAATGCTGTTGTACCGATACTGCTTTCATTCATACAACCCAGCATTATCTTCAGGTCCAAAGACCTGGCTTTTTTTATCATCTCCAGTGCGGGTGTAATACCACTGCACTTGGTCAACTTTATGTTGATCCCAGAAAAATACCCTGCACATTTTTCCACATCTTTCTCCCCTACACAAGATTCGTCTGCAATGATTGGAATCGAAGTTTTTTCTTTTAAGACCTTGCTTCCTTCGAGATCTTCTTTGGCCAATGGCTGCTCTATCAATTCAACACCAAGTTGTTCCAGTACCGGAAGCATTTCCAGCGCCTGGTTCAAGTTCCAACCAGCATTTGCATCAACCCTGATGACCGCATTGGTATTTTTTCTGATGGCGATGAGTTTTTCAAGATCTTCGGTAGTCCCTACTTTTATTTTGTAGATGGGAGCTGGATGTGCATTCATTTTGTATAGCATCTTGTCCAATGAATCGATGCCAATGGTATAATCTGATGGTGGCGCATCGTTGAGATTCAGGTTCCAGAGTTCATACAAAGGCCTTCTCCTGAGCTTACCGTATATGTCCCAACCGGCCATATCCAGCGCGCAGACCAGAAAAGGATTGGCAGTAAACAAGTGGTGCAAAAAATGCCAAAAGCGCTTTGGTTCTGTCAAGGAAAAAGACTCAATGAATTTTCTTTTGGCCTCAAGATCCGCCACCATCTGGTCAGTTGAAATGTTGTAATAGGCAATGGCAGGGGCTTCACCATATCCAACAATTCCACGAAAATTCAGTTCAACAACAAGGGTTGACTGATGTGTTTTGGTTCCCTTTGAAATGGTAAAAGGATGTTCAAATGCAAGTTCTTTCTGCCAATAGCGAATCGTAAACATGTGATGTCAAAAGATTTTTTCTTCTTCCAGTTAAAGGATTTCGAAGTGTATCGAAGCTTATCGGTTGTTTGCCTCAATCAAATACTTCAATTCATGGTTGAAGGTATCATTTTTAATGAGCGCTTCAATGGAAATGTGCATTCTAAATCGCCAAAAATGCTTTGCGTCACCAGGAACGTTGATGCGCTCTGCATATGGGTCTTCCAGGCGAAGGGACTCGTTCATTGCAAACAAATCCTGCAGTTGAAAAACAGCCCACATGGCTGGAGATGCCAGATGTTGAAGAATTACGGCGCGTACCATGTGGTTGTTTGCATGCGCTGGAGCATCCCCATGTTGCCAAAGTTGTTCGTTGTAAAACTGCTGTGTTTTGGACCTGTCTTCCAACCACCATTCGCGAATGGTACTCATGTCGTGCGTTGACGGAGTTACCACAGACAGATATGGTGCATTGCTAGGATCAAAAAAAGAAGCATTGAATTGTTTTGGCATTCTTTGCACCTCCATGCTAAGGAAACCAAGCAAAGACATCACTTTGGGGACACTCTTTGGCACCATCCCCAGGTCTTCGCCACAGATCAGCATATCCGTACACTGTCGAAGTGCTGGGAGCTTTTCCATCGCTTCGTGTTCCCAAATATGTTCTTGGCGGTGAAAGAAATAATCCTCGTAAAGACTGGACAATTGCTGTTGTATGTCTTGCTCCAGGTGCTGAAAAGACAAAGTCTTGTGGGCATTGAACCTGAAATGAAAACCATTTGCATTGTCCTTGTCAGGCCAAAGTACGACATTGGAATGAAGGTTGAAAAGCACCTGTTTCAGCTCCGACTTCGTGTCGGTCATCCCATTCCCACTAAAATATTTTTCAATTTTTACTTGTGTATTGAAATTTTCCTTGAACCGATAATTCAATTCCCCTTCTTTTTGCAAAAAATGTTTTACCTCGGGTTCCAAGGTTCCCGCCAATTGGCAGATCACTTCATCGGTAATGTAGGGATTGCAAAACCGATCCTGCGCAATAAAAACGCCCCTTTTTTCAAATTCATTGCGAAAAACAGGGATTGCTGGTACAAATCGGCCCATGATGCCTTCAACTGCATGATCAGGGATTGACCAGATGCGAAAAAATCCAAGGATATGATCGATGCGAAATGCATCAAAATAGTTAGACATCTGTTGGAATCGTTGCCTCCACCAGGCAAAATTGTCGGACTTCATGGTGCCCCAATTGTATGTTGGAAAACCCCAATTTTGACCCTTTACAGCAAAATCATCTGGAGGAGCACCGGCTTGCATGTCAAGATTGTACAGCGACGGATTGGTCCATGTATCTGCACCGTTTCTGTGCACCCCAATGGCAATATCGCCCTTGAGAACAATGCCTTTGCGGTTGGCATGGTCATGGGCATCCTTCAGTTGAAGATGCAATTGGTATTGGATAAAATAATGCAAGGCAATGTCATCAAAATGTGTAGAACCCTGCATGCACAACGCTTTGATCAATGCCGGATTGTATTTTTCATACTTTCCCCAAGCTGAGGCATCAGGGGTACCAAAACTGTCCCGTAAGTAACTGAAAGCTGCATAGGGCACCAACCAAGACTCGTTTTCATGGAAGAATTCAATGTAAGATTTTTCTTGAAAAACATCGTTTTTCATTGCCTTGTATAAAAGACGCAAAGCATCCCACTTTAACTTCATGACGGATTCATAGTCAACCCCTTCGGAAGCGTTTAACTTAGCCTTTTCGGCCAAATGGGACTTAATGATTTTAGCATGCTTCTTGCCCGCAATGGTTTGAATTGATGCATACATGGGATGAAGCGCAAATGCAGAAATGGCTGCATATGGATAAGAGTCATATTGTGTATGCGTAGAAGTAGTATCATTCACCGGAAGGAGTTGAATCATTCTCACCGACACTGAAGCCGCCCAATCCACCAACAATTTGATATCCGTGAATTCCCCAACACCCAGGCTCTTTTCAGATCTCAGGCTAAATACTGGGATGGCGATGCCAGTCCCCCTCCACTTGGTTTCCAGCCTTGCGTAACCATCTTGAACCAAACATGGCACACGACTTGAAACAGGAAGTTGAAACTTCCTGTTTTCACCACCTTCATATCCCATGAATTTACCTTCACCATCCAACAAACAGTACTTGTATTCAAAAGATGTATCTGTTGTTTCCATCTCCACATCAACAAACCAATGGGCGCCATTAAACCTCAATGTGCGTGGATGGTTGACTGACCAATTTCCCAATTGACCTGAACTTCCAATGATTCCAAGTTGAAGGGATGCCGAAAGCAATGGGGTATCCACTGTAAACCGACAGGTGGATGCCTTGATCTGCATAGGCTTGACCTGGTTCCGTTCAACCGAAAAAATATTTTCAAAGGGTACAGTATGAAGTACGTTTTCTACTGCCCCCATGTCCGTCCAACTGTCCAAGAGGAGAACATCTCTGTTGGCAGCTTTAAAAGAAAAAAAGCGGTTTTTGCACCAATCCCGTGTTGCAATACCATGCTCATCCTCGAAAACATAAAAATATTCAAATCCATTCAAGGTGGATCGCATTTCCTTCGAAAACGAAAATTGAACATGCCAGTGGTAGCGGTCGGTATATGCCATGGGAACAACCGCAAGAGAACCTTGGTGATCAAGTCCTGGAAAATTTCCCACAATGTTTAATTTTTGTCCCGGTCGGGTACCAAACCTTAAATAAATGTCGAGCTTCATCATTCAAACGGTATAAAGTGTACAATTTACACATTATTTACATCAATTTCAGTCTTTCCACTTAAAAAAATGCATTTGACAGGATTAAGATGCGAACGGAAAGCAAAGGCGGTGTATATTTGCACCACAAAATCAATATGATGACCAAGAGCCAAAAAAACACATACTGGATTCTCTTTTTCCTCTCAATAGCACTATCAGTTGTAGTATATCTTTTTTTACCATCAATGGTTTCACTGACCGTTGTTCCCTTGGTGACCACCTTTGCCAAGGCACTCGACCTCATTTAATTCAATGCAATCCTTTCGTTGTGGTAAGGCATGATTCATGCCCACAATCGGCATAATTCATAAAAAATGCCTTCTCAATGAGAAGGCATTTTCAATTCAATGTTGCAAGTAATAAGCCGGATTCTGTACGAGGCCATCATTTATCTGTCACATCAGTTGCCCGGTGTGATCAAGCTGCCTACCCATCAAGGCCTCAATAGAGAGGGAACGAGTCATTCCCCACCCGAAGGTTGCCCTGACCTATGTGGCATTTCAACACGCAAGGTTTACCCACGATCTGCATTGCTGCAAACCGCCGGGAGCTCTTACCTCCCGTTTTCACCCTTACCTTGCCAAAGCAAGGTGGTTATTTTCTGTGGCACTGTCTGTTCCCAATTTCTCAGGACCCGGCTGTTCACCGGTGCGATGCTCTATGTTGTCCGGACTTTCCTCGTTGATCAAATCAACGCGATGGCATATTGCAACACTGCTAAGTTAAGATATAAATTTCGGTTGCTCCATATCCATAAAGATGATGCAGCCGATTCACAAAAGATTTAACTTCTTTTTTGTGGCGCAATAACTCATGTATCTCATCCTTTAACTTGCCTGTTCCAATACCGTGTATTACAGTAATGCTTGCAAGTCGATGTGCAATGGCTTCTTCATAGAATTTTTCAAAAGCCTTTAACTGCATGTCAAGGATTGCTGAAGGTTGCAATGTTTGGTGAAGTTCCGTTAATTTATCAGCATGAAGGTCAATCAGGGTTCTGACGGGTGGCAAATTGGCCTTTATTTTTTCGGCTGGATACAATTTAAATCCTGCTGCAGAAAGCTTGGACATATCAAAACGATCCTGGTCGGGATCCTTGATGGGATAGGTTTCAAAGAGATTGATGTTGAAGGATGCCTTTTGTGCTTTCAGGACTTCATCCGACAATTTAAAGATTTGCTTGGCCTTTGGCTTGAATTGCACCTCAAAATGGGCCACCCTCTTTTTATCTGCAACAGCAAGGGAAAAATCAAAATCCAATTTTGGCTGATCATTCAGGTGCTCAAAAGGCATATCGAACAAATACATTTCATCCAACGCCCTGATGCTGTTTTTGAGCGCAAATTCCTTTTTCGCACCATAAAAAATTGAGAGTTCAAATACAAGGTCATCATCCGTATGGTTTAGCACATAGATGCGAAAGTGTGAGATGATGTCATCATCAAAAACATCCTTATCAAGAACGGGAAAAAAGGATAACCAAACACCGTCACGATCAATAAACCGTTGCACATTTTTTTCCTTCCTCGGTTGTTCGACCATTGAGCCCGCAATTTTTTTCTTGAGTGGCTTTGGAGCAGTAAAATCATGGAAATACGGGAAATCAATCTGGTCTGCATAAACAGGAAAAGCTGTTCCATCTACATCAATCAACAGCATTTTTTTATCAATCCATTCCACAACAAGGCCACGCTCTCCTGTTGCCAATACCAAAATTTGATCTCCTTCCTGGAACTTCATACTTACAAAGGTAATGTTCTCCCGGCTGATCATTAAAAGAAGATCACCAAGATGCACAAAAGAGACAAGCAGGTCTGCTGGGCCTTAACGGTTCAACTTGCTGTTCTTTCTGCCATACATGAGGTAAATAAGCAAGCCAAAAGCCATCCATCCAAAAAACACCAACCAACTTTTGGCAGGAATTTCAACCATCAGGTACATACAACAGGCAACACCCAAGACGGGTATGAGTGAGTATTTCCTGACAAACGAAAATACTGCCAAAATACCTGTTAGTAGAATAAAGACAAGGAAAAGGAATTCCTGGTGTCCTGCAGTACCAAAGTGAAGAACTGCCGCCATGGTTCTCTCCCTAAACAAATAAAGAACCAATACATAAATCGCCGGAAAAAAATATTGTGCATTGATGTAAGGAATGGAAAACTTGCCTTTTTCCCTTTTGATGGTTGGCAGAAGCAAAACACCTCCGCTCACCAGCACAAAAGCAAACAAGGTACCTATGCTGGTCAGGTCCGTCATCAACTTGTCATCAATGACAAGTACTAGGCTACCAACAAAAAATCCAGCAACAAGGGTGGAAAAACCTGGCGTTTGGTACTTTGAATTTACTTTACCAAAAGCTTTGGGCAACAGCCCATCGCGGCTCATGGACATCCAAATGCGGGGTTGGCCAATCTGGAAAATCAAAAGCACACTGGTGGCAGCAATCACTGCACTGACCGATATAAAAAATCCGAATTTTTGCATGTTGATCCGCTCAAAAACAAAAGCCAACGGATCTGCCACATTTGCAAATTCTGCATAATTGACCAAGCCTGTGATAACAAGTGCCGTTACTATATAGATGATGGTACAAATGATCAACGAGTATATCATTCCCTTGGGAAGGTCACGCTGTGGGTTGGCACACTCTTCTGCTGTGGTGGATATGGCATCAAACCCAATATAGGCAAAGAATACAGCAGAAACACCCTTCAGGACTCCACCCATTCCATTGGGAAGAAAGGGCGACCAATTTGAGGTGGTTCCATTTGAAAAAATAAACCAAAATCCCACAAGGGCAACCAATACCAATACAACAATTTTGATCATCACCATGGCATTTGCTGTACGTTTGGATTCTTGTATGCCAACATATGCCAACAGAGAGATGAGCACAACAATGATAAATGCAGGCAGATTGATGATGAAGGGAATACCAATGATCCTTGGTGCATTGGTATAGACCAAATTTGAAACATCAGCACCCCTTTCAAGGGCATCTGTATGTATATTGGCGGCTGTCTGATATCCAACAGTAAGCCAATTGGGCAATTCAAGTCCAATGGCGTTGAGAATGTTGTTGAAATACGCACTCCAGGAAATGGCAACAACAATGTTGCCAATGGCATATTCAAGGATCAATGCCCAGCCTATGATCCAGGCAACCACCTCACCAAAACTCACATAAGAATAGGTATAGGCACTTCCTGCAACCGGAATGCGGGATGCAAACTCAGCATAACAGAGAGCAGTAAATCCACAGGTGATGGCCGTGATCACAAAAAGAAGAATTACACCGGGACCACCGTTGTATGCTGCAGATCCGATGGTGGAGAATATACCCCCTCCTATAACTGCAGCAACCCCCATCAACGTCAAATCCTTTACAGTGAGCACACGTTGAAGGCTGCCTGTACCTTCTGGTCCCGCATGCAGTGAAATGTCACCATTGAGGTCCTCCAATCGCTTTTTCCTGAAAATATTTCCCAAAGTAATTGTTTTATTTTTCCCTTTTAATCAAGTAGTAGGCCAGTTCAACAAGCGATGTTTTTCTTTCTTTAGAAACTGCAATTTCGTCAAGGTGCGTCAGTGCCTTTTGCAGGTATTGCTCCTTGAGTGCATTGGCCCAACGATCGATGCCACAGGCCTTGTAGATGGATAAAACTTTTTCAACCTTTTCATCGCTGTGCCCTTTTATCAACTGGTGAAGTTCATCCAACATTTCCCCTTCTGCCGTTTCCAGAGCATGTATCAGCAAAAATGTTTTCTTGTTGCTCTGAATGTCCCCTCCAACTTGTTTGCCAAATTTATCAGGATCACCAAATGCGTCAAGATAATCGTCCTGTACCTGAAATGCAATTCCCAGGTTCCTTCCAAATTCATACAAATGTTGTTGGTTTCCTTCACTGGCTCCACCAATGATGGCACCCAACTGAAGACTGGAAGCCAGGAGTACAGAAGTTTTCAACTCAATCATTTTAAGGTATTGCTCCAAACTTACCAGGTCTAGCTTTTCGAAATCCATGTCAAGTTGCTGGCCTTCACACACTTCCTTGGCTGTCTTGTTGAAAAGATGCAAAACCTTTTTCACATGGGATGCATCGACTTTATTGAGATAATCGTATGCAACAACCATCATCACATCACCACCCAATAAAGCTGTGGGTTCACCATGCACGGAATGTACAGTGGGTTTCCCCCTTCTTAAAGGGGCCTTGTCCATGATATCATCATGAACCAAGGTAAAATTGTGAAACAACTCTACCGCTGCAGCCAAATGATATGCATCTTGAAGGATGTCGCCAAACAATTCATTGCCCATAAGACATAACACTGGTCTTATGCGTTTTCCTGAATTGGAAAGAAACTCCTCTAATGGATCATACAACGTTGAGGGGAATGATGGAAAATGCCTATGGTTGAAATACGATTCAAAAGAGGTTTGTAATGTTTCAATGCCTGTCATAAAGAGCCTTTGTTAAGGTGCTCTAAGATAACAAATGAAGCGTTCTTGGCACTATTTTTTCTTTTTCTTTGGTTGGGAAACCTTGAAGTCAACATCCAGTATCCACTCGTAGTCTAGCTGTCTTTTGGTAAGGTTGGCAGCAATGACCTTGATCTTTACTGGATCACCAATGCGAAAAGCCCATCCACTTCGCCTTCCAATCAATGCATATTCGGTTTCATGGTAAATAAAATCATCATAATCCAGCAATGAAGTTGCAGAAACCAGTCCCTCGCATTTATGATCGATGGTTTCAGCCCAAAAACCAAAACTTGCCACGCCTGAAATGACTGCTTCAAATTCATCACCGATGAACTGACGCATGTACTCAACCTGTTTGTATTTATTAGCGGCGCGTTCAGCGTCCATGGCAGCACGCTCCCGTTCACTGGAATGAACACACCGTTGCTCCATTTTCTTGTCGGGTTCAGGATCTCCTTTCAAGACATCAGTGAGTACCCTGTGTACAAGGATATCCGGGTATCTCCTTATGGGTGAAGTAAAATGGCAATAGTGTTCAAATCCAAGGCCGTAATGACCAATATTCTTTGTTGTATATATGGCCTTGGCCATGGTTCGGATGCCCATCTGCTCTAGAACACGCTGCTCGGGCAGACCCTTTACCTTGTTGAGCATTTCATTGAAAGACTTCGCGATGGCCTGTGGAGTGGTAGTCATAAAATGATACCCATACTTTTTGGCGAACTCCACAAAAGGAATCAAGCGATCCTCATCCGGTTGATCATGGATGCGGTATGGAAAAGGAAGAGGTTTATTCGAAACCATTGTCTTGGCTACCTTTTCTGCAACAGTTCGGTTGGCCAACAACATGAATTCTTCAATCAGCTGGTGCGACTCCTTGCTTTCCTTGACGACAATACCGATGGGTCGGCCCATTTCATCCAACTTGAACCGCACCTCCTGCGAAGAAAAATTGATGGCTCCATCCTTCATCCGTTTTTTTCGCATGCCCTTGGCAAGTTCATTCAGGGCCAATACCTCCTTGTCATAAATTCCCGTATCTGTCTCAATGATTTTTTGTACCTCCTCGTAGCTGAAACGGTGGTTGGAGTGGATAACTGTCCGTCCGATCCAGGCATCCTTGATTTCTCCTTTTGCCGTGATGTTAAAAACACAGGAATAAGTAAGTTTGTCTTCATGCGGCCGCAATGAGCAGAGCTCATTTGAAATTTTTTCTGGCAACATGGGCACAACCCTGTCTGGCAGATAAACGGATGTTGCCCGTTCAAATGCTTCATCATCCAAAGCAGTTTCAGTTTGTATATAATGGCTTACATCAGCGATATGTACTCCTAGCTCAATCATTCCATCACCAAGCCTACTGAAGCTGAGTGCATCATCAAAATCCTTTGCATCTTCCGGGTCGATGGTAAAAGTGAGGACATCGCGCATATCCCTCCTTTGTGACAGGTCTTCTTTGCTGATGCTCTCCGGAATCCTTGCAGTTTCTTCCATCACATTTTCTGGAAAAAGTATCGAGAATCCTTGCTGGATAAGGATTTCCTTCATCGCCAGGTCGCCTTCCATTTCGCGGGTGACCACTTCAATCACTTCTCCCTTGGGGCGCTTGTCGTCCTTTTCCCAGGATACGATTTGTGCAATCACTTTCTCACCATCTTTGGCTCCTTTCAATGCCTGAAGTGGAATAAAAAAATCTGGAATGGGTTTTTCTGTATCTGGAATGAAAAAAGCAAAGTCACGGTTGACTTCAATCTTGCCAACAAATTGTTTTTGTTTTCGCTCAATCACCTGGGTGATTTTTCCTTGCAATCGCCCAGCCCTGACATTGCCTTTCGTAACTTCCACCCTCACCAAATCACCATGAAAGGCCCGGTTAAAATCATTGGGCCGGATGATGATGTCTTTTTCAAGACCGGATACCACAACAAATCCCATACCGGATCTTGTAACCTCGAAATTTCCCTTGTAGAGTGCTTGCTCCCGCTTATATTCTTTCTTCTTGTTCTTTCTTCCCATAAAAATCTTTTGGATATTTCCTGATCAAATCGGCAAATTTCTGTTCCTGACCAAAAAGGAACCGCACGGTGATGGGCAACACATAAAAAGGAAGGCCTTCAATTTTATCATTGAATTTTATAAGACGTACTGCGTCTTTTTCAGTTGTGAGAATGATTTTTTTATCGTCATCAATCTTATCCAAACGTTCCCTGATATCCGCCAAATCATCAATGCTGAAAATATGATGATCGCTGTAAAACAATGCATCATAGGTTTTTGTAGCCTCGTGAATGTACTGCGTCAGCGGTTCAGGATTGGCTATTCCACAAACCAGCAAAACCTCCTCCTGTTTGGACAATTTGCGCTTTTCTTTTGTTACAATGTGATAGGGCGTATTGTATTCGATAGAAGTGAAAAATATTTCCTGGCCAGGAAGCGGATTCAGCTCCTTCATGATTCGAAAGCGTTCACCATCTGAAACCACTGACGGGCATTTGGTAACAACAATGATGTCTGCCCTTTTTGCGCTTGACTTTTGGTCTCTCAAATCCCCTGTTGGTAAATAAAAATCCCTCGAATAGAGATTCGAATAATCGGTGAGGAGGATGTTCATTCCTGCACCAATTTCCCTGTGTTGAAATGCATCGTCGAGTATGATCAGTTGCGTTTCAGGACGGTCATAGAGCAGTTGTGGGATGGCTTCGATGCGCTGCTCCCCCACTGCCACTGCAATTTCCGGATGTGAAAGGTGAAACTGCATGGGTTCATCGCCTATTTCAATGGCGGATGATGCTGCATTGGCCAGCACATAACCTGAAGTTCTTCTTTTGTATCCACGGCTCAAGGTTGCGATGGCATACTCTTTTTTCAACAAATTGGCCAAATATTCAACCATCGGTGATTTCCCTGTTCCACCGACAGAAAGGTTTCCAACACAGATGACAGGCAAATTAAAAGTAACAGATTCAATGATATTTCTATCGTACAAATAATTGCGCACATTGATGATCAGACCGTACAGGTATGCGATCGGGAAAAGGAAAAGCCTGAAAGACCTGAGATAAATGTTCTTAAAATGCATAAACACATTCGGGTGTAATGCAAAAGTCGAGCTTTTTATCGAAGAAATCGACATCTTCAATTGAATCAACCGGAGGAAAGAACGAAAGTCCAATTTTCAAAGCATCCTTCCTGCATTTTGCCAAAAAACGGTCATAATACCCTTTGCCATAGCCAACCCGATTGCCTTCATGATCGAATGCCAACAGGGGGATAAAAACCATATCAATGTCAGTTTCCAGCACAGGGGCACCTCCCGTAGGCTCAGGAATCCCAAAGGAATTCTCCTTGAAATCCATTTGATCGTCTTCCAGAAAATGCACCATGCTGCAATCAGATGCATTTATTTTTGCATAGGTCACCGACAAGGCGGGGTTTCGAAAATGCATAAAATCAACCAGCGGACCTGGATCGGGTTCATTGCGCTCATACATGGGAACAAAAGCATGCACAAGCATGGCAGATGGAATTGCCATTTCCTGGAAACGAATGAGCAACAGGTCCTGTTTGGTATTGACCTCTCGTTGGGTCAGGGAGTTTCGCTTCGCGGCAAAAGATTTTCTGATCTCGGTCTTGGTCATGGTTGATCCTTCGCTTCTTCCCTTTTTATAAAAATTGAAAAAATGGTTGTGCCATATTTTCGCTCTGTACGGAAATAAGGCTCGTGTTGAAAATCGTTCCGCGGGGTATGTTCCAGAATAAACCACCCTTCTTCAGCAAGCAATCCTTTCTGAAAGATCATTTTGGGAATGTCTTCAATATTGCCCAGTGCATAGGGCGGCCCAGCAAAAATGAAATTGAACTGTTCCTTGCATTCCAACATGTACTTAAACACATCCGAGCGGAAGATCTTTAACCCAGTTACTCCCATTTGCGCGGATGTCTTCTTGATGAAATTGTACATTTCCGGATCCTTTTCGATGATGGTCAGGTCTTTTACACCGCGTGAAAACAACTCATAGCTGATGCTTCCAGTGCCACCAAAAAGATCGAGGGACCTGACTGTTTCGAGATCCATGTTGTTTTCAATCACATTGAAAAGCCCCTCCTTTGCCATATCGGTCGTTGGCCTGGTATACGGCATGTTGTTGGGCGGATTGATCTTTCTTCCACCAAGATCTCCGCTGATTATACGCATTGGGGAACAAGAAAAAAAGGAGTGAAATAATGGGATGGAAGGTCTATGGTTTGTGCTTCTGGCGAAGCCAAGGAACAGGGCTCTAAGGCCATGTTCAAAAAATATTTTTTTAACTCTTTCCAAGTAACCGATTCCGTCTCAATCAACCCACTCACTTCAACCAGTACGTCATTTACATTGAGCCTGTATTTGTCTGCCACATTCAATACACTGTAAATGATATCTTCGGTTGTTTCATAATAAAAAGATTGTGCTATCTGAAGCTTTTCCTCTTTTAAAACAACAACATTGATGCAGGAAGGCAGAATGTAAAGCTTTAGGCGCTGGTTGATATCTTCCCGCAATGACCTAAAAATGGACCTTAGGCATGCACTCATGTATTGCACTTGCCTTACCTGGGGATATATTTCCGCAATCATGGAAAACATGGAATCCGCTGTTCCGTAAACATTGTGCAGTTCCCATTGGTGTACATCATCGGAGGATAGGATCAAGTCAACAAGATCACCATGAATGGTCTCAAGAATGACTTTGTCAAGGTGTTGTGCGTAAAAAACTGAAGGCACAAGGGCCATTTCTTTCTGGTTATGAACCATCACCACATCCGAAAAATCAATTCCTGCGATCAATTCAGAAGAAAGAACAGCTTGTAAAAAAGCTGAATTTATTTTTTGTTTTGAACTATAGAGGTCAAAGGCAACCGTCTCGGTTCCTAAAGGATCGCTGATGGTCAAACCAACGTGGAATTGTCCAAGCTCAATGCAAAGCTTGCTGCCTTTCTCCTGAGAATAGCCTGCAGCAGTGTTGCGATATGAAAAGGCCGGTCGCATCATTGGTTGAACCATGGAACAAATTTAATGCTTTTACCGGTTAAAAGCGCCGGGGAAACTGTAGGTTTGCGCTGTGTTCATTATGGCACAGCTGACAAGAGAAAAGTATGGAAGAAAGTTTAAAGTTGAACATTAGCTATCGGCAGATCCTTCAAATGTCAATTCCAATCAGTTTTGCCATATTGGTTCCACAATTCAATTTCCTGATCAATAGTTTTTTCCTTTCCAAATTGGGCCCTGGCTTTATGGGGGCATCCGGCGTTACTGGAGTCTACTACTTGGTCTTTTCTGTGATTGGCTACGGACTCAACAACGGCTTGCAATCCCTGGTGTCCCGAAGGGCCGGACAAGACAGAACCTCAGAAATCGGTGGCCTTTTCATGCAAAGCGTCTATCTGACATTGGCAATTGCCCTGTTGGGCATCATCTGCACATATGCTTTTGCCCCATTGATCTTTGGAAGTTTTACTGACCCCGCACTTGCCAAGCAATCCACTGGATTCTTGTTCATCAGGATTTGGGGACTTCCGTTCCTTTACATTTATCAAATGCGCAATGCCCTTCTTGTGGGAACCAACCAAAGCAAGTTGCTGATTTGGGGAACATTGGCAGAAACCATTTCAAATGTTGTTCTTGACTATGGGTTGATTTTTGGGAACCTGGGCATGCCCAAAATGGGATTCAATGGGGCAGCGTATGCCAGCATCAGTGCAGAATGCATTGGTATGGTGGTGGTCTTTGCCATCATCAATGCAAAAGGCATGAACGTCAGGTTCAAACTCTTTGACAACCTAAAATTCAACTGGGAAATCAGCAAGACCATATTGGTTCAATCCTCTCCCATCATCATGCAATATGCCGTCAGTATTATCAGTTGGGAGTTTTTCTTCATCCTCGTGTCGCATGACGGGATGCTGGCATTGGACGTAAGTCAACTGATGCGGCTTCTCTTTGGGTTTTATGGTATTTTCATCTGGGCGTTTGCCGCCACAGCTACCACAATGGTTTCCAACGTCATCGGACAAGGAATGAGCAAGCGGGTGATGATACTTGTTGGCAGGATCATCACCTTGAGCACTGGCTCAACGCTGATCATCTTTATCCCTGTTCAATGCTTCACCAAGGAAATTCTCAGCATTTTCAATGACGATGCAGCTTTTCTTGCCATGGCCATCCCTGTGTTGAGAATCGTATCGGTTGCCATTTTGATGATGTCTGTTTCCACCGTCTGCTTGAATGCTGTCACCGGAACAGGCAATACAAGAATCAACCTGATGATTGAATTGGTAACCATTGTTTTGTACATCAGCTATGTTTACATTGTTATGGAAGTATATGACCTTTCTATCGCCTGGGGATGGGGATCCGAATGGGTTTACTGGAGCAGTATTTTTATATTGTCATTTG
>JAURJU010000065.1 GCA_030832085.1 Chitinophagales bacterium | reverse complement strand
TTCATTTTTCAAGGCTTCCAATCTTGGCATGACCATTGGGTCGTAGGTTTCCTCATCGATGTTCAGGTCCAGCAGCGCATCAAATTGGTATTTGCATTGCAGCAAAGCCAGTTTGGCCTCCACTTCCTGCAGGGATCCTTTTACCTGATAAAGCGACCTGAACCTTGGAACAGGAACAAAAGTTTGGCGTATGGTGGCTCCGTCGGTGTCGAGCCGGATGAGTTTGTGCTTGTAAATATTCTCTGAAAAGCCCAGTGAAATCGGGCTGCTGGCATAATGAATCCTTCCCTCAATCACGGCCTGCCCGGTATGGATATGGCCAAGGCCCAGGTAATTGAATTGGTCTAGTGCATCAGCTGGGATGCCCAGTTCGTTCCCAATCTGGATTTCCCTCTCGGCCTCACTGGCTTTTGTGCCTTGCGCATGCAGGTGCGCCATTCCGATGTGCAGGTGGTTGGGATATTGTTTTTTCATTTCTGTGCCGATGCCGGTGAACACCCTGCGCATTCCTTCTCTGATCTTGCCATCAATTTCCTTGATGCCCTCGCTTTCACCCACTTGGCGAATGAAACGGTCCTGAAGAAAAGGGATGGCCGCAACCACCACTTCGCTGTTGCCGGACCTGTCTTTTATGGGCAGCAAAACCTGGTCAAGCCGGTCCATCCCCGGGAAGCGCCCTATCACCCTGATGCCCAGGGACTGCAACAAAGAGGATGGGGTGTCCAGAAAAGAGGGAGAATCATGGTTGCCAGCAGTGATGATGGCCTTGCATCCTGTCTGGTGCAGCCTGATCAAAAAGTCATAGTATTGTTTGGTGGCCTCGTTAGAGGGATTGTTCTGGTCAAAAACATCACCTGCCACCAGCAACAGGTCAATCTCATTTTCCTCGATATGTTTGAGCAACCATTTCAAAAACTGCTCCATGTCTTGGCTAAAATCTTCCAGGTGCAATCTTTTTCCCAGGTGCCAGTCTGCGGTGATCAGTATTTTCATTGGTTTCTACTTGTGGTGCTGCAATATCATTTAAATGGATGAAATTTTGTTTCAGAATCAAAAATAGAGGGAATGAAAGTTTACTTTTAAATTCATTGCAATGGAAATTCGATTTAATATGGAACCGAACCAACCATATTTCCTGCCGGATGGTAACTGGCTACCACAATGATGGCGCCACTTGGGCAGTGTGCGACACCTGCCCCCACCTCACGGGTACTGCTCCAAACCATTTGGGTATAATGCCCAACCATTTTCCCTCTGGTCTCTCCGATGCGCGCACTTTGTTGTGGTGATCCAAAAATATTTTGGCTTCTGATGCCTTGAAGCTGCTTCCAGTAATTGCAGGGATGGATTGTGCGCTTGCATTGATGGAATAAAAAACCAGCGAGGCCATCAAAAAAATACGCATGTATAATTGTTCGGTGGTTTTGAATCAGTTGCCATTTTGCACCATTCAAGTTACCCACTTGCTTGCGTAAAAAGATTTAGGAAAATGTTATAGTTATACGGGGTGAGGAAAATCCGAGAGCCACGATTGCTTAATCATCTTTCAACGCAAACGCCACATAGGCATCGCTGGATTTGCCTTCCCATTTAGAGCCGCCGCAGGCAATGACAACAAATTGTTTTCCATTCACCGCATAGACAGATGGAGTGGCTACACCCGGAGCTGGGAGGTCAAGTTCGAGCAGAATTTTTCCTGTTCGTTTGTTGATGGCCCTGAACTTTCCGTCCGCGGAGGCGCCAATAAAAATTAGGCCACCGGCTGTAACCACCGGACCGCCGTAGTTTTCGCGGCCGGTTGCGGGAATGCCCTTCGCTTTCAATGACTCAAATTCTCCCAATGGTATTTTCCATTCGTGCTGGCCCGTATTCATGTTGATGGCGGTCAATGATCCCCAAGGTGGTTGAATCGCAGGAAATCCTTCAGGCGTTAGAAACTTGTTGTATCCTGTAAATCCATAACCTTGTTTTGGCGCCGCTGTATTTTTTGCTGCTGCTCCAGCGAATGGTTTTTGCTGTTCCTCTTTTAGGTTCAGGACAAATGCAGCGATGGCATTTTTTTCTACGCTGCTTAAGCTGTTGTTGCCGGGCATCATCCTTCTTCCCGTGGTAATCAATTGGATAAGTGATTGTACCGTGTATTTTTTTTCAACCCCAACAATCGAAGGATAATCACCACCACCAAGCCTTTCAGGGCCATGGCAACCCATGCAATGTTGGGTATAGAGGGTTGCACCTGCTTCAAGGTTTGTTTTCACCTTTTTGGGATCCGGCTTGTTTTCAACCATGTTCAAGACCCAGCTCATTTCATTGGCATTGACATAAAGGAGTTTTGTTTTCGGGTCAAACGCAGGCCCACCCCATTCTGCACCGCCATCGTATCCAGGTAAAATGATTGTTCCTTCAGTTGATGGAGGATTGAACATTTTACCGGAACGGTAGCCAAGGAATCTTTTTTCGATGTTGCGGAAGCTGGAATCGCTGACCAGCTTGTTCAAATCAGCATGGTTGAAAGCCTGTCTTACAATGGGTTGTGGCAAACGCGGCATGGGCTGGGTAGGCCAAAGCTTTTCGTTTTTGAGTGGGCTCATGTAGTCAACCGGCACTTCATCCACCGGAAAAAGCGGCTTTCCAGTTTCTCGCTCAAAAAGGAAAACAAATCCGGTTTTGGTTGTTTGCGCCACT